>DASXNO010000272.1:0-33516 GCA_036495025.1 Actinomycetota bacterium | reverse complement strand
GAGCGCAGTACCTCGTCGGCTGCGACGGTGGCGGGAGCCTGATCCGCAAACTGGCCGGCATCGACTTCCCCGGGTTGGATCCGTCGGCCAGCTGGATGATCGCCGAAGTCGAGATGACCGAGGAGCCGCAGATCGGCGTGCGTCCCGAGGGTGGCGGCATCGGCCCCGTCAACCGCGCCGAGGGCGGCGGCCCGTTCGGGGTCGTGGTCAAGGAACGAGAGGTCGAACACGCGGCCGAGCCCACTCTGTCGGATCTGCGCGCGGCACTCGTCGCGGTGTACGGGACCGACTACGGCGCGCACAGCCCGACCCGGATCTCGCGCTTCAGCGACGTGACCCGCCAGGCAGTTTCCTACCGGAAGGGCCGGGTGCTGCTGGCCGGGGACGCCGCGCATGTGCATCCGCCACAGGGCGGACAGGGGCTGAACGTTGGAGTGCAGGATGCGGTGAACCTCGGCTGGAAGCTGGCCCAGGTGGTCAAGGGAACATCACCCGCAAGCCTGCTCGACACGTATCACGCCGAGCGGCATCCGGTCGGTGCGCGGGTGTTGCGCAACACCATGGCCCAGGTTGCACTGTTGACACCCGATGATCGCCACCAGGCGTTGCGGGAGCAACTGGGTGAGCTGCTGAGCATGGACGAGCCGCGCAGGTACCTCGCCGGGATGCTCAGTGGGCTCGACGTTCACTACGACATCGGCGAAGGACATCCACTGCTCGGTCGGCGTATGCCAGACCTCGACCTGCAGACCGCCGATGGCCCCACGCGCGTCTTCGCCCGGCTGCACGACGCGCACCCTGTGCTGCTGAACTTGGGTGAGCCCGACGGGGTTGACATCGCGCAGTGGGCGGATCGAGTGCGATTGGTCGAGGCGTCCTATGCAGGCGACTGGGTGCTGCCGGTCATCGGGGCAGTCGCTGCGCCCAGTGCGGTGCTGGTCCGGCCCGACGGCCATGTCGCATGGGTCGGAGAGAGCACGCATCTCGGGCTCGACCGCGCGCTGACGGCCTGGTTCGGATCGCCTATCCCGGCATAGTGCGAGCGCACCCGTGGGCGGTGTGACACCGGGTTGACACAACCGCCGGCAAGCGGCCGGACAAGCAAAAGGCCCGGCCGGAAGTAGCTCCCGACCAGGGCTTGTGTGGTTGCGAGGGCAGGATTTGAACCTGCGACCTTCGGGTTATGAGCCCGACGAGCTACCAGACTGCTCCACCTCGCGTTGACAGGTTATCACGCTCGGTCTTGCAGGTGCGCTCGGTCGAGGTCAGGCGCACAACGCGCGCATACGCGCGAAAGACGACTGACCTCCCCCTGGTCAGCTCTTGGACGGCGAGGGGGTCGGGCTGGGCGAGGACGAAGGGCTGGGCGAGGACGACGGGGTGGGGCTGGGTGAGGCGGCATCCTGCAACACCTTGGCGAGGGCGGCCAACTCCTGGCCGGCCGTGGCGAAGTCGCCCTTGCCTTCGGCCTGCTGGTAGGCCTGCAGATGCTGTAGCGCCTGCTGGGCGAGGCTCTGGGCCGACCCGCTCGTGGCCGGCGTGGTCGTGGTCCCCGGCTGGCCGGGGATGGTGGAGACGGTTCCCGTCGGCGCCGTGGACGTTCCTCCCACGAGCAGGTTGAGCGAGTCCTGCAGCGTCGTGCTGAACGCGACCTTGTTGGAGGTCGCGGTGATCACGTATTCCAGGAGCGGCACGGCGTTGGACTGTGCCTGCACGAACATTGGCTCGACGTAGAGCAGCGAGTTGGCCAGGGGGACGACGAGCAGGTTGCCGAAGGACACCGTCGACCCCAGCTGGCCCAGCAGGGTCTTGGCAGTGGAGATGTCCTTGTTGGCGTTGATCCGGGCATGGACCTGGCCCACGCCGTCGACGAGCGCGCCGGGCGGGAAATGCAGGTCGATGAGCTGCTGGCCACCGACGACCGACGACGAGCGCGCCGCGATCAACGAGATCATGTTCTGCTTGTTCTGCGGGTTCATCGGCAGGATGAGCTCATAGCTGGCCCTGGTGTCGCCGGGGAGCAGCATGAGGACGTAGTAGGGCTGGATCTCCTGTCCGTGACTCAACGCCGTCGTGACGCTCGGCTGGTTGGGATCCGGTGGGATCGCCCACGCGTCGCCCTGGGCGAAGAACGTCCCCGGGTCGGTGACGTGGTACTTCTCGTACGCGAACGTCTGGATGCTGAAGAGGTCCTCGGGGTAGCGCACGTGCTGGGCGATGGGCGCCGGCATGGTGGCGGCATCCGAGAAGAGGTTGGGGAACGCCTTGCTCCACGCCTGGATCATCGGATCGCTCGGGTCCCAGACGTAGAGCTTCACCGTGCCGTCGTAGGCGTCGATGGTGGCCTTGACCGAGTTGCGGACGTAGTTGTTCATCCCGGGGATGCCGGTGACGGGGGGGCTGCCGGGTGGCGCTCGCGTCGTGCGGTCGCCGAAGTCGGTCTGCTCCGAGTAGGGGTACATCGACGAGACCGTGTACCCGTCGGCGACCCACACCACCCTGCCGTTGATCACCGCGGGATACGGGTCGGTGTCCCAGTTCAAGAAGGGAGCCGACTTCGTGAGGCGATCCTGGATCTGGCGGTAGTACATGATCCTGGTGTCCTTGCCGATCAGGCCCGAGATCAGGATGTTGATGTTCTTGAACCGCCACGCATACATCAGCCTCGAGAACAGACCCGAGACGGGGACGCCGCCCTTGCCCTGGTAGTTGGCGTAGACGTCGCCGGTGGGAGTCGAGTAGTCGAGCTCCTTCTGCTTGGAGTCCACCAACGAGTAGTCCCCGAGCTGGCCTTCTCCGAAGTAGATGTCGGGCTGGGTCACGTTGAGCTCGGCGACCGTGGAGGTCGGCGGGATGTTCTGGACGAGGAAGACCGGCTGGCCCTCGGGGGTCTTGTCGTTGGCGGGGCTGGCGACGACCCCGTAGCCGTGGGTGTAGATCAGGTGCTGGCTCTGCCAGCTCTGCCCGTTGAGGTTGGAGATGTTGAGCTCGCGCGTCGACACGAGGACCTGCTGGATGTTGCCACCGATGGAGTACCGGTCCGGGTTCACGTCGACGAAGGAGTAGTAGGGCCGGATCTCCTGGAGCGTCTGGTAGGCGGTCTGCAGGGTGGCCGGGTCCCAGAGCCGGATATTGCTGAGCGTCGTGCCCTCCTTGGCGATCGCGTCGGGCGTGATCGTCCCCGTGTCGGTATAGGGCTGCGACGTGATGTTGATCCCGTAGGCCGTCCGGGTGGCGTTGATGTTGCGCTGGATGTACGGCGTCTCCTTCTGGAGCTGGGCCGGGGCAACCACGAAGCGCTGGATGACGAAGGGGTACACCCCCGCCGCCAGCACCGAGGTCAGAAACCAGAGCCCGGCACCGGCGATCGGCAGGTACCAGCCCCGGACTCGGATGTTCACCAGGAACAGGATCGCCCCGATGATCGAGATCACCACCAGCAGGCGCAGGGCCGGCAGCTCGGCGTGGATGTCGGTGTACGAGGCCCCCGTGATCTTGCCGCGGGTCGAGTACAGGAGGTTGTACTCCCCCAGCCGGTAGCCCCACGCCCGCAGGAGGGCGATGAGTCCGATCAGGACGGACAGGTGCGCCTTCACCTGCGGCGTGACCCGGTCGGCGGCCGCCTGCGGACGGATCCCGCCCGTCAGGTAGTGGGCGGCGGCCACGACGAGGGTGACGATGACCAGCGCGGCGAACGCCCACCCGTAGAGGAACCGGTAGAAGGGCAACCGGAAGATGTAGAAGCTGATGTCGCGGTGGAAGACGGGGTCGGTCGTATGGAAGGGAACGGTGTGGAGGGCCAGCACGAGCCGGTCCCAGAGCGGGGAGGCGCTGAACCCGAAGAGCAGGGCCAGGAAGGCGCTGCCGCCGCCCGCGATCCAGGGCATGTAGGGCAGGGCGGCGGTGCGGTACCGGTTGAGAGGGTCGTTGGGGTCGACCGCCAGCCGGTAGACCGGCATGAGCCTCGCCACGATGAACAGGTTGGCGAGGCAGAAGAGGAAGAACACGATCCCCAGCCCCAGGCCGAGCGCGACCTCGGAGCGAAGGATCGTCCAGAACACCGAGGTGAAGTGGACCTCCCGGTACCACTGCAGGTCGGTGTACAGCCGGACGATGGTGGAGATTGAGATGAGGAACAGCAGGACCAGCGCGGCCACCACAAGCAGGATCCGACGGTTACGTCGGCGCATGGGCAACCGCTGGACCATGGGCCGCAGCCTACTCCCCTGCCGCCACCACCGTGCAGGTGCAACCGCCATGGGCCGGCGGGGCCAGATGCCCGCTGGGGAAGGACGAATCGACGGCGACGACGCCGGCAGCAGCGTTGGCACGGCAGGTGTCGCGAGGGCAGTCCGCCTCGTCCGGCGACATCAACCAGCGCTTGCCGGGAGCGTGTGTTTCCCGCCAGGCGTCGAGGAGGCCATGGTGGAACGCGGCATAGACGAGGCCTTCGCCGAGCAGCTCGGTGCGAACTCCCTTCCACACCCGGTAGACGTCGCCCGCACGCTCCGACACCGTGGTGGCGGTGTCGCCCGCCGCGAGCCTCGGCTCGACCATCCGCGTCAGGTCACGACGGAGCGGAGCCACCACCTGCTTGGCCACCAGGGCGCCCACCACGTCCGGCGGCTCGCCGATCGGGATGCCGCCGCCGGCGTTGCGGCCGGCGATGAAAGCCGGCTCGAGGGCGAGGCGCATCCCCTCGACGAAGCGCTCCACCTGCACGGCGGGCGGGAAGATGTCGTCCTCGAAGCTGCCCCGGCCCCGGTGGCGACGGATGCGGTCGAGGAGGTCGTTCTGGTCCTCCTGGAGCAGGCGCTTCAGGACGCGGCCCGCCAGCAGCGGTGCATCGTCGAGCGCCTGTGCCCGGGCGCCGAACGCGGGCTCGGCCAGGGGGGCACCCGGCTCCCCGGCCGGCCCCGCTGCCTGCTCCGCCGGGGCGGTTTCCGGCTCGAGCGGGAGCACCTGGGCAACCGGGCCCAGCGCGGCGGGGCCCTCCTCCGAGCGCCCCGTCACCCGGGCCTCCCCCGCCACCGGCTGCGGCTCAACGGCCTCGGCCTCGCCCTCGCCGGCCTCCCGCGAGGGCGCCGGGACGAGCTGCAGGCCGGCCGGGGTCTGGACCGCCTCGAGCGCCGGAGGGAGGTCGTTCGGGCCCGAAGCGGGCTCGGGGGCCTCCACAGGGGTGCGGAGGCGCAGGATGATCTCCTCGAGTCGCCGGTGCACGTCTTCGATCTGGTTGGCGAGGATGGTCCGGGCCTCGCGGAAGCGGCGTAGCTCCTCCTCCGCCGCCCGCCGTTGCGATGCGGCGGCCAGCGCCAGCTCGTCGGCCTGGACCCGTGCCTCGGCGACGATGCCGGCCGCGTCGCGGCGTGCCTGCTCCCGGATGCCGCGGCCCGCCTCCTCGGCGGCGGTGAGGACCTTGGAGGTTTGCTCACCGAGCTGGCGGAAGAAGGCTGCGGCGGCGTCGGGACCGGCAGGGGACGCCCCGGAGGGCTCGGCGGGGAATGCTTCCGGTTCGGGAGCGTCCATCTCACGAAGCGTAACCGACGACATCGTCGGGGCCCCGTCTTTTGCGACCAATCTTCATGACCCGGGAGGTTGGTCGTCTCGCGCGCGCCTGTGCGCGATGGCGGACGAACCTCGCTACCTGGTCGGGGTGGAGGTCGAGGTGGGCGCCTGCGGGAGAAGGAGCCCCAGGATCTGGCTCAGCAGGGTGGTGATGGGGTCGAGGACCTGATTGAGCGGGGGTGCGGGGCTCGCGGTCGGTGCCGGGGCTGGACCGGGTGTCCCACCGGCGAGGGGCGCCTGCGGGGCCCTGGGCGTGGGACCCGACGCGACCACAGGCGGCCGGGCCGTCCCCGGGAGCGGGGCCAACCCCGGCGTCGGGGTCGTGAACGTGATGCCGAGCTTGCGGATGGCAGCGAGCAGGCCGGCGAACACATCCTGTGCCGCCACGTGGTACTCCATCGCCAGAAGGCCCCAGCTCTCCCCCGCCAGCCACAGGCTCATGATCCTGTCGAACGCTGCCTGGGGTGGGTCGGAGCGGGAGCTCGCGGCGGCGAGGACGAGGGCGATCAGCACGTCGGAACGCGGCTGCGACAGGAACGGGCCGACGTGGGCCAGGGTCACCGGGTCGGCAGTGACGAGCCGGAAGAATTGGAGGCCGCTGGCGCTCCCGAGCTGCGCATCGAGGCCCCCGCTGAAGCTGTCGAGCCGGGCGTCGAGATCGATGGCATCCTGCAGGTACCGATGGTCCCAGACGTCTCCCCCTGCCAGGATCTCCAGCGGCCTGGGAGCTGCCGGCAGGACACCTGAGGCCGTCGACGCCTCCCGGAACGCCGGCACCGCAAGCGTCGAGCCGGGCACGGACACGGTGACCAGGCCCGAGAACACGCCGATGCCGGCCGTGGCACCCGACACCGTCACTCGGAACGTCCCCGACGCCGAGGAGACACTGACGCCGTCGGTCTCGATCTGGCCCCTCGACGTGAGGTCGCCCAGGGCAGCACCCCTGGCGAGCCGGATGCGGTCCGGGCCCGTGACCGATGCCTCGCCCTGGGCGAGCTCGAACGTCCGGCCGTTCCCCAGGCGCAGGACCGCCAGTGAGGCCGGGTCGACGGTGATGTCGTAGCCGACGCCGATCGGTACCTCGCCGGTCACCTTGCGAGTGCTTCCAGCCCCGGAGATCGTGGCACTGCCCTGGCTCACCCGGAGGGTCATCGGGAACGGCGACGAACTGCTGGCGTGCGTGCAGGCCGACATCGCCAGCGTGACGACCGCCGCAGTCGAACACGCCCGAACCCACCGAGGCGCTCCGCAGCGTCGGGGGATCCGACCCCGCGTCACCTTCCCCGCCACTCCGGCGGCGGCCTGCGGGCGCCCAACCCTCGCCGCCGGAGCGGGACCACCGCGATCGGTGCGGTCTCGTTGTGGACCGATTTGACGCCGCCGAAGTCGCCCGGGTGTTGCAACGGAATGAGCAAGGAGAACCTGGAGCCCTGCCCCGGTGCACTCTCGACCTGCAGTTCCCCGTCATGGGCCTCGATGATGCGCCGCACGTAACCGAGTCCCAGACCCAGGCCGCCGAAGGCCCGGGTCTCGGAGGCATCCACTTGGACAAAGTCCTGGAAGATCTGGGTCATCTGGCCGGCCGTGATCCCGATGCCGTGGTCGGTGACCGACACCCGCACGCGACCGGGCTGCCGGGTGTCGACCTCGCCGTGGATGGCGATAGGGCCCCCGTCCGGGCTGAACTTGACGGCGTTGTCGATAAGTTCGTCGATGGCCCTCGGCAGCAGCCGGGGGTCGCCGGCAACCGGCGGGAGGGACTCGAACCCGGTCCGCTCGAAGGCGTGCTTGGGAGCGGACTCCTCCCACTTGCCCACCAGCTCCGCCGTGGCCTGGTCGAGGTTGAACGGCCCGGTGCGGACCATGAGCCTGCCGGCCTGCATGGCCGAGAAGTCGACGAGCATGTCGACGATGCGCTCCATCCGTTCTGTCGACGCCACGATGACATTGAGGAACGAGATCGCTTTCGTCCTCGGGACAACCTTGCGGCGGAGCAGGTCGGCGTAGCCCTTGATCGGGGTGAGCGGGGTCCTGAGCTCGTGCGAGATGTTGGACAGGAATTCGGTCTTCATCGTCTCGACCTCGAGCTCGGACGTCAGGTCGCGCAGCACGGCGACCGCGCCGGTGACCGTCCCGTGGTCGTCGGCGATCGGGGCGGAGGTGACCGCGACGGGGATGCCATGGCCGTCGCTGGGGTTGGCGGCGATGAACCCCGCCGCCGATCCTCCCGCCATCCGGTAGACGGGAAGATCGACGTTCTGCCCGGACGAGTCGACGACCGCAAGCACCCGTTCGACCTTCTGGTTCCGTGCCCAGTCCGCGCCGACACCGGTGATGCGCTCGGCCTCCCGGTTGATCGTCACCACGCGACCTGCCAGGTCCACCGCGATCAGCCCGTCGGTCATCGACTGCAGGATCGTCTCGAGCTCGCCGCGGAGGCGAATCTCCTGGAGGGTCGCCTCCCGGAGGTCGGCAGCCTGCGTCTCCAGGGATGTCGTCATCTGGTTGAAGGCCTCGCCCAGCACCCCGACCTCGTCCGCCTCCACCACGGGCACCCGGGCCTTGAGGTCACCGCTGCGCACCTGCTCGGCCGCGTCCGTGAGCTCACGGATGGGCCGCGTGATGCGGGAGCCGGAGATCGAGGCCGCCCCCACGGCGAACAGGGTTGCGGCCAGCGCGCCGAGGAAGATGTTCGTCGCCACCTGCTGCTGGGTCGCCGCCAGCGTCTGCTGCTCGGAAACGAGCAGGGCACCCACCCGAACCCCGTCGCTGCGAGTGATGGGGACGGCCGCCACGTAGTAACGGGCGTTGCCGACGGACGCCTCGTCCGGGACGACCTTGCCCTGCTGCACGGTTTGGCGGACGATCTGGCTCTGCCGGGAGCGCACCACCTCGGCCGCTCCCGGCATGGTGCTCCCGAGAAGCTCTCCATGGCTGCCGACGACCGTGACCCCCGCGGCGCCCGGCAGCGGGAGGGTCCCCAACAGCGAGCTGTTCACGATCTTGCCCACCACCACGGCCCCGATCACCGGCCCGCTGCTTGCCGGCCCCTCGTTCACCGGCGCAGCCCCCATGACCACGAGCTTGCTCTTCACGGATCCGATGTCGTCGACCGATGCCGTGGGGTGACCCTGGAGGGCGTTGTGGACCTCGGAGCTCCCGGCAAGGATGATGTCCTCGAGGTTGGAGGTATCCAGGGTCGGCCTCTTGTCCGGGTCGTCCGCGGAAATGCCGAGCACCGCCCCGCCGCACTTTGCCTGGCCGGTACAGTTCTGATCCGGGCCGAGGAAGGCGACGAAGTCCACCGACGGCTTGCTCGCCGTCGGCGGATTCTGGATCACCTTGGCATAGGCCTGCAGAGCCAGGAGGTTCGGCGGGGCACCGGCCACAAACTGTTGCTGGATGACCGGCAGGACCGCCGCGAACGAAGCGATCAACTGCAGGGCCTGCGCGGTCTCCCCCAGGCGGCCCGCCTCGAAGCTCGCCTGGGCCTTCGCCGACTTGAAAGCTTCATCCCGCACGTTGCGCGCGAACGCGTTCGTCACCGTCGCCGAGATCAGTGCGACGACGATGATCAACAGAAGGACGAGCGTCGCCACGATGCGGGCCTGCACGGAGACCCGGAACGCCCGCCAGAGCCAGAACCCGAGCGCCAGCCCCGCGAGCAGGTGGAGCCCGTGGCCGGCGAGCCAGGTGGCATCAAAGCCGCTCGGGGTCTGCCCCGCACGCGCCAGGAACAGCTCCGAAGCACCGAGCAGGCCCAGTGCAAGGGCCAGGCGGCGGGCGCCGTCGATGCGGCTCCGCAGGGCGAACAGGGCTGCGGTGAGGGCGAGGACCGCAGGCCCCGCAGTCCGGGAGACGGTGGTGGCGCTCACCGCCCAGAAGCGGCTCCCCCCGCCCCCCGGCGGGGTCCATCCGGGGGAAGGCTCCGGCCGTTCCCCGAGTGCGGCGGGGTCGCCTCCGGGTCGCCGGGGCGGCTCGTCGTCGAGGGGGCTCACCGGCACGAGCAGCGAGATGAGCAACAGGAAATAGGCAACCGTCCGGAGACCCAGGACGCCCGTCAGCGAGTCGGCGGGCATGAACTGTGCTCCGTGCAGCGTCTCCGCCAGGCCCAGCACGGCCCAGCCCAGCCCGAACACCACTCGAGCCCAACCCCTGGGGGCCAGGTCCGGACGTGAGACGGCGAGCCAGACGCACGCGAACGCGCCGACTACCATCAAGAAGGTCGTGACGAAGTGTAGGGGAGCGGCGAAGGAGCTCATGGCGTCAGCGTACGACGCGCTACGGCGACGTCCTCAGCAATCCTCGTCCTCAGCGCACTTCCTACTCCGGCGCCTCGAGGGGCGGCTCGGAGAGGCCTCAGGGAGCGCTCAGGACCTGCACTGCCTCGTGCAGCGTGGAGACACCGACGATCCGCATCCTGGAATGCCGGGAGGCGGCAGCCGACTTGGCCTCTGCGACCTGCGTCTTGGGAACCAGGAAGATCGTCGCGCCCTGGCGCTCCGCTCCGATCTCCTTCTGGGCCACACCGCCGATCTCCCCCACGGTGCCGTTCTCTCCCATGGTGCCCGTGTCCGCGATCACCCGGCCCCGGGTCAGGTCGCTGGGACCGAGCTCGTTGACGATCTCGAGTGCCCAGGACAGCCCCGCCGAAGGCCCTTCGATGTTGCCGGCATTGATGCAGACGTCGACCGGCAGCACGTAGTGCGGCTCGACGCTGACCCCGATGATCCGCGTGGTGGTGTTCTGCGGGTTCTGAACGACGGGTACGTCCAGGGTCAGCGTCTTCGTCGGGGTGGGGCAGGCGGACGCGGTGGTGTCCCGGACAACCTCCAGCCTGACCGGCTGGCCAGCCTTGTGCGTCTGCACGATCGGTCCAAGCTGATCCGGCAGGGTGATCGGATGCCCATCGGCGGACGTGATCACGTCGCCCGGCTGCAGGTACCCGGGTTGCGCGGCCGGGGTGCCGGGCTGGATCGTGGCGATCAGCGCACCGTTGCTCGGCAGGCTGGACTTCCCCAGCTCCGAGAAGGCTGCCAGGGTGGCGCTGCGCTGGCTCTGGTCCATGGCCAGCACCTCCTGCCCGGGCACGTTGGGGTAGGCCGCCTCCGACACCACCTGGGCGGTCGAGTCGAACCAGGCGGCGATGAGCTGGGGCAGCCGGACGCCGTAGTACACGCCGACCGTCGTCAGGTGGATTGAGCCGGCTCTCCGCTGCACGGGGCCGTTGATATGAATGAGCGAGGCCGCGTCCGGTGCCTCGCCCGGCACGAAGACGTCGTAGTGGAGATGGATCGTCAGGGCGATGCCCACCAGCACGGCGAAGACCGCCAGCGCGATCCCAACCCTCGGCAAGCGCCGGCGGCGCGACCGGACGCCGCCCCCGCCTGCGCCATTGGGAGGCTCGGGCGCCTGAGAGGCGCTGGGCATCGTCTCTTGCACGTGTGGTTTTCCCGGCGTGGGCGTCTGATGGTCTCCCGGAGGCCTGTCCCCCGGGGCTGCTGGACCCCGATCCAACGGCGCGCACACCTGCCCATCGCCACCCCAACGGCGGCCTGCACCACGCCGGTGTGCGCTCTTCTAGGATAGTTGCTCCCCCTGTCCAACGTGGCCGACGAGCGCCCCCAGGCCGCGCACGCCGGCGGGCCCAGGTGCGAGCACCTGGTCTAGACCCTCACCCGGCGAGCGATCCACACGACGCTGGCACCGCCCGCCGATGCGAGGAACAGCACGAACGCAACCATCTGGGTCGTGACGGTGGACGCGGGTCTGCCCGTGGCGCCGCTGGCTGCCCTCTGGCTCGAGACCCCGGCAGCAGCGAGCGGGGATGCCGCTCTTGTGGGCGAGGGCGTGGGGCTGGGCGTCGGTGTGGGCGTCGGTGCCGGGGTGGGTGTGGACGCCGGAGTTGGCGTGGCCTGCACGGCCGGCTTGGCGACGACCGGCGCCGGGGCCGCCCTGACCGGGGGTGCGGCGGGGGGCCGCGCGGGCAGCGCAAGAGAGCCCGAGGAGACGCCGAGGGCCGCCGCGGCATCGAGGCGCGCACCCGCGGCGACCTGGTCGGCAGTAGCGACGATCCTGCGCGCTGCGGCCGAGTTGCTGTACCCGGTGGCCATGAGCAGTGCCGCCACGCCGGCGACGTGCGGGACGGCGAAGGAGGTACCCTCGCTCACCTGGTAGCCGCCGTGCATCGAGGCAATGACGACGCAGTTGGCGGTGTCGCCCGAGGAGCAGGTTCCGTCACCACCGGGGGCCCAGATGAACGTCGGGCCGCTCCCAGTGTCCGAATAGGAGGCGACCTCGTCCTGCGGGCCCGTGGCTCCGACGATCAGCACGCTGTTCATGCCGAGGTAGAGCGAGGGGCCGGGCGTCGCCCCGGGGTCGGTGTTGCCGGCCGCCACGACGACGACGGCGCCCCGCCCCGCGGCGTAGTCGACAGCGGGCTGGAGGGCCTGGTGCAGTGAGGAGGCGTCGTTGACCGGCGGCGTGAGGCATCCGCCCGCGGTGACCACCGGGCAGTCGAGCTTGGGGAACGGTTTGCCGAACGCATCGGGGCCTACCGACAGGTTGATGACGTTCGCCCCCCGGTCGGCGGCGAACTCGATACCCTTCGAGATGTCGTCGACCGAGCCGGTTCCGTCGCCGCCGATTGCCTTGATCGCCAGGATCTTGGCGTCGGGGGCAACGCCGGCCATGCCCTGACCGTTGTTCGTGGCGGCGGCGATGATGCTGGCCACCCAGGTGCCGTGGCCCTGGTCGTCGCCGGACCCGTCGGCTGGGCACGGGTCGGGCCTGGCGCCGTAGCCACGACAGTCGTAGGCGCCCGCCGACTTCGAGGCCGGCAGGTCGCCGATGCCGAACTGCACACCCGTGTCGACAACCGCAACCGTGATGCCGGCCCCCGTGCTCGCGGTCCAGGCCTGGGGGGCCTTGATGACCCTCAGCGCCCACTGGCTGGGGAAGTAGCTGTCGTTGGGCGGGTTGGGGATGGCCCCAAACGCGGGGGCCGCCAATACCACCACTCCGACGGAGACCACGAGTGAGCGGCGGGCGACGGTGGCCATCCCCGGTGCGAGGCGGGATCCGGGCGCGGCTGCGATCCGGGCGCGCGCGCGGCGCCTGCGGCCGACCGAACCATCCTCGAAAGATGACCCCAAACTGCCGCGCCCGATCAAAAGCTGGTGACCTACCTCTCCCGGGGGACGTCTCTGGTCGTTATCTTCGGCGAAACGCACCGCATGCTGGCTAGTCCTTGTCCCCAGGAAAACTCACTAGTCCGGGCTAGTGCCCCATGGTTTCGGGAGGCCGAGCGACTAGTTCGAGGAGGAGGAGACGAACAGGTCCTTGACCTCGTTGAACGAGGCCACACACTTGCCGGCCCCGAGGACGACACACTCGAGCGGCCGCGACGCCACGTGGACCGGCACGTCGCATTCCTGCGCCAGCCGGGCCTCCAGCCCCCGCAGCAAGCCACCGCCGCCGGTCAGGGCGATGCCGTGCGAGAGGATGTCCTGCGCCAGTTCGGGCGGTGTCGCCGACAGGGCGGCCACGACGGCGTCGACGATCTGCCGAACCGGGTCCTCGATCGCCTCCCGGATCTCCTCGGAGGTGATGTGGACGATCTTGGGCAGGCCCGCGGCGAGGTCCCGGCCCTTGATCTCGGCCTTCTCCTCCTCCGCCAGCGGGAACGCCGAGCCGATGGCGATCTTGATCTGCTCGGCGGTGCGCTCCCCCACCACGATGGCGTACTCCTTGCGGATATGCCGGGCGATCGCCTCATCGATGTCAAAGCCCCCGACCCGGATCCCCTTGTTCACGACGACGCCGCCCATGGAGAGCACCGCAACCTCCGAGGTGCCACCACCGATGTCGACGACCAGGTTGCCGACCGGCTCGCTGATGGGCAGCCCCGCCCCGATGGCGGCGGCAACGGGCTCCTCGATGAGGTAGGCCTCCCGGGCACCGGCGGCCATGGTGGCCTCCTGGACCGCACGGCGTTCCACCTCGGTGATGGCCGAGGGCACGCAGATGAGCACCCGGGGCCGGGGCACACGCTTGCGGACCCCCACCCGCTCCAGGATGAGGCGGATGTAGCGCTCGGTGACCTCGAAATCGGTGATGGCGCCGCGGCGCAGGGGTCGCTCGGCCACGATGTAGCCAGGGGTCCGGCCGATCATCCGGTAGGCCTCCTGCCCCATGGCGAGCACCTGGCCGTTCTCCCGGTTGAGCGCGATGACGGTCGGCTCGTTCAGCACGATCCCTCGCCCGGTGACGAACACGAGCGTGTTCGCCGTGCCGAGGTCGATGGCGAGGTCCCTGCCCATCAGCGCCCGCTCACCTCCCCCGTTCCTACCCGGCGCCTTGCGGGGCGCCTCGGGTCTGCCACGGCTGCGTGCACGCCGCTCCGGGAGGCAGACAGTGTCGTCGAACCATCAGTGGGCGCAGCGAACACGAGGGAGCGCATCGACCCGTGTTCCTTTCTTGAAGTCCGGCTCTGGAATTACGGCAGTACGGCCCCCGAGTTTCGGTGTCGGGCTCTGCCAGTGCACCGAAGCCAGGAGTATATCTGTTTGAGAAATTGGGCCTCTCCCGGGCTCCGCTGCGCTCCGCCGGGCTGGAAGGTTTCTCCTGGCGAAGCCGGTCGCCCCTCCTCAGGCGCAGGCGGGGCCGTCCTGGCTCGGCACCCAGTCGGCGAAGCTCGCCGCGGGCGGGGGCAACGGCCGGTCCTTCTCGATCACCAGGTACAGGGAGCGGGTCAGCGAGAGACCGGCGATCCGCACGGCCACCGGCCCTCCCGGCCCACGGCCCTTGAGCGCCAGGCACGACACGAGCCCGATGCCGTACCCCCTTCCGACCGCGGAGACGATGGCGGCAGTGTTCGAGAGCACCATGACCGAGCGGTAGGGGGGAACCTCCAGGCCCTGCTCCGCGAGGAGAGCCACGAAGCTGAGGTGGGTGCCGGACCCGCTCTCGCGGGTGAGGAACGGCTGGCCCGCCAGTTCGGAGAGCTCGACCGAGTCCCTCGAGGCAAACGAGTGCATCGGCGGGACGGCGAGGACAATCTCGTCGGTGGCGATCGGGCGGTGCACGAGGTCCCGCCCCGGGAGCCTCACGCCCGAGAACCCCACATCGGCCCTCCTCGACCGGAGCTGGGCGACGACCTCGGTCGAATCGGCGATCTGGATCCTCGGCGCCACCCTCGGGTGGCTCGCCGTGAACGTGCTGACGAGGCCCGGGACCAGGAACTCGCCCGGCGTCGTGCTGGCAACGATCCGCAGGTCGCCGGCAAGACGGCTGGGATGCTCCCCGAGGTCGGCCACGAGGCGGCGGTGGCCCCCGACGACGTCCTCCGCGTAGGACCGTACCCGCTCCCCGGCCTCCGAGAGCTCGACGCGCCCGCGGCGGCGGGTCAGGAGGCTCACCCCCAACTCCTGTTCGAGTTTCTGGATGTGGCGGCTCACCGCCGGCTGGCTCAGGTGCAACTCGGCGGCCGCACGCGTGAAGCTGGCGCAGCGGGCCAGGACGAGAAGGGTCTCGAGCTGATCCAGGTTCACGAGGGTGCCTTTCGCGCTTCATCTATTTATAACGATCCGGCATGACGGCTACCTAATTATTTCGTTCAGTTATGCTCGGCGGCTTGGAGCGGTCTCGGAAAAAACGTTTGGGGAGGGCAACTTGGGCGATTTTGATCTCGTCGGCATCACTCCCGTCGCCACGGTGGACGCGGCGGGTCTCGATCCCGGCCCCGTCCTCCTCATGGTCCGCAACGCGCTGTCTCGCATCGACGAGGGCGACGTCCTGGAGGTGACCGGGGGCGATGACGGCCTTGCGGACGAGATCGGGGGGTGGTGCCGCCTGAACGGCTGCGAGGTCGTCGCCAGTCTCGACGCCGGCGCCGACCGGACCTGGCTGTTGCGGAAGGGACCATCGGCCCCCGCCTGGGAGAAGCCCGACTGGGGGATCTCACTGCCCCGGCGCGACGGGCGGCGCATCGATCTGCGGGACTGGTTCGAGGGCCGGGCCGGCGACGTGCCGGAGGTGGCCCCCACCTACTACGGCTTCGTCCCGAGGGGGGCGGTCGCCGAGCCGGGCATGCCGACGTATCCCTTCACGCTCAACACGAAGGCCGACGTCTGGGCCGACAACATCGCCGGCCTGTACGAGCAGGCGAAGTCCCAGCAGTGGAACGCTTCGGAGGACATCCCATGGGACCGCCTCGAGCCACTCCCCGATGCCATGGAGCGCGCGGTCTGCCAGATCATGACCTTCCTGGCGGAGAACGAGTACGCAGCCCTCTACATCCCCGCCAAGTTCCTGCCCCGCATCAACGCCCGCTTCGTCGAACCGGTGCTGTTCCTCGCCACCATCATCAACGACGAGGCCCGCCATATCGAGGTCTTCACCAAGCGGGCGCTCGCCAACGGGGGCGGCCTCCAGTACTCGGCGGCGATGACGGAGTGGTCGCTGCAGAGCCTGCTGCTCCAGGAGGATTACTTCAAGTCGAGCTTCCTGCTCCACGTCCTCGGCGAGGGAACGTTCCTCGACCTCCTTCAGTACCTCGAGAACCACGCCCCGGACCCGGTGACGGCAGAGGTCGTCCGGCGCGCACGCCTCGACGAGGGCCGCCACGTCGCCTACGGCATCGCCCATGTCCGCCAGCAGCTTCGCCAGGACCCCACCCGGGTGGAGGAGCTGGTCGCCTCCGCCGAGGAGCGGTCGGCCGTGCTGCAGGCGACGACCGGCGTCAATCCCCCGGTGCTCGAGGCGCTGACGATCCTCGGGGGTGGCGGGTCGTCGCCCTCGCAGCGCCGCCAGGGAGGCGAGGCGGTACGGGAGCTCCACCGCTCGATGGACGGCTACCGGATCCGCCGCATGCTCCAGGTCGGCCTCGACCGCCCCACCGCAGAGAAGATCTCGCAGCTCCACACCCCCAACTTCATGTAACCCAGCCCCTCATGACAGCCGTGCTGCCGGTCGGCAGAGCCCAGTCCCCGCAAGCCGAAAGGAGAACCGCCAGTGGCACTCACCGATGAGGCACGCAACGCCATCGCCGAGAAAGCATGGGGAGTCGCCGAGAAGATCAAGCCGAGCGCCGCCTCGCTCGACGCCAACCGCGCGTACCCGGACGACCACCTCGACGCCCTGGCGGGGGCGGGCCTCGCGGGCCTGCTCGTCTCACCCGAGCACGGGGGGAAGGGGGGCGACCTCACCAGCCTGGCCCTCACGTGCGAGGCCGTGGGCTGGGCGAATGGCTCGACCGGCCTGGTCTTCCTCATGCACCTCTGCGGGTCGGCGACGATCGGGGCGAAGGCGACGCCCGAGCAGGCCGAGGCGTGGCTGGCCCCCGCGGCCTCCGGCGACTCGCTGGCGACGCTTGCCTTCAGCGAGCGGTCCACGGGCGCCCACTTCTACATGCCCGACATCAAAGCCGAGCGCTCCAACGGCGGCTATGTCCTCAACGGCAAGAAGAGCTTCGTCACCAGCGGCGGCCACGCCGACCTGTACCCCGTGCTGGTCAACGCTTCGGGTGGCCAGGGCCTCGACGTCCTGGTCGTCCAGGGCGACGACCGGGGCGTGTCCTTCACCGGCGCCTGGGAGGGCATCGGCATGACGGGCAACTCCTCGATCGAGATGGTGCTCGACGGCGTCGAGATCCCCGGGGACCGCATCGTCGGAGCGGAGGGCGACGGCCAGGAGCTCGTCTTCAACGTCGTTGCCCCCACCTTCCTCATCGGGCTCGCCGCCGTCAACGCCGGCATCGCCCAGGCGGCCCTCGACGACACCATCCAGCACGTCAAGACCCGCAAGAATGCCGGCGGCACCCTCGCCGAGCTCCCGACCGTGCAGACCGAGATCGCCGAGATGACCATCGCCGTCGAGCAGGCCCGGGCGCTGCTGATGACGGCAGCCAGGGCAGCCGATGCGGGCGACCCCGCAGCCCTGCCGCTCGTCATGCAGTCCAAGATCGCTGCCACCGAGGCGGCCATCGACGTCACCGGCAGGGCGATGGAGGCCTGCGGAGGTCTTGCCTACTCGAAACGCCTCGACATCGAGCGCTACTGGCGGGACGGCCGGGCAGGCTCGGTCATGGCTCCGACCAACGAGGTCCTGAAGCAGTGGGTCGGGAAGCTGCAAACCGGCCTCCCGCTCTTCTGAGCCGGCCCCCCTCATCGCCATGACACCAATGACCACCGACCGCTTGCTCGTCATCGGCGCCGTCGCCTACGACCCCAAGGTCGTGCCGATCTGGGAGTCGATGCGCGACTACTTCCGGGAAGCCGGGGTGCCGATCGACTACGTCCTGTTCTCGAACTACGAGTCCCAGGTCGATGCGCTCTTCGCCGGCAGCATCGACCTGGCGTGGAACACCAACGTCGCCTACGTCAAATCCGAGCAGCGCTCGGGCGGCACCTGCCAGGTGTTGGGGATGCGCAACACCGACGTCGGCTTCACCACCCGCATCGTCGGCCGCGGAGAGCGTCTGGGCGGGCTTGGCGAGCTGAAGGGCAAGCGGCTTGCCCTCGGCAGTGCCGATTCCGCCCAGGCTGCCATCCTGCCCCTGCAGTGGCTGCGGCGGGCGGGCCTCGAGCCAGGAGCGGACGTCGAGCTGCTCCGCTTCGACCTCGACGTCGGCAAGCACGGCGACACCGGGACCAGCGAGCTCGAGGTCCTGGCGGCCGTCCACAGCGGCGACGCCGACTACGGGGCCGTCGGGGACCCGACCTGGATCCGCGAGCTTGAGGCGGGCCACGTCAACAGCTCCCTGGTGAAGTCGCTGTGGACCTCGCCGCCGTACTGCCACTGCAACTTCACGGCCCTGGGCGACTTCGATACCGAGTGGGGCGCCCGCTGGGGTGCGGCCCTGCTGGCCATGAGCTACAACGACCCCAAATGGCGCCGCCTCATGGACCTGGAGGGCCTGACCGCCTGGGTGCCGGGCCGCAAGGCGGGCTACGAGGAGCTCACGGAAGCCCTGAACCACCACGAACCGTAAGAGCGAGAAACCGCCAAGAGGCTGGGCGCCCAGCGGCCGCCGCACTGAGTTCGCGCGCAGAAGGCATAAGCTGGGGGTGTGGACATCGATCCCGTTGAAATCGGGATGGCACTCTCCTCCATCCCACTCTTCCGTGAGCTCCAGCGACTGCTCATGTCCCAGAGCGGCCCGGTCAACTGGGAGATCGCCGGGCAGATCGCCACCGCCGTCGCCCAGATGCGTGGCTCCGGCGACCGTCCGGATGACGAGGAGCGGGCGGAGTTCGAGGAGGCCTGCCGCCTCGCCGAGATGCGGGTTGGCCAGCTCACCGGGATGGAGACGCCGGGATCGATCACCAGGGTCGAGGTGGTCGACCGGGTCGAGTGGGCGCGGGTCAACCTCGAGGCCATCCGCCCCTTCATGGAACGACTCTCGGCCGGGCTCGGAGGAGCGCTCGGCGGGGACCTCGGCAACCTCGGAGGACTCGGCGGTCTCGGCGGCAGCGGTTCGGAGGAAGAGCCCGCCGCCATGCCGATGAGCGCGGCGCTCGGCATGCTGGGGCCGCTGATCTTCGGGCTCGAGGTCGGCTTCCTGATGGGCTTTCTGTCCCGCCGGGTGCTGGGGCAGTACGACCTCTGCCTGCCCCGCGGCGACCTCAACCGCCTCTGGTTCGTCTACCCGAACATCGCCGAAGTGCAGGCCAGCCTCGAGCTCGATCCCCGCCAGTTCCGCATGTGGCTGGCGCTCCACGAGGTCACCCATCAATTGGAGTTCGCCGCGATCCCCTGGGTGCGAGACCACTTCACCGGACTGGTCGAGCGCTTCATCGACGCGGCCGAGATCGACTCGGGGGAGGCGATGAGCCGGCTGCAGTCCCTGGGCGACCCGGAGCAACTGAGCCATCTCATGTCGCATCCCGAGGAGCTGCTGCCGATGCTGATCACGCCGCCGCAGCAGGAGATGGCCCGGGAGATCGAGACGTTGATGGCGCTGCTCGAGGGCTACACCGAATGGGTCATGGACCAGATCGGCTCGGAGATGTTGCCCGAGTTCTCGAAGATCCGGGAGGGCCTCAACCGCCGGAGGGCGGAGCGATCGTCGGTCGAGCGCCTGTTGGAGGGCCTGCTCGGCATCGACCTCAAACCCGCCCAGTACCGCCAGGGCGAGCGCTTCGTGCGGGCGGTTTCGGGCGCCGGCCAGCTCCCGAAGCTCTGGGAGAGCCCGGCAACCCTCCCGACGCCGGCCGAGCTCGGGGAGCCGACGAAGTGGCTCTCCCGGGTGGCCTTCTCGTAAATTTATCCAGCGCCTTGAGGGGCACCTCGCGGAGTTAGAGCACCGGCAGACGCCCGGACACGTCGACCGACACGAGCCGGGCCGAGACCTCGCCGCCGGCGATCTCGAGGATCGCCACGGTCGGGACCTTGGCACGGCGCGGGTCGCAGGCACTGCCGGGGTTCAGCAGCATGAGGCCCGCCCGGTCCTCGACCACGGGCAGGTGGGAGTGGCCGTAGACGACCACCCGGCAACCGGGGAACCGCCGGCGCATCCGCTCCCGACGGCCCGTCGACGCCCCCGAGTCGTGGATCATCCCCAGCGGGATGCCGTCCAGGTCGAGCCGGAGCTGGGCGGGCAACCCCGCCTGCAGCGAGGGGTCGTCGACGTTGCCCGCCACCGCGTGAACCGGCGCCATCGTGGCGAGCTCGTCGAGGGCGGCCCGCACGCTGACGTCGCCGGCATGCAGGATCAGGTCGATCCCCTCGAAAACCTCGAACACCCTGGGCGGGATGGCCGGGGCGCGCGAGGGGATATGCGTATCGGAGATGACCCCAACCCGCAAGGGCTCCTCGTCAGCTCTTCAGGACGAAGGGTCCCTGCGGCGCCGAGTTCCCCGCCTTCGCCTCCAGGGTGACGGCCATGCCCTGCATATTGGAGAGGTTCGTCCGGATCTGCACCAATGCGATGCCCGACGAGTCCGGGCGGAATGCCTCGACGGGAGCGGGGACGTTGTTCTCGATGAGCCAGAGCTGGTACACCTTCGTGCCGGGGTCCGTCAGGCCGCGCGCCACGAGTCCCGCGGTGTGCCTGTCCCCCGAGACGTAGAGCTCGGCCGACGCATTGACGCCCGACCCCGTCCCGGTCAGCGGCACCGCCGTGGTCAGCGGGCTGGCGAGGGCCTGGAAGATCGCCCCCTGGGCGGCCAGCCTGCGCTCCTGGTCGTGGAGCCGGCGAGACTGGCCGTAGCTGAATGCCCCCAGGGCGAGCAGCGCCGCCACCGCGACGAGCGCAGACAGCCGTTGCCAGGTCAGGGACCGGAGGGATCGGAGCGGAATGACCGGCGGCACCGAGGGTGCCTTCGGGCTGGCGGCCACCGCCGTCATCAGGCGGCTCCGAAGCTCGGGAGGCGGCGTCACGGGCTTGGCGGCGAGGGCGAGCGCGGCTGCGGCCTCGATGTGTGACTCCAGCAGCTGGCGGCAGGGCTCGCAGGTCTCCAGGTGCCTGCGGACCTCCTCCTCGTCGCCGGCGCCGAGGGCGTCGAGGGCGTAGATCGGGACCAGGTCCCGGAGCTCGTCGTGGTTCAAGGTTCACCCGGCTGCAGATGCGGCAGGAGGCCACGGAGGCGGATCATGCCGTCACGGAGGCGGGTCTTGGCAGTCCCGAGCGGAATGCCGAGCTTGTCGGCGACCTCGCTGTAGGTCAGGCCCTCGAAGTAGGCGAGCTCGAGGGCCTCACGCTGCACGGGCGACAACCGGGCGACGGCCGCGCGAACCTCCGTGCGCCGAACCCCCAGCCACGCTGCCTCCACCACTTCCTCCGCTTCTGTCTCGGTGGCGAAGTCCGCAACACCCTCCTCGCGCCGGCGAAGCGACTCCTCGTGGCGCACGGCGTCCACCGCCTTGTTGTGCACGGCGGCAAAGAGGTAGGCGGCGGCACTGCCGCGCTCCGAGTCGTATCTGCCGGCCCGCTGCCAGATGGAAAGAAAGGCCTCCTGCACCACGTCCTCCGCCAGCGCTCTGTTGTTGCAGATCTTCAGGGCCATCCCGAAAGATGACGCCCCGTAGCGGTCGTAGAGAGCGGCGAAGGCATCTCGGTCCCCCCCGGCAACCCGCTGGAGAAGGGATCGATCGTCGTCCTGAGACTCGCTCGGCCTGCGCATGATGTATTCGTTCCTCGGCCCCTGTCCGGATGGGAACCGGATTGGGACCGTGCCACCCGCCGGCACCGGTCCAGACAGCCCCAGAGGGATTTTAACCGCTCCCGCGGCGGCCCCTCGCCGCACCAATCGACGCCTGAGGGACGGGCTTGCGTAAGGTCCCGCGTGATACAGTTTCCGTCGAGGGCACCGCCTAAGGTCATGCATTCTGCAGCACCAGCAGTTCCCTCCGTAGGTTCCGGGCTAGCGGCTTGGAGGTCCTCAAAGGGAGGACCGATCCGCCTAGTACAGACCGGCGTGTTAGTACGTGCAGCATCGAAGGGAGGGAATTGCAGATGCCGCAAGGCACGGTGAAGTGGTTCAGCGCTGAGAAGGGTTACGGTTTCATCTCACGCCCGGACGGGGATGATGTGTTCGTACATTTCAGCGCCATTGAGGGCGAGGGGTACCGCAACCTCGAGCAGGGCGAAACCGTCGAGTTCGAGGTGACCCAGGGCCCCAAGGGACTCCAGGCATCGAAGGTCCGGAGGATGATGTAGCCGAGCACCTCCGCACCACCCGCACGGGCCCACCGGGTCCAGCGGAGCGCCTGGTACGCAGAGGGGGGAGGCGCGTCTCTCTCCGCGTGGCAGTCATGCTGCCCCGCGTCGCTCATCTCAGGGGTGAGCCTTGCCGGGCACAAGCCAAGGGAGCGATGCTTGGAAGCAGCAACGACGGTCGCATGGGAGGGAAGGTTCGGCGACGCCGACCTGAAGATCGAGATCCCGCCCTCCGGCCGGATCCATGCCGAGTGGCGCACCCCTGCGGGCAGTCGCCAGAAGGTCGTCGACTCGATCGAACAGCTCGAGCGCAGCGTCCTGTTCCAGTTGATGGTCGGCGCGAACGTGCGCGACGAGGTCCGTGAGGAGATCGCCGACGCCGTCGCACTGACACTCGCGAACCGGACGCCACTGCCCTCCGAGGATCCCTCACAGCCCCGCCGCCCACCCCGCCGCAAGGCGCGACCAAACCAGCCGCCGCGGCGTCGCACAGGAGGCAGCGCAGCAAGCCGAGGCCGGCGCCGCCACTAGCCCCTTCTTCGGTTTCGGCTGCGTTTTAGGTGCAGGCCGCTCCCGCACCTGCGCCCGCCAGCACCGGCTCGGGCTTCTGCCCGTCGCCGCAGGTGGCACAGTGCGGGTCGCGGCGGAGCTTCAGCTCACGGAACGTCGTCGACTGAGCGTCGAACATCAGGAGGCGCCCGACCAGCGGCTCGCCATAGCCCACGAGGATCTTGAGGGCCTCGTTCGCCTGAAGAACTCCGATGACGCCTGGGAGCACGCCCAGGACCCCGGCCTCACTTCAAGTGGGGGCCAGCTCGTCCGGCGGCGCCTCGGCGTGCATGCAGCGGTAGCAAGGGCCGCCCTTGGCGGACCAGAACGTGCTGGCGTAGCCTTCGAAGCGGAAGATCGAGCCGTAGATGTAGGGCTTGCCCTGCTTCACGGCCGCCTCGTTGATGAGGTACCGGGTCGCGAAGTTGTCGGTGGCATCGATCACCATGTCGAACTGCTCGAGAATGCCGTCGACATTGTCCGGGGTGAGACGCTCCTTCCAGATCTGCACGTCGACGTCGGGGTTGAGGTCGTCGATCGCCTGCCGGGCGCTCTCGGCCTTGTTCATGCCGATGCGCGAGGTGGAGTGGATGACCTGGCGCTGGAGGTTGCTGATGTCCACGGTGTCGAAGTCGACGATGCCGAGCTTGCCGACCCCGGCGGCGCCGAGGAAGTAGATCGCCGGGGCGCCCAGGCCACCGGCTCCGACGACCAGGACCTTGCCCTCGCTGATCTTGCGCTGTCCCGCCTCGCCGACCTCCGGGAGGACGAAATGCCGTGAGTAGCGCTCGCGCTGCTCGGGGGTCCAGGTCTTCGGCTGCACGACCTCGAACCCGCCGTCCCTCCAGCCGGAGAAGCCGCGGATCATGTGGCGGACGTCGGTGTAGCCGAGTTCCTTCAGGGTCTTGGCCGACATCGCGGAGCGGTTGCCACCGGCGCAGTACAGGACGATGGGAGCATCCTTGTCGGGAAGCTTCTCGTCCACCTGCAACTCGAAGTAGCCGCGGGGGATGTGGACGGCGCCAGGGAGGTGCCCCGCCCGCCACTCATCGCCCTCCCGGACGTCGACCAGGGTCATGGGCTCGCGCCGGCGGATCATGTCGTCCACCTGCTCGAGCGTGAGCGGCTCTATCTCGGCCTTTGCCTGCTTGACGATGTCCCGGCCACGCTTCGTCTCTGCCATGTGTCTCTCCGCCTTCACCTAATTACTTCCCAGCATATTGACCTTTCCAACGCTGCAAATGATAAAGGCATTCCCGGGCCGCCGCCAGGGGTGCCCGCAGGGGTGCTGGCGGGGAGTCCCGCCCGGGTCCGGCCCGGCACCGGCCCGGGACCGGCAACCCGCCGGGTAAGCTGGAACCATGGCATTCCTGACGGATACCGACGCCACCTACCTCCGGGAGAGGTTTGCGGAGCTGCTCACCCGGCCGGTGAAGCTGCGCCTGTTCACCGAACCCGTCAGCGGGCTGTATGTTCCCGGCCGGCGGACCTGCGAGACGTGCGCGGCGGCCGAGGCGCTGATGAACGAGGTCGCCGCCCTCTCGGATCAGATCCAGCTCGACATCGTCGACGTCTCCACCCGCCGGGAGGAAGCCACCCAATGGGGGATCACCGAGGTCCCCACGATCGCAGTTGGCCCCGGCGACACCGATGCAGGCGTGCGGTTCCAGGGCCTTCCCGACGGCTACGAGTTCACGTCCTTCGTCGAGACCCTCGCCTCGGCAGGCAGTGAGAACGGTCACGGTCTCGCGCCGGAAACGCTCGAGGCCCTCGCGGCGCTGCCCGCCGACGTGGACATCAAGACCTTCGTCACCCCCACCTGACCACACTGCCCCCGCGCCGTCGTGACGGCGCACCGGATGGCCCTGGCGAGCCCCCGCGTGCGGTCCACCGCCGTCGAGGCCCAGGAGTTCCCCGAGCTCGCCCGCCGCTACGAGGTCTCGGCAGTCCCCAAGATCGTGCTGAACGAGCGGGTCGAGTTCATGGGGGCCGTGCCCGAGCCCATGTTCCTGGAGGCCGTGCTCGCGGCGGTCTCCGAAGGGGATGGTGCCGGGGCCACCGAGATCGACGAGGTCGAGCCAGCGGCCGAGGGCTGAGTCACGCCCCCGGTGAGGCCAGGCCCGCCAGGACCACCTCGAGTGCAGCCTTCGCCTCCTCGGCCAACCCCCCGTCCGCCCAGCCTTCCAGCCCCTCGGTGGGGTCGAGGACAGCCACCATCGTCTGGCCCCCGTCGTCGAAGACCGCCACGTTGCAGGCGAGGTGATCGCCGACGTCCAGCCCCGGGCCACCGAGGTTCGTCGTGTTGATGAGTCGCTGCCACACCCCCATGAACAGGTGCTGGCGTCCGGGCGACCCGGCCAGGGCCGCGGGGGCCGGCATCTCCGAGAGGATGCGGAATCCCTGCCCCTTCAGCAGAAGTCGCGTGGTGGACACCGCCTGGTCGAAGCCGAGGGCCGTGATCACGCCGAGCCCGTACTCGTCCATATCGCGACATGGTACTCATCGTGCCCTCACCACTAACGTTGCCTCTTTGCAGAAGGGCCAGGAGGTCCGGATGTTGTTCGCTGAGCGAGCAAGATCCATGCCACGCCTGGACTCAGGGGCGGCTACGCACCCGGCCGCCCGTACCCCGACCTCCACGGCCTCGTGGTCACGGCACTAGCCTGTGCAGATTCCGCCCGATCTCCTGATATCCCCGGCCAACGTCTCCGAGGGCCGCCGGCCTGTCGTCGTGGCGAGCATCGCCCTCGCCGCCGGCCGCCCGGGCGTGCAACTCCTCGACATCCACACCGATCCCGACCACAACCGCAGCGTCCTGACGCTCGCAGGCCGGCCGGGTGCCTTGGTCGACAGCGTGGTCGCAGCGGCGTCGACGGCGGCTCAGACGATCGATCTCCCGAAACAGCGGGGCGTCCACCCGAGGTTCGGCGCGATCGACGTCATCCCTTTCGTACCGGTCGGTACAGATCCGGGGGGGATGGCGGTGGCGGTGTCGGCGGCCAGGGAGGCTGCCCGAAGGATCGCGGACGAGGTGGGGATCCCCTGCTTCCTCTACGAACATGCAGGCTGCGGCCGATCGCTGCCCGAGGTGCGGCGGCGGGCGTTCGCCGACCTTGCCCCCGACTTCGGGGGGCCGGGCCCGCATCCCGCCGCCGGTGCGGTTGCTGTCGGAGCCCGGGAGCCGCTCGTGGCCTACAACGTCGACCTCGACACCACGGACCTCGACCTTGCTCGGCGCATCGCGGCGTCGGTCCGGGAACGCGACGGCGGGCTCCCCCACGTCCGGGCACTCGGCCTGCCCCTTCCGAGCCGTGGCATCGTGCAGGTTTCGACGAACCTGCTCCGGCCGACCGTCACAACCATCGGCGACGTCTTCGAGGCCGTGGCTCGCCTTGCGGCAGTGGCGGGGGTTCGCGTCAAGGGGAGTGAAATCGTCGGGCTGCCACCCAGGGCGGCGTTGCCGGCATCGACGACCCACCTGCTGCTCAGCGAACCGCCCAGGATTCTGGAGACGGAACTCGCTGCGGTCCAGGCTTCACCCGGCAGAGAAGCCGGAACGACCAAACGCATAAGATGACTGCGCCGGCGCACCCCTGACTGGAGCGACGCCGGAGCAGGCGCTGCCGAGCTACCTCTTGGCGGCGGTCTTCTTTGCTGCCGCCTTGGCCGGGGCCTTGGCCGCCGCCTTCGCTTTGGCCGGAGCCTTCGCCTTCACGGGTGCCTTCAGCCTGGCCGCTGCCTTGGGGGCAGCCTTGGCAGGCGCCTTCGCCTTCACCTTCGCGGCAGCCTTCACCTTTGCCGGAGCTGCCTTCGCCTTGTTCGTCGATCCAATCTTCGCCTTCGAGGCGGGCTTGACCTTGGCGACGGCCCTGGTCTTCGCCGGTGCTGCCTTCCTTGCAGGTGCAGCTTTCTTGGCCGCCACCTTTGTTGGAGCTGCCTTCTTCGCAGGCATGCCCGCTACTCCTTTCCCATGGGCTCCGGGCACCGCGGCGATGGGCCCTCTACGAAGCCAGCTTCTTCAGCTTCCGCCGCTCTCGCTCACTTGTTCCGCCCCAGATGCCGAACTGCTCCCGGTTGGTCAGCGCGTACCGCAAGCAGAGGGTGCGGACAGGGCACTGATTGCAAACAGCACGGGCGGCCCGCGAAGACCCCCCCCGCTCCGGGAAGAAGATCTCGGGGTCGACCTCAAGGCAGCGCGCCAGCGACTGCCAGCTCAGGGTCTGCCGCATTACTGAATACTCCATGCGCTCGTGTAATTACGGTTCGGTAATTCTAGTCATGTTATTTCCACCCGCGTCAAGTGCAAACCACAAAAAACTTCTGCGATCTACAGCGCGGGTGCCAGGACGGCGTCGAGGGCGAGGAGGAGCACCATCGGGTCGGGGAGGGGTTTCACGATCACCTGCCGGGCCCCGGCCTGGTGGCAGAGCCAGCGGTCGTGCGGCCGGTCGCACAGCATCACGAGCGGGAGGTTGCCCATGGAGGGCAGGGCATGGATGTCCTTGGCGAGGGCGAAGCCGCCGTAATCGCCGACGCGCAACTCGAGCACGGCGGCCGCCGGCCTGGTCTTGCGGACCTCGTCGATCGCGTCGGGGGCGGTTTCGGAGTAGGTCACGACGTAGCGTGCGGCCGGCAGCGACCGGGCCGCCTCCCGGATCCGGTCGTCGTCCGTGAAGACGTGGACACCCAGGGGCGGAGCCTGGGGCCCGGCCTCAGGCCGACTCATCGCGTGGTTCCCCGGCATCGAGCTCGGCGCGCAGGCGCCTCAGGAAGTCCTCGGCGGTGAGGTCAAAACCGGGGTGCAGGTCGGCGAGGCGGTTGAAGGATGCTGCGAAGGTGTCGGCGGCGGCCTCGACGGACCGGACCAGGTCCGGCAGGGCCGCGACGTAGTGGCGCCCGAAGTGTGCGCCGCAGAAGGGGCAACGGCCACCGGTGCCTTCCGGTGGAGGCAGGATCTCGGTGAGAAGGAACCTTCGCCGGCACGTGGTGCAGACAGCCTCGAGCTTCATTGCCCTCCTTCCTCCGGACGGACGCTGCACCGGTGCCGGCCCGGTAGGCCGCGGTGCGGCCGAGCCCTGCGACGTTGGCATCACTATGGCCTGCAAGGGTCCCGGCGGCAACTGACCCGCCCCGGGGCGCCCGGAGCCCGCCCGAGGGCCTGGCAGAGTCGGCAGATGCGGCCAGAGGTTCGCTAGACTCGAAGCACTGCGGGCCGTTAGCTCAATTGGGAGAGCAGGGGCCTCTTAAGCCCAAGGTTCCGGGATCGACGCCCGGGCGGCCCACGTCCGCACGTCCCCAGCCCCTGCGTCCACCTTGCAGGAGCGGCCCTGCCGCGCGGGAGCCGGTTCTTACCCCGGTTCTTACTCAGGGGGTCCGGGATCTCGAACGACCCCCCGAAATGGTGGCAAGGATGTTGATCGCTCAGCGAACACTATTCCGACCAACCAGATCGCGGGCGGCTGGTGGAAAGCCGCCGTCTAGGAGGCCCGCAGGCGCACCACCGCGTCGACACCCCGCCTGCCCACCCGGGGGCGGAGTTGCGCCTCGCCGCCGCTGAGGACGGCAAGCTGACGGACAATCGAGAGACCGAGGCCCGATCCGCCCTCACGGCGCCCGGCTCCACGCCAGAATCGCTCGAAGGCCCGGGCCAGCTCCTCGCCGCTCAGGCCCGGACCCTCGTCGAGCACGTGCACGTCGACCCACGGACCCTGGCGCTCGGTCTCGACGGTCACGATCGCTCCGGGATGCGACACGTCGAGGGCGTTGGCGAGGTAGTTGTCGAGGATCTGCTCGACATGGCCGGGCACCGCCTCCGCGAGCTGGACGCCTTCCGCCGACGCCGCGAGGTCCACCTCTCGTTCCTCGGCGAGCGCGGTCCAGGCGGCGACGCGTTCGCGGACCGCGGCGTTGACGTCCAGCGACGCGCGCTCCGGCCTGCTGCCTCCGGGTCGCGCCAGGAGGAGCAGGCCGTCCACGATGTGGGCCAGGCGCTGGGTCTCCCCGATCGCCGCCTCGAGGTCGTCAAGGCCCCTGCGCCGGGCGAGCGCCGGCTCCAGGTTCTCCAGCCGGAGCCGCAGGGCGGTGAGCGGGCTGCGCAGCTCGTGGGAGGCATGGGCGGCAAACTCTGACTGGGACGTCACCAGTTCCTCGAGCCTGGAGGCCATCTGGTTGAAGGCGTCCGCGAGCGACCGCAGCTCCGGGGGGCCCTTCGGCACCCCAGCCCGGGCGGACAGGTCCCCGGCGGCGAGCCGCCCGGCGACGCCTTCGAGGGATCGCAGCGGGCGCGTGGTCGAGCGAGCCAGCTCCCATCCGACGACGAAGACGGCGGCGAGCACCACCGACCCGACCCCGACCAGGAGGAGCCAGACCCGGTGCTTCTGGCGGACCAGGGTTGCCGCGGAGTAGGTGATGCGCACGGCACCGTGCACCTGGCCGCCCGAGGCAACCGGTGCCGACGCGTAGGCGAGGTCGTAGCCGAGCGTCGCCGAGTAGCGGACTCCTGCCGGCGACGCTCCTGCGAGGGCTTGGCGGATCTCCGGCCGGTTGGAGAAGTCCTCGGGCGCGCCTGACGGGTGGTCCGAGTCGAACAGCGTCGTACCGGCGCTGTCGACGACGACGACCCGGCCCCCGACCCGGCGGGCGTAGTCCCCGGCGGGGCCGGCGATCGCTTTGGTTTGCCGCTGCTCGACCGTGTCCTCGACGAGGCTCGCGAGGGCGGTCGCATCGTGTCCCACCCCGCTGAGCAGGTTGTGCTCGGCGTTGTAGGTCAACGAGAAGCCCAGCGGGATCTCCAGAACGAGGAGGACGAAAGCGGTGAGCAGGAAATAGGAGAGGAGAAGCCTGCGGGTCATCCGCCACCGTTGGGGAAGCCGAGCCGGAAGCCGACCGCTCGGACCGTCTCGATCCAGCGCGGGTCACCGAGCTTCTTCCGCAACGAGGCGACATGGACGTCGAGCGTCTTGCTGGGGCCGTACCAGTGCGAATCCCAGACCTCTTCCATGATCCGTGTCCTCGGAAGCGCCGCCCCCGCCTCCTCCATGAGGAGGGCCAGCAGGTCGAACTCCCGGGGGGTGAGCGGCAGCTCTCGGCCCGCACGACTCGCCCGGCGGGAACGACGGTCCAGTTCGAGATCCACCACTTTGAGCACGGCGCGGTGCTCGAGCGGGGCGCCCGTCCGGCGTGTGACCGCGCGGATGCGGGCGACCAGCTCCCGAAAACCGAAGGGCTTGACGATGTAGTCGTCGGCCCCCAACTCGAGGCCGATCACGCGGTCCACCTCCTCGCCGCGGGCGCTCACCATGATGATCGGCACCTGGGATCGAGCCCGTAGTCGCCGGCACACCTCGTACCCGTCGATGTCGGGAAGCCGCAGGTCGAGGATCACCACGTCGGCCGCCGGTGCATCCAGCGCCTCGTGGCCGTCCGCGGCACGGATCACCTCGAAGCCCTCGCGCTCCAGGCCCTTCGCCAGCGGCTCCGCAATGGCGATGTCGTCTTCCACCAGAAGGATCTTCATGGTGCCATTGTGCGCTGCGCGAATCCCTTTCCCGGGGTCAGTTGTTTGTGCGTAGCCCTTCGGAATTTGCAACCAGATCCGGGGCGTGACCATCCCCCAATTGTTGGAGGCGACGGGCAAAGGTTGGCCGGCACTTAACCAAACCTTTACCACTTCTCTACCGGCTCCTTGCAGGCCCATCTCCACACTGGTCCTACCGTTCCACACAGCGAAACCCAGGGAGCTCCCCGGAAAGGGAAGGCGAACGAGGTGGCGATGATTCCCGGAAGGTCGGCGATGGCAGCGGCGGGAGCAATCGGCCTGACGCTCACGGCTGCGGTCGGTGCGATCGCGGCCAATACCGGTCTGCTCGGAACGGCGTCTTCGGCCGGTCGCGTCGGCCAGCTCAGCCCGATCATCATCCCGGATACACGCGCAACGACCGCGGCCTCACCAGCGGCCTCACCGAAGGTCATGACGGTATCCGTCGACCCACTGGCCGCCGTCGACATCCAGCACGCTGTAGCACCGGCCAGCCATCCGGCCAGCGCAGCGCCTTCCCCACGCGCAGGGGCGTCCGCTCCTCCGGCGGCCCACCGTGTGGCAGCAGCTCCGGCAGCAACGCCCGTTGGACCGGCAACCAGCAGGCCGACGTCCAGTCCCTCGCCGGTGCCCTCGCAGCCCGCCCCCACACCGTCCCCGACGCCGACCCCTACCGCCACACTGCCGAGTCCCACGCCGACACCGACGCCCACCCCGACCCCGACACCGACCCATACGGCGGTGCCCGGGAACGGGCATCCGTCTCCCAGCCCTTCCCCAACGCCGCGCGGCGATGACTGATCGCGCCAGGATCGACGCCCGGCGCCGGCGGCCGGCCCGGGGAGCCCGTTATCTCGCCGCAGGGATCAGCGCGGCCGCGACCTTCAACCTGATGACCTGGTTCTCGCTCCGTGACCGGGCAGCCGCGCAGAAAGGGCCCGAGCCGTCCCCGGCCAACGGTGAGACGGCGACCAGTTCGCCATCGTCGGCGCCCGCGCCGCAACCGACCTACGTCTCGGCTCCTCGTGCGGTCCAGAGCCCGGCAGGAATGCCGGCGGCGACCCCGTCCGCACGACCCAGAACCACGACGGCCGGCTCGGGCTCTGTCCCCATGCAGAGCCCGACCGGCTTCGTGGCACCTCATCCCGCGGCGACCCACCCGGCTGTGGCGGCGGGCGCCCCCTCCCCCGTCGGAGGTCCCACCACGGTCCCGTCGATGCCGGCGTCCATCGCCCCGACTACCGGGCTTGCCCCGACCCCGACGACGGCTCCGACGAAGGCGCCCCTGCCCACCCCCACGATCCCCCCGACCCCCTCCCCGTCACCGACGCCGACGCCGACGCCGACGCCAGTGACAGTCACGCATCACAGCTAGGTCAGTGGAGAACACACGGGAGCTCCTCTTCGGAGCCATGGGGACACAGGTTCACCTCGTCGCCGTCGGTGCCGGCCCCGAGGTACTGGAGCTTGGGCGCCGGCGCATCCAGGAGCTGGAGGCTCTCTGGAGCCGGTTCCACGAGGACAGCGAGATCTCCCGCCTGAACCTGGCAGCCCCGCGGCCGGTCCGGGTCTCCCCTGAGACCATCGAGCTGGTCCAGCGCTCCCTCGAGGGATGGCATGCAACCTCGGGGGCCTTTGACCCGACGATCCTGGGCGATCTGGTCGCCCTCGGCTACCACGCGAGCTTCGAACACCTCAGGGAGGAGTCACCCGTTCCCCTTGTCCCGCACCGGCGGGGAGAGGCCGGGCGGGTCGTTGTGGACCGGCGCAATCAGACCGTCCGCCTTCCGGAAGGCGCGGCACTCGACCCCGGAGGTATCGGCAAGGGCCTTGCTGCGGACATTGTGGCCGAGAAGATGCTCGAGGCGGGGGCCGGAGGCGTGTGCGTCAACGTCGGGGGCGACCTGCGTGTCGCGGGTTGTCCCCCGACCCCCTCCGGTTGGACGGTGGGTGTCGACGACCCCTTCGGCGGCCCTCCCCTGGCCACCCTCGCCCTGCAGGACGGCGCGATTGCCACGAGCTCGAGGCTCGGCCGGACCTGGATGCGGTCCGGGGTGCTCCGCCATCACCTCCTGGAGCCGGCGACCGGCATGCCGGCCAGCACCCGCCTGGCTGCGGTCACGGTCCTGGCCGGCCGGGGCTGGTGGGCGGAGGTCCTCGCCAAGGCGACATTTCTGGCAGGCCCGAGCGCCGGAGTTGCCCTGCTGCAGCAGGCGGGGGCCACCGGGTTGCTGCTCGACGACAACCGGCGCCTGATCGCCGCCCCGGGCATGGAGGCCTTCCTGCAGTGAACCCGAAGGTCTGGTGGTACCTGGCCCGGGGAGCCGGCCTGACCTCGTGGGCGCTCGCTGCGGTGACGCTCGTGTGGGGCCTGCTCCTGTCGAACCGCTCTTTCACCAAACGGCTCCGACCGGCATGGATCCTCGACCTCCACCGGACGCTCGGTGGGCTGACCGTCGCCTTCGTCGGTGTCCACATGATCGGTCTCTTCGCCGACGGCTACGTCCACTTCGGCCCCGCCCAGCTCCTCATCCCTCTCGCCTCGACATGGCGCCCCGGCGCCGTGGCGTGGGGCATCGTCGCCCTCTACCTGCTCATCGCCATCGAAGTGACGTCGCTGTGGCGCCGGCACCTGCCGGCGGCGTGGTGGCGGCGGCTGCACATGGTCAGCATTGCTGTGTTCCCACTGGGCACGATCCACGCCCTGACGGCCGGGACCGACGCCGGCCCCCTGTTCCGCAAGGTCGTCCTTGGGGTGACCGCCCTCGTCGTGTTCCTCTGGGGACTCCGGCTGATCGCGCCCAGGTGGCCCGCCGGACCTGCCCAGGTGCCAACCCCGCCGTCGCAGCTTGGGAGCCCGGACGCCGTGAAGGCCCCCCTGGCTTGAATGGCTTGATGGCTTGAAAACGACCACCGCCCGGCCCGTGAGCGCGCCGGTGCTACCTGCCTCCGGCCTGCTGGCAGACATGCCCCCGCCGGGGGCGGAGCGGGGGGTGTGGCAGAGCCTCGCCGAGCACCGCACCCGTTACCCACGCCCGCCGGTGGCCCGGGCCAGGCCGCTGACGGCGATCATCGACCTCGTGGAGCGTGCGGGGCTCCGGGGCCGGGGTGGGGCGGGGTTCCCGACGGCGGTGAAGATGCGCTCCGTCGCCGGGGGCCGGGGGCGGGGCGTCGTGGTCGCCAACGGCACCGAGGGCGAGCCGGC
>DASXNO010000271.1:0-4054 GCA_036495025.1 Actinomycetota bacterium | reverse complement strand
GGCGGCTCGCTCATCGGCAACAACTCCGCCTCCTGGAACCCGACGCTGATCACCATCCCCTCCGCGGCGGTCGTCGGGATCTACGCGGGCACCGTCACCCATACCGTGGCCTGAACGTGACACGGACCGGGAAGCTCCGGGGGCCCGCCACCATCATCCTGCTGATGGTCGGGCTGTCGTGCCCGGCAACGACCGCGTCCGCAGCCGGCTCGCCAACCCCGGGCGGTTCCATTGGCTTCCGCCTCGTCGATGCGCCGACCGACCGGGCGCAGGACCCGCGGGCACGCATCTACATCGTGGACCACCTCGCCCCGGGGACGGTCATCCACCGGAGGGTCGAGGTGTCGAACGGGACTGCCCAGCCCGCGCACGTCCGGCTGTACGCGGGGGACGCGACGCTTGCGCAGGGCGAGTTCAAGGCGCCGGGGGGACCGGGAAGCAGCGACCTTGCCGGGTGGACGTCGGTGTCTCCCCCCGCGGTCGACGTCGCGGCCCAGGGCACCGCGCAGGCCACGGTGACGATCGCGGTACCGTCGTCGGCCTCGAGCGGGGAGCGCTACGGCGTCGTGTGGGCAGAGCTCCCGCCCAGCCAGGGCAACGGGGGAGTCTCGCTGGTCAACCTCGCCGGTGTGCGCATCTATCTGTCCGTCGGCCCGGGCGGGGAGCCTCCCTCGAGCTTCGTCATCCCATCCCTGGTGGTGCGCCATGACCAGCAGGGCCAGCCCGTCGTCGCTGTCCAGGTCCGGAACACGGGCGGCCGGGCGCTCGACCTGGAGGGCCAGGCCAGCCTCAGCGGCGGCCCCGGACGGTTGTCGGCGGGCCCCTTCGACGCCAAGAACGAGACGCTGCCCATAGGGCAGTCTGCCGACGTGCTCATTCCCCTGGGCACGACGCTCCCATCCGGGTCGTGGAACGTTCAGGTCACGCTGCACTCCGGCCTGATCCAGAACATGGCGGAGGCGGTCGTCGAGGTGTCCCCCTCGGCTCAGGCCCAGGCCCCCGTCCGGACGAGGCCCGTCAAGTCGGGCCCGGCTCCTGCCATCCTCATCGCCGTCGCAGGCCTGGTCTGCGCAACGTCGCTCGGCCTGGCCGAGGGCTTCAGGCGTCGCCGGCGCCTGAGGCTTCCGCCCCGTGGAAGCCGGCCTCTGCCCCGGCAGCGAGCCCGCACCGGCGTGCACTGAGCCGGATCCTCCGGGGCTTGCTTGCGCACCACGATGCGGAAACCGCAACGGCATTCGCAAAGAACTTGCAATGACACCCATCCGGGTGATGGTGACGACCGCCCGGGACTACCCGACCGGTGCCGGGTGGCGAACCGAGCCTGGTCCGTTCGTGGGGGGGTCCACCCCCGGCTGGGGCCAGCCTGAAACCATCCCAACTGCCCATATGCCGACGGTCTTCGCGGACCGATAACTGTGAATGTCGACCCCAGAGCAGTACGGCAGCAAGGTCGAAATCGTGCACCAAACAGCCCGGAAATTGCGGGGGGATTCCCTCCGGCCTTGCAACAACAGGAAAGGAAGGTGAGCTCGTTGACAGAGGTCGTTCGGTGGATGGTGGCCCGGATCGGGGCACTTCGCGATGGAATCGAGCGGGGCGCTGCCGCCGTCGAGTACGGTCTCCTGGTGGCGCTGATTGCCGTCGCCATCATCGGGGCGGTCATCGCCCTGGGCGGCAAGGTGAAGGGGACGTTCACCTGCGTCGCGAACTCGCTCCCGCAGACCTCGACGTCCACAGCAACGTCCGCAGCCTGCTAGCTCTCGCTCCGCAAGAGGTCAGGCCCCCCGGGCCGGCCGGCGTCAGCCGGCCGGCCTGATCGGCACCACGACCATCGCACCATGGCAGCACCGCACCACCCCTTCACCGCACTCCGGTAGTCCCAGCGAACGGAGCCGACGCTCATGTTGGAGATCCATCCTCTCGATCAGACCGATCGAGATCACCGTGGGATCTCCGTACCTGTCCGCCGCCAGACCCCCGGCGTCACGATCGTCGCCGGACGAGGCCTGCACCACGCTCCCACCGTTATCTGGCAGCAAGCAGGGCCGCTGTGCCGCCCCTGTCCCCGGCATCCCAGGAGGGACGGAGAAGAAGGAAAGGAAGCTACATGAAGAGTCGATCGACCACCATCATCGGAGCGGGGGTCGCCGTGGCGGTCCTCGGCGCGGCGCTGGTCTTTCTCTACGCCCACAACCTTCAGGGGTCTGCGAGCGCGGCCACCGCCAACAACGTCGGCGCCTACGTCGTGACGACCGCCATCCCCAACGGCACGAAGGGCACCGCGGTCAGCACCTACGTCAAGGGTCTGGCGATCCCGGCGGCGGCCCGGCCGGCCGACGCCCTCACCTCGATTTCGCAGATCGCGGACCTCCAGGCGCTCCGCACCATCAACGTCGGTGAGGTGATCGCCACGTCGCAGTTCGGCGCCGCCGGCACCGTGAGCGCCTCCGCCTCCACCAACGGCCTCGCCATCCCTGCGGGCAAGAACGCGATCACGGTGACGGCGCCGGTGCCCCAGGCCGTCGCCGGCTTCGTGTCGCCCGGCGACCTGGTCAACCTCTACATGACGACCAAGATCGGCGACCCGGGTGCCCGGCTCCTGCTCAGCAACGTCACGGTGCTCGCCATCGTCCCGGCCAACACCCCCAAGGTGGCGGTCCCCGCTCCCGTGACCACCGACGTCTTCTTCACGCTCGCCCTCTCTCCGCAGGATGCCGAGAAGGTGGTCTTCGCGCAGACCTACGAGGCCCTGTGGTACGGCCTGGTCCACCCCGGTGACGGCCCCGCAACCACCGCGGGCCAGGCCGTCAAGTCGCTGTTCGGTCCGTAGGAGGGGAGGCCACGATGAGCCAGGAGTCTGGGAATAGAGCGAGAGCGCCGCAGTCGGCGTTCTCCGACTACAGCGACGACCCCGATACGAGAGCCTCCGATGCACCGCTCAAGGTGCTGGTGGTGGACCGGCAGGGCACCTTCAGCGCCGACATCGAGCGGGCGGCCCGCTACCTCGAGGAGGCCCCCAGGGTCGCCAGGAGCTCCCGCCCCACCCGGGTGCTGGAGGACGTGGGCATCGAGTCGCCGGATGTCGTCCTCGTCGCACCGGAGGAGATGACGGCGACCGGGCTCCGGCGCCTTGGCCAGATCCACCGGGCATCGCCGAAGACCATCATCACGCTGACCCAGGGAGCCACGCCCATCTCCATGACGGAGGCGGCATCCTGCGGTGCGAGCGAGGTCATCTCGTATCCCGCCTCCACGGTCAAGCTGCGCAACGCCCTCAACCGCATCCTCGCCGCTGCGGAGGCGGCGCGGGGGGAGCGGGTCGTGATCCGGGAGGTCCCCGCGCCCGCGCCGGCACCGGAGCCGGCACCGGCTCCGGTCCACGTCGCTCGGGCTGCGGTGAGCAACGCCACGGTCTTCACCGTGACCTCGCCGACGGGGGGCTGTGGGAAGACCTTCTTCGCCACCAACCTCGCCGCCTACCTGGTGGGGGTGACCGGGGGCCGGGTGCTGCTGGTCGACCTCGACCTGCAGTTCGGCGAGGTCTCGCTCGCCCTCGGCCTGCGGCCCCAGCGGACCATCTCCGAGCTCATCAACGAAGAGGACATGGAGGCGGTCTTCGCCGAGTACCTCATGGAGCACTCCTCGGGCTACCACGTGCTGTCGGCCCCTGCCGATCCCTTCGCGGCGGAGCTCGTCGGCCCCCGGGAGGCCACCCAGGTGCTCGAGTGTGCCCGGGGCCAGTTCGACTACATCGTCGTCGACACGCCCCCCTCGCTCAACGAGGTCGTGCTGGCCGCCTTCGACCAGTCCCGCTACCTGGTGGTCATGGCGACCCTCGACGTGCCCTCCCTGCGCAACCTCCGGGTGTTCCTCGAGACGATCGACCGCCTGAAGCTGCCGGCGGAGGACATCTCCTGCGTGCTCAACAAGGCGGAGCCCGACAACGGCATCGACCTCCAGGAGCTGCTCCGGGTCTACCCACGGGGCTTCGCGGCCGTGCTGCCGTACTCGAAGGAGGTCTCCCGCTCGTTGAACATCGGCCAGCCGGTGCTGA
>DASXNO010000270.1:0-4569 GCA_036495025.1 Actinomycetota bacterium | reverse complement strand
CGCGCACCCCCCTCAACCAGAGTCTTTGCGGGCTATCTCCTAAGTGCAGCTGCTCTGACCCGCGTGCGTGAGGGGGGCAGGCTGCGAAGGAGGACCTTCGATGACAAGGGCGACGCGGAGAGAGGTGCGCGAGGGCAGGCGCCGGAGCATGATCGAGGCCGAGGGATGATCAAACACCGTTGCCGCTAACAGCCGTGAGCGCGATCTCCAGCGGAGTCGAGACCAGGTCGTGGGGAGCCTTGGCATCCTTCTCGGCCAGGCCGCCCCACCATGGACCTTTGGCCCGGGAGCACAAAAGGAGGCGCCAGGCGAGGCCGAGGCTGCCGAGACGGACAAGGGACTTGAGCACGTGTCGGACGAGGTCGGGTCGCTCCTCCGGTGGCCGATCAGGATGACCGCCCGTTTCTGGTCGACGACCGGCTGGCTGAGCGCGTCGAGGCAGGTGCCGACTGTTTCAGTGGATCTCACCGGGCGATCTGCAGCACCCACCAGGCTTCGGCTTGCCGGTCGGCGAGGACCTTCTGGGCGAGGCGGGTCTTGCCCTGGCCACCCTCGCCGGTCACCAAGGCGATGGCTCCGGGGGCCTCCGTGTCGCACCAGGCCCTGAGGATGTCCTGCTCCTGTGTGCGGCCGGCGAAGTCCACGACCTCGTTCTCCGAGCGCAGCCACCAGGTGGGAGCGGGGTCCTGCGGGGGGGGCTCGGGGTGAGCGCCGGTCGCCTCCACGACGTGGCGCCAGGCGAGCTCCGCCACGGGCGGGGTGAGCATCGGGGCCAGCTTGGGGGAGGCGAGGGCCTCCCAGGCCGGGGTGGCGAAGACCGCTCCGGTGGCGGGGAGGTTCTCCTTGCCTTGTGGCTGGCGCTTGACGATGCCGGCGAGCCGGTTGGCTACCAGCAGGCCCTGCCGCTCATGCCGTGGGGACCCAGGGCCCCTTCGCCCTGGGTCTCTGGAAGGTGCAGCTTGATCAGGCGCCGCCCCTCCCGGTCCATGGCCTCGGCGTCGTCGATGCGGCCGGTGACCACCACGGCGTCCTTGCGCCGGTAGCGGGGGTCCTGCGGGTAGCTGGCGAGAGTGGGTTGCTCTCCGGAACTCAGACAACGTCTGGTCAGCAGGTGAGTCCTCCGCATCGGGGACTAAGGAGAGGGCTGGCCGGGCACGTGGTCAGGTCGGAAGGAGGCCGTCCCTGGGCGCCAGATTCTTCGCGACCTTCTACCATTTCTTCTACCGAACCCAGCCGCACGGGCCATCACGGGGCTGCACAGACCAACACGACCGGCGAGCCCATTCCCGCACTGACCAGCACGAACAAGCACGGAGCCTCACGGCCCAAAAGGCTTATCACGTGCCTTTTAATCCGGCGGGCAGGGGTTCAAGACCCTGGCGGCCCACGAGTAAAGGCGAGGTCAGAACGATGATATGCGTGGATCATCGCGTCTCTTACAAGGACTTGGGCACAAACTGGGCACAGTGGGGGCAGAAAGACTCCTGTAACAGTCTCCGGGGCAACGCTGCCGTTCGCCTTCCGTGACCTCGGGCAGCTTCAGTGCCATCCGATCCGCCTCGTCGAGCGTCGCCATGCTCGAGAGCCCAGTGGTCCACCAGTGCGACCCGTCGACCCCACGCCGATCGCCGATCGCCGATCCAGGCTTGACATGCAGCCTGCAGGCTGCGTAAATACTGGACAGGCAGCTCAATGGCTGCCCTTTCGGCAAGGAGGTCCTGATGGCTGAGATCGAGATTGCAGGGACGGCGAGCGACCGCCCGGAGGCGCTGCCGCGCGGTTAGCGGAGCGAGGCCCCAGGACGGTGGACGAGGTCTTCCGGGCGCTCGGGGATCCGAGCCGGCGGATCCTGCTCGACCGCCTCAACGAGCGCAACGGCCAGACCCTGTCCGAGCTCTGCTCGGGGCTCGACATGGCGCGCCAGTCGGTCACCAAGCACCTCGCCGTCCTGGAGGCCGCCAACCTCATCGCGACCGTCCGGCGCGGCCGCGAGAAGCTGCACTACCTGAACGCCGCCCCCATCAACGACATCACCGAGCGATGGATCGCCCGCTACGACCGGGCCCGGATCCAGGCGCTCGCCGATCTCGCCCACGCACTGGAGGCTCAACCCATGGGAGAAACCTCGTTCGCCTATGTGACGTACATCCGCACGACCCCCGAGCAGCTCTGGCACGCCCTCACGCATCCGAGCTTCACGCTGCGCTACTGGGGCATCGGGATGCAATCGGATTGGAAGGTCGGGTCGCCGATCCTGTTGCAGTGGGGGCCGGGACAGGAGTTCCGGGACATAGGCCAGGTTGTGCTCGAGTCCGAACCCTATCGGCGGCTCTCCTATCGCTGGCACACCTACCAGCCCGAGCATGCCGAGCTGTTCGGCTGGAGCGAGGAGCAGCTCGCCGAGCTCCTCAAGGAGCCGCTGTCGAAGGTGTCGTTCGACATCGAGCCCTTCGGCGGCAGCGTCAGGCTCACATTGCTCCACGACGGATTCGTGCCGGGCAGCGAGATGCTGAAGGGCACGCGCGACGGCTGGCCCGTGATCCTGTCCAACCTCAAGACCTTGCTCGAGACCGACGACACGCTGCCGCTGCCGGACGGGCCCAGCGCCGAGGCCGAGACGCTCAAGGTGGTGCGGGAGAGTTGAGGTCGGACGCCGCGGGGCCGAGGCGCCGGAGGGCTAGGCTCGTAACTCCTCCGCGTCGGGCTGCCTCCCCTGGGCGGTGCTGGACCGGGCGAGCCGGGGATGCGGTGTCCAAGAGAGCGTCGCCGCGGTCGTCATAGTGCGCGCGGTCCCCTGACAGCTGCGGAGTCGGACGGGGTGAGACCGGCAAGGTCATCCAGGCCGTAGGCTGTCGGGATGCTCACCACGCGACCGCTGGCGCATCCGGTCACGCCGTTTGCTGACCCGCTGCCGATCCCGGCGCGCCATGTCATCACCGAGCCCACCCGGCTGACCATCCCGATCAAGCCGGCCTACCACCGGTTCCACCGGGAGCTGCCGCCGTCCAAGGTCTGGACCTACGACGGGCAGTTGCCGGGTCCCTCCATCGAGGTGCCTCGCGGCATCCCGATCGAGGTGATGTGGGAAAACCAGCTCGAGGGAACGTTGCCGGTGGTCGTCACCACCGCCCCTGCCTATGAGGTGGACGGCGTGCCGGTCCAGTGCCTCCCTGGGCGGAGCGGGGGACAGCCGGACCGGGCGGCGGCCGCGCTGCGGGGATTCTCGGTTGTCCACCTCCATGGCGCCGTCGTCCAAGCGACGAACGACGGCTGGACAGAAAACCTTGCCCTGCCCAGCCAGCCAAAACTCGACCGCTACCCCAACGACCAGCGGGCAGCGGCGCTCTGGTACCACGACCACGTCATGGGTGTCACCCGGCTCAACGTCTACGCCGGTCTCGCCGGGATGTGGATCATCCGCGACGACGTCGAGCGCCGCCTCGGGCTACCGGAAGGGCCACCGTACGAGCTGCCGATCCTGCTGGCGGACCGCAACTTCGACATCGCCGACGACGGCAGCCTCACCGGTGTCCTGCTCCACAAGAACGACCCCCAGGTCATGGAGTGCTTCGGCCCACTCACGACCGTCAACGGCGTCGTCTGGCCGGTCCTCGATGTCGAGCCGGCGACGTACCGCTTTCGGGTGCTCAACGCCTCCAACGCCCGCACCTACCGGCTCGTCCTGTGCCGGAACGGGGAGCCAGACCTCGGTCGGATCACCCAGATCGGAACCGATGGGGGCTTGCTGGCCGCCCCGGCGTGCCTTCCCCCGCAAGGGCTGGTGCTGGCCTCGGCGGAGCGAGCAGATCTGCTCGTCGACTTCTCCGACCTCGTCCCGGGCTCGGAGTTGACGTGGTGGAACACCGCCGCCGCTCCGTTCGACGGCACCTTCGCCGCGCCGGCGACCGCCGGCGTGTCTGACCCTGACGCCCTGCTTGCCTATCCGGAGGTGCTCCGATTTCGTGTCGTCGAGGGTCGGGGCAGGCGGTACCGGGTGCCGCAAACGTTGTCCACCGACATCGAGCCAGTCGCTCGATCGAGCCTGGCCGGGTGCCCGAGGCGGGCGATCGCGCTCGTCGAGCGGGAAGCCGAGACGGAGGGGGAGCCGTCGATGCTCACGCTCCGTGAGCTCATCGAGGACCCCGGTGCCGCCGACCCGGTTGTCACGGTGTTCGAGCCGGGCGAAGGCGGGCCAGCGGCGGCGACGCGGTACCGCACCGGTGCCACTCGCTTCGAGGACGGGGCCAGCTTCTTTCCGGTGCTCCACCACGCCGAGCTCTGGCGGTTCATCAACCTGACCGCCGACACCCACCCCATGCACGTCCACCTCGAGGCCTTCCAGATCCTCGAGCGCCACGCCGCCCGGGTCGAGATCCCCGAGGGCGGCGTCACCGCCACCGCAACATCGGCGACGGTGCGGATCGGGGAGCGTGATCTCGACGACGGCATTCCCCACGTCGTGGACGACAACGAGCGCGGCTTGAAGGACACCGTACGGGTCAACGCCAACGAGGTCGTCGATGTCGTCGTGCGCTTCGACGCTTTTGCCGGGCGCTACATGTATCACTG
>DASXNO010000269.1:0-22523 GCA_036495025.1 Actinomycetota bacterium | reverse complement strand
ACCGCAACCTCGTCGCCCGGAGGGCTGAGCGCCACCGTGAACGGCACGACGACCAGCGCCAAAGTCACGGGTCTCACGGTGGGCACCTCGTACACCTTCACCGTGGCGGCGACCAACTGCGTCGGCACCGGGCCAGCGTCGGCCCCGTCAAACTCGATCACTGCTCGGAAGTAACTCACACAGACGCATCTCCTGCTTCTGCTTCGGCGGCCGCCCGGATGGATTGCCCGGGCGGCCGCTTCTTTTGCGGGCCAGGCTGAAGGGGCTTCACAGAAAACGTCTCCACTGGCCCCAGGCTGTCTGCCCGTACGATGGGCGAGTCAAAGCAGGCAATAGGCTTTCGGCGCGCGAGGCGCAAAGTGAGATCGGCCATGGAGATCAAAACCACTGCATCGAAGATCGTGTACGGCAACCGCTGGATGCGGGTACGGGAAGACCAAATCGAACGGGCGAACGGCACGCCGGGCATCTACGGCGTGATCGAGAAGCTCGACTACTCCCTGATCATCCCCCGGAACGACCAGGGCGTCTTTCTCGTGGAGCAGTACCGCTACCCGGTGCAGGCCCGGTATTGGGAGTTTCCGCAAGGGACATGGGAGGAGCGGCCGGAGGCAGACCCGGCGGAGGTCGCCCGGGAGGAGCTGGAGGCCGAGACGGGGCTGCGAGCGGAAGCTCTGGTCGGCCTCGGGGAGATCTTCGGTGCATACGGGCTGACCGCCCAGCGGTGTCATGTGTTCGTGGCGACCGGTTTGACGCAGGGAGAGCCTCGGCCCGATCCCGAGGAAGGAGATCTCCGAGTGCAGCACGTGTCCATCGAAGAGTTCTGGGCGATGGTCGATGACGGAAGGATCAAGGACGCAGCGACGCTAGCGGCGCTCGGCTTGCTGGCACGACATGAGGGAGGCGAGTAGGAACTCCCGAGTCGGGAATCCGCAGGGGTTGTGCAGGTGGGGACGTCAAGTACCGGACGGCCAGCTCATTAGCCTTGGCATAGACCTGCCCGGTGATGACGGCGTGACCATTGGGCTCTGACATTGCGGAGCTGAGGAGGGTGGCTGCCTCTCTGGTCGAGGCCGTGACGAGCTGGGCGACCGAAAGGTCGGATGCGGCGGGGGTGTTGCGCTTCGGACGCCGCTCTTGCCCTCGAAAACGTGTGGGCCAAGGGCCTGTCCCCCGGACGGTCGGGGGGACAACGGGGGGACAGAGGGCCTCTGCGAGTGATTCCTGGTGCTGCATCCTCGGGGCCATCTGCCCCGTGACCTGCACTTTCGTCTTGTGGGCGCTGCTGGGCTCGAACCAGCGACCCCTTCCTTGTAAGGGAAGTGCTCTCCCGCTGAGCTAAGCGCCCTAGACTCCGGCTCACTATACGTCTGGCCGCTGACCGCCCCGTGCGGAGTGGGCCACTCAGGAAGTTCCGTCAAATATCCGTGGCCACCACGGATATTTGACCCCACCTCGCCGCCCGACCCCTGCGCACAGCTCGGGTCTCCGACAAAGGCGAAAAGTTACAGGTCCCGGCCCTCCAGGTCGTCTTCGGACAGGATCTCCAGGCCCTCCCGGCGCAGGAGTTCGGCCGTGACGCCGGAGCCGTCCCGGAGGACGTCCGAGAACGTCCCGTCGTGGATGCGGTCCTTTCCGCACGAGGGGCTACGGGCCTTCAGAATCGCCAGGTTGGAGCCGGCCAGGCGGGCAACCTTCAGGGCCTCCCGGGCTCCTCGGAGGTAGTTCGCCGTCACGTCCCGGCCGGCGGTGTCCAGGACGCGGCCCTCCCCGTCCAGGACCGATGCTCCGGAGGCGCCGTCGACGATCTCGGCCGCAGGCCGGGGCGTCGGCAGGCCGCCGAGCTGCTCGGGGCACACCAGGATCGCCCGGCCCTGGCGGACGAGCTCCATCACCTTCCGGTTCGGCTTCGCGACGCCGTTGTGGGTGGTCGCCAGGCCCGCCAGGCACGCCGACACGAGGATCGGCGGATCTTTTCGGGACATATCCGACGTTTCGGGCCCGCCGGAGGGGTCGTCGCCCGAAGCGAAGCGGACATCCGAAACCAAACCGTCTCCCTGAGCGTCTGACATTGTGTAAAATGGTACGGGATCGGAGCGATAGCGGCATCGTGGTGGCCGCCCCCTCGGAGATCACGGGAGGGCCAGGCCCTGACTTGACACGCGCGAATGCTTGTCAAATTGTCAAATGGCCGCTACACTTAGGCACTCTGCTACCTGTCTTCCCAGTGTCGCCAGGGGCGAGCAAGCGTCGTGCCCCGTTGTGCGTACCGATGAGGAACTGTCGACCATGAGACGACCCGCATGAGACGAAGAGAAAGCTACGGCGACTACGAGCCGAGCCCCCGCCCTGACTTCAAGGAGGAAGAGGCGCCGCATGAAGACCTGGTGCGGCAGTACCTCCGGGAGATCGGCCAGTACCCGCTGCTCACCGACGTCGACGAGGTCGAGCTCGCCAAGACCATCGAGGCAGGCAACCTCGCCGATGCGACGATCGCCAAGCCCAAGCGCAAGCTGACGCCCAAGCAGCTCGACGACAACACGAAGAAGGTCGAGGCCGGTCGAGCGGCCAAGCGGCGGTTCATCCAGTCCAACCTGCGCCTCGTCGTGTCCATCGCCAAGAAGTACTCGGCGGCGGGCCTGCCCCTGCTCGACCTCATCCAGGAGGGCAACCTCGGCCTCATGCGGGCGGTCGAGAAGTTCGACTACCGCCGCGGCTTCAAGTTCTCGACCTACGCAACCTGGTGGATCCGCCAGGCCATCACCCGCGCCATCGCCGACAAGGCCCGCACGATCCGCATCCCGGTCCACATGGTGGAAACGCTCTACCGGGTCCGGAAGGTCCAGTCCGAGCTGGTCGAGAACCTGGGGCGTGAGCCCACCATCGACGAGATCGCCCGCTCGGCCGAGATGACGGCGGAGAAGGTCCGGGAGGCATTCCGCGTGCTGCCCGAGCCGGTCTCGATCCACGAGCCGGTGGGCGACGAGGACGCCGAGTTGGGCGACTTCATCCAGGACACCGAGGCCCAGGGCCCCTTCGAGGCGGCAGCCCTCACGCTGCGCCAGGAGGACCTGTGGCGGATGCTCGACTCGCTGACCGACCGGGAGAAGAAGGTCCTGGCGCTGCGCTTCGGCCTGATCACCGGAGAACCCCGCACCCTCGAGGAGGTCGGACGGGAGTTCGCCCTCACCCGGGAGCGGATCCGCCAGATCGAGGCCAAGGCACTCTCGAAGCTTCGCCATCCCTCCAGCCCGGGTAAGCTCCGGGACATGGTGTCGCTGTAGCACGTGCAGTCCCGCATGCTCAACTGAGGCCTTCCACCCCGGACCAAGCGAGGGAGGCGCCGTTGATCACCGCGATCGTGCTTCTCAAGGCCGATGTCCACTCCATCCCGGAGACCGGCCAGGCCATCGCCGAGCTGCCAGCGGTGTCCGAGGTCTACTCGGTCGCCGGCCCCTGGGATCTCGTGGCGATCGTGCGGGTCCAGAGCCAGGAGGAGCTGGGCGAGACCATCACCGGGCAGATCGACAAGATCCCCGGCATCGCCGCCAGCGAGACGCTCCTCGGCCTCCAGGTGTTCTCGCGCCACGACCTGGAGCGGCTCTTCTCCCTGGGTTACGAGCAAGCCTACGAGCAGGCCGACGAACAGGGTTCCGAGCAAGGCGCCGGAACATGACTAGCGCCCTGAAGCACAACCTCGTCGTCGCCCACTACCACGAGGTGGGCCTGAAGGGCCGCAACCGGTCCTTCTTCGAACGCCGCCTCGTCGACAACATCCGGTGGGCGCTCCGGGACACCGGCTACGCCCACGTCCGGTCGATTCCCGGGCGCATCCTCATCGAGCTGACCGAGCACGCCGACCTCGACCGGATCACCGAGGCCCTCGGGCGGACCTTCGGGCTGGCGAGCTTCTCCCCCGCCGTCTCGTCGCCGGCGGAGATGGACCTCATCGTCGCCACGGCGCTGGCGCTCGCCCGGGAGACGCCCTTCGAGTCCTTCCGCGTGCGGGCCCGCCGGGGATACTCCTCGTTCCCGGAGAGCTCCCAGCGGGTGAACGAGGTCGTGGGGCAGGCCATCAAGGACGCCACCGGCGCCCGGGTCGACCTGTCACACGGCGAGTGGACCTGCCACATCGAGCTGGTCCAGAACCGGGCCTTCCTCTACGGCGAGCGGCTGCCCGGCCCCGGTGGGCTGCCGGCGGGGACCGCGGGGCGCGTCGTCGCCCTGCTGTCGGGCGGCATCGACTCCCCCGTCGCCATCTGGGAGCTGGCCAAGCGCGGAGCCGCCGTCACGGCGGTGCATTTCCACGGCCAGCCCTTCTCCGACCCCTCCAGCGCCCGCCAGGCGGCCCGCCTCGCCGACCACCTCGCCCCCTGGCTGCGGGAGATCGACCTGTGGCTCGTGCCCTTCGGCGACGTGCAGGCCGAGATCGTCACGGCCGCCCCCGCCGCGCTGCGGACCGTCCTCTACCGCCGCTTCATGATGCGCATCGCCGAGGCCCTCGCCCTGAACGTCGGCGCCGAGGCCCTGGTCACCGGGGAGAGCCTCGGCCAGGTGGCGTCCCAGACCCTGCCCAACATGCGCGCCATCGATGCCGTCGTCGAGACCCTCCCCGTCCTCCGACCACTGGTCGGGCGGGACAAGATCGAGATCGAGGCCATCGCCCGGCGGGTGGGGACCTACGAGATCTCGATCGACCCCCACCAGGACTGCTGCGTGCTCTTCGCCCCCCGCCAGGCGGCCACCCGCGCCCGCCTGCCGGAGCTCGAGGCAGCCGAGGCAGCCCTCGATGTGCAGGCCCTGGTCGAGAAGGCCCTCGCCGGGGTCGAGGTGCGCACGTTCCCTCCCCGCCCGTAGGCGGCGGCCGCACCGACGGTAGGAGCAGATCGCGCGTATACGCGCGAACCACGCCCAACCTTGGCGGAAGACCTACTGCCCAACCTCGGCGAACGGCCTACTCCAGCTCCGGTGGGGCGATCGCGATCGGGTCCCCGGCCTCGAGGCGAACCAGGGCATCGGCGAGGAAAGAACGGATCCCGGCGACATCGACGCCCTCGTAGCGATCGGGGTATCCGGCAAGCCGGTTGCGGGCCTTGGCGAACTGGAGGCGGGCCCCCAGGGTGCCGCCCCGCGTCAGGTGGTGGAACCCGGTCGCGAGCTGGATCAGGCCCTGCAGGAACGGCCGCTCCGAGGCGGGCGCCTCGGCCCAGTGCTCCTCGAGGGTCTCATGGGCCAGGAAGTACTCACCGGCCCGGAAGAGCCGGATCCCCTCGACGAGGTAGGGGGAGCGCTCGTCGAGGGGATCCGTCACGCGTCAGACCAGAACAGCTACGCCGAGGCCCTGGCCGGCTCCCGCCGACCGACAGAGCCGGTCACCTCGTTCAGACGGCCCGTGCCGACGTCGAACACAAAGCCGCGGATGTTGTCCTTGTGCGGGACGAACGGGCTCTCCCGGATGCGGGCGATGCTCTGGTGGACGTCCTCGTCGAGATCGGGGAACGCCTCCAGGGCGAAGCGCGGCTTGATGCCGGTCTCGTCCTGGATCTGGCGCTTCACGGCGTCGTCGGTGAACGTGAGCATCCCGCAGTCGGTGTGGTGGATCAGGATGATCTCCCTCGTCCCGAGCAGGCGCTGCGAGATGGTCAGCGACCGCAGGGCATCGTCGGTGACGACGCCGCCCGCGTTGCGGATGACGTGGGCCTCACCCGGCCGCAGCCCAAGGATCCGGTAGACGTCGAGGCGGGCGTCCATGCAGGCCACCACCGCCACCTGCCTTCCCGGCGGCATGGGAAGCTGCTCGCCGAAGGACTCGGCATAGGCAGCGTTGTTCGCCAGGTACTCGTCGGTCACGCTCAACGAGGTCTCCTTCCGTCCGCGCTTCACTGAGGGGGGTCGTGCAGCGGTCTTCTGCAGTTGGGGTGCCTGGGCGTCCTATCGCTCGACGGGGACACCCACGAGCGATCCGTACTCGGTCCACGACCCGTCGTAGTTCTTGACGTTGTCGTAGCCGAGAAGCTCGGTGAGGACGAACCACGAGTGCGACGAGCGCTCGCCGATACGGCAGTAGGCGATGGTCGGCTCGTCCCCGGTAACGCCGGCGTTGCCATACAGCTCCTTGAGCTCGTCGGCGGAGCGGAACGTGCCGTCCTCGGCCGCCGCCTTGCTCCACGGGATGTTGGAGGCCCCGGGGATGTGGCCGGGCACCTGTGCCTGCTCCTGCGGCAGGTGGGGAGGAGCGAGGAGGTCGCCACGGAACTCCTCGGGCGAGCGGACGTCGACCCACGCCCGGTCGCCATTCTTGACGGCGTCGATGACCTCATCGCGCAGCGCCCGCAGCTCCGGCCGGACCGCCTCGAGCGTCGGGGCGGTGGCGGCGGGGGTAACCTGGGGCACGTCGGACGTCAGCTCACGGCTCTCGAGCTCCCACTTCTTGCGCCCACCGTTGAGGAGCTGGACGTTGTCGAAGCCGAGGTAGCGCAGCAGCCAGTAGGTGTAGGCGCTGAACCAGTTGTTGTTGCCGGCGTAGAGGACGACCGTGGTGTCCGGACCGATACCCGACTTCTTGAGGAGAGCCCCAAGCTGGCCCTGGTCGATGAACTCCCGGCGGAGCGGGTCGTGCAGCTCGGTTTTCCAGTTCCAGGCGATGGCGCCCGGGATGTGGCCCTTCCCGTAGAGGGAGGTGTCCTCGTCAACCTCGACGATCCGGATCGAGGGATCGTTCAGCCTTGATTCCAGCTCCTCGTCTGAGATCAGGACGTCGGGGTTCGCATACTCAGCCATGCTCTACTCCTTTCGTGCTGGTGGTTGTTGCCGGTCGGTCACTGCTTGCAGCGTCTGGGTCACGGCGGCGGATGATCTCCCGGCACGAGGCGTCCCCACGGGCAACCGACGCCTCGACCTCGACGTCGCTCGGGTGCCCGAGGGCGGCCATCGCCCCCTCCTTGAGGGCCGGGTCGATCACCGCCACGAGATCGGAATGCTCGAGGGCGATGTCACGGAATGCGCAGTCCGGGGTGTCGATCTCGGCCTCGTCGTGGGAAAGGCGCACGATCTGGGCCTGGGGCGAGAACCGGCGCAGCTCCTCGACCATCGCGCGCACTGCGGCGGCGAAGTCGAGGCCCCCGTCCCGGTAGTCGAGCATGAGCTTGCGGCCCTCCTCCCGGGCGACCTGCTCGGCCACGCTGTAGAGGGTCGGGGCGTCGATGCGCTCGACGAGGCGAATGAGGATGGCGGCGATCATCCGGTGAGGATTGGGCCCGGCCGGCAGCGGCTCCGCCACCGTGACCAGCATCTCCGACTCCGGGGGCACGATCCCGGGCTGGGGCGAGACCTCCCAGTCCTCGAGTGCCCCCATCTCGCCCTCCCAGGTGAAGTAGACCTTGGCGGGCCGGCCCTTGCGCTTGCGGCGTACCCCGGTGGCGAGGAACCCCGCCTCGACCAGGAGATCGAGGTGGGCACGGGCGACGTTGGCGTGCAGCGAGAACTCGTCCGCAACCTCCTTGGCCGTCAGGGGACCGGACGTCAGCAGGTGCGCAAGGATGGCCGAGCGCGTCGGGAGGGCGAGAGCCTTTGCAGCTTTGACAGACTGGTCATCTCCGACGGGCATAGAGCCAGCATACCGACTTTCGCCGTATTAGCAAGGGGTAAAGTGTGAAATAGGCGGGGCCAGCACCGGCGAACCGCCCCCCGGAGCCGGCCATGGCTCGTCCGGCCGGCCTAGGCACGTCGGCGCAGGCCAGCCGGCGGAAGGATGAAGCTCAAGCTGAGGCTGAGTCGGCGGGCGGGGAAGCCTCCGGGACGGCCGGGACGGCCTTGAGATCCCGGTCCGCCTGTTGGCGCTCCTGCTGCTGGGGGATGGTGTCGAACCAGGCGAGCATCGTCTCTTCGTAGGCCACCCCGAGCTCGGCCACGTGCGCCATGAACGGCTGGTCTTCGGCCAGCTTGGCGATGAGCGACTTGAAGTACTGGAGGCGCTGCTCGTGCACGGGCCGGTGCAGGTCCACGAACGCCCGCAGCGTCTGGGGGTCGAGGTGCCGGCCGAAGAAATACCGGAGCAGGAAGGGCAGCCGGATGATGTCGGGCCCCGGCGGCAACGCGAGCCAGTTGAGGAACGCCCGCCGGCCCGCCCCCGTGATCGTGTAGGGACGGCGAGCCCTCGCGCCGGACTCTCCCATCTCCACGAGCTCGGCCTCGGCGAGACGGTTGAGCTCCCGGTAGACCTGGCTGCGCGTGACGTTCCAGAAGTAGCCGATCGACCCCTCGACCATGCCGACGATGTCGTAGCCGCTCATCGGTCCGTAGGTCTCGAGGAAACCGAGCAGCGAGGCCGCTGTGGAGTTGAGATCCTGGTGTTCACCCACCATAGGGAAGTAGTGAATCATATCGGCGCTTTCGAGAGCGGCATCCTCGCCGTACCCCGCGCCGTACCCCGCCCGATCTCCCGGCTCGCCGGGCCCCAAAGCTGCGCCCTCGTCAGGCCATTGCCTGCCGGGCATCCTGGTCCCCGTGCTCGATTGGCGCGTCGCTGCGCCCCATCGACAGGGCGACGCTGCGGGAGATCGGCCCGCCCGCCAGCGTCGTCCGCCGGTTAAGGGTCATGCTCACCCCGAGCCATGACGCAGCTCATGCGGAGATGCGGGCATCGAGCTCCCCTGGCGAGTCGAGCTGCAGCACCCTGATCAGGTCGGTGGCGCCGCTGCGGCCCTGGAGGCTCCCGGCCACGATGACGACGGTGTCGCCCCACCGGATACGACCGCAGCCGAGGACGGTGTCGGCCACCTGGGACACCATGTCGTCGAGGTGACCGTGGAGGGGGGCGACGAACGTCTCCACCCCCCAGGTCAGCGTCAGGCGGCTCCGGACCGCCGCCACGGGCGTGAACGCCAGCACGGGCACCGCCGGCCGCTGCGCCGCAATGCGGCGGGCCGTGGCCCCCGTCTGGGTGAAGGCGACGAGCGCCCTGGCGTTGACGGTGCGCGCAAGCTGGGGCGCGGTTGCGGCGATGGCCTCCTCGGGCGTGGCGTTGGCCGGCTCGATCGGCTCGAAGTCGGTCCCTTCCTCCGCGGCCGCGATGATCCTGGCCATCGTGGCGACCGCCTCGTGGGCGTGCTCGCCGACGCTGGTCTCGGCCGACAGCATCAGGGCATCGGCGCCGTCGAGCACCGCGTTGGCAACGTCGGAGACCTCGGCGCGGGTCGGTCGGGAATGCACCCGCATCGACTCGAGCATCTGGGTGGCCACGATCGCCGGCTTGGCACGTTCCCTCGCCAGCCTCACCGCACGCTTCTGGACGATCGGCACCCGCTCCATCGGCGTCTCGACACCGAGGTCGCCACGGGCCACCATGACCCCGTCGAAGGCGTCGACGATGCGCGTGAGATGGTCGACCGCCTCCGCCTTCTCCAGCTTGGCGATGACGGGCACCGGCCGGCCCGCCGTATCCATCGCCCGCCGCACGATCTCGGCATCCTCCGGGCGCCGGACGAACGAGAGGGCGACGAGGTCGACCCCGAGCGCGAGCGCGAACCGCAGGTCCTCGGCGTCCTTCTCCGTCAGCGCCGGGGCGCTGACCCGCGCACCCGGCAGGTTGATGCCCTTGTGGTCGGACACGAGGCCACCCTCGATCACGCGGCAGGTGACCTCGCTCCCGTCCGACGAGATGGCGGTGAGCTTGATCAGGCCGTCGTCGATCAGGATGATGTCGCCGGGGGCGAGGTCCTGGGCGAGGGCCCCGTAGGTGGTGGAGGCGCCACGGCTCGAGCCGGCCAGCACCTCGACGGCGCCGTGGGGCTGTTCTGCCGTCACGGTGAACACCGACCCGGGCTCCAGCACCGCATAGCCGCCGTCGAAGCAGCCGAGGCGGATCTTCGGCCCCTGCAGGTCCACGAGGATGCTGACCGCGCGCCCTGCCGCGTCTGAGGCCTCCCGCACCCGCCCGTAGATCTCGGCGTGCTCGTCACGGGTGCCATGGGAGAAGTTGAGCCGTGCCACATCCATCCCGGCGCTGATGAGGCCGGCGATGGCATCCGGGGATTGGGTGGCGGGGCCGAGCGTGCAGACAATCTTGGTTCGTCGTTCGTGGACCATGGGAAATGCGCCTCCGTGTCGGAACTCGAGGGGCCCCCTCAAGGGGCCCCGGATCAAAACCTCGAGGGCCCCCTCAAGGGCCCGGATCAAAACCAGGCCCAGCCCGTCGTCGTTGCCGTGGCTGGGCCAGGGTGAATGCGTCAGGCGAGCCGCGGCTCGACCGACTCGGGGTCGATACCGTACGTGGCGATGGCATCGGCCACCTCCTCCGGCTTGGCCAGGTCGGCGTCGACCAGTCCTTTCAGGACCGCCACCACCACATGGGCGGCGTCGGTCCCGAAGTGCCGCCGGAGCGCGGCGCGGGTGTCCGATCGCCCGTAGCCGTCGGTACCGAGGACGGTGAGATGCCCGGGTACCCAACGCGCCACCTGGTCGGGCACCATCTGCATGAAGTCGCTGACCGCCACCAGCGGCCCCTGGCTGGCGAGGAGCTGCTCGGTGACGTAGGGCACCCGAGCCGGCTCGGTGGGATGCAGGCGGTTCCAGCGGTCGGCCGATTGCGCGTCCTCCCGGAGCGCCTTGTACGACGGTACGCTCCACAGCTCTGCGGCCACGTCGTGGTCGTCGGCAAGCAGCTGCTGCGCCTCCCGGGCGGCGCCCTGGGCGCTGCCGCTGAACAGGATGGTCGCCTGGCGCGTGCGCCCTTCGGGGGCCGGAGCGAAGCGGTACATGCCGCGGCGGATGCCCTCCTCGATCGCACCCGCCGGGGCCTCGGGCATCGGTGGCATGGGGTAGTTCTCGTTGTAGAGCGTCAGGTAGTAGAGGACGTCCTCGGGGTTGTCGCCGAACATCCGCTCGATGCCGTCCTGGACGATCACCGCCATCTCGTATGCGAAGGCTGGATCGTAGGCGGCCAGGCTCGGCACCGTCGAGGCAAGCAGCAGGCTGTGGCCGTCCTCGTGCTGCAGGCCCTCGCCGTTCAACGTGGTCCGCCCCGCCGTGGCGCCGCAGAGAAAACCTCTCCCCCGCATGTCCCCGCACGCCCAGATGCCGTCGCCGGTGCGCTGGAAACCGAACATCGAGTAGAAGACGTAGAACGGGATCATGGGCTGAGCCCAGGTGGCGTACGACGTGGCCGCCGCGGTGAAGCTGGCCATCGCCCCGGCTTCGGTGATGCCCTCCTGCAGGATCTGGCCCCGCGGGCATTCCCGGTACGAGAGCTTCATCCCGGCATCGACCGGCTCGTAGCTCTGCCCGGTCGGCGAGTAGATCTTGACCTCGCTGAAAAGGGCATCCATGCCGAAGGTCCGGGCCTCGTCGGGGATGATCGGCACCACGCGGTGGCCGACGGTCGTGTCGCGCAGCAGGGCCCGGAGCAGCACCGCGAATGCCATCGTCGTCGAGACGGACCGGGAGCCGGAACCGGCGAAGAAGTCGGCGAAGCAGGAGGGGTCGGGCAGGCCGATGGGGGCGGAGACGACGACGCGCCGCGGGACGGCGCCACCGAGCTCCCGCCGTCGCTCGAGCAGGTAGTCGCGCTCGGCCGAGCCCGGCTGCGGGCGGCAGTACGGCGGCAGCCCGTTGTCGAGCGCCTCGTCGGAGATCTCCGCCTGCAGGGCGAGGCGGTCGCGCAGCGCCTTGAGCTGGGGCGTCGCCATCTTCTTGATCTGGTGGGTGGAGTTGCGGCCCTCGATCTCGGGGCCGAGCGCCCATCCCTTCACGGTCTTCACCAGGATCACGGACGGGGATCCCCGATGCTCCGTGGCCTTCCGGTACGCGGCGTAGAGCTTCCGGTCGTCGTGGCCGCCCCGGCGCATGGCCGCGAGATCCTCGTCGCTCAGGTGCTCGACGAGGGCCTGGAGCCGGGGATCGTTGCCGAAGAGACGCTCCCGGATGAAGGAGCCCGGTTCGACCGTGCACCGCTGAAAGTCGCCGTCGACCGTGGTGTTCAGGCGCTCGACGAGGGCACCCTCGACGTCCGCCGCAAGGATCGGGTCCCAGTCGGAGCCCCAGATCACCTTGATGACGTTCCATCCGGCACCCTGGAAGACACCCTCGAGCTCCTGGATGACCTTCCCGTTGCCCCGCACCGGGCCGTCGAGGCGCTGCAGGTTGCAGTTGATGACAAAGACGAGGTTGTCGAGGCCCTCCCTCGCCGCCAGCGGCAGCGCCGTCAGGCTCTCGGGCTCGTCGCATTCCCCGTCGCCGAGGAAGCACCAGACCCTGGAGGCCGACGTATCGACAATGCCGCGGTTGGCGAGGTAGCGGTTGAAGCGGGCCTGGTAGACGGCGTTCAGGGGGCCGAGGCCCATCGAGACCGTGGGGAACTCCCAGAACTCGGGCATGAGGCGCGGGTGCGGGTAGCTCGACAACCCACCGCCGTCGACCTCCCGGCGGAAGCTGTCCATCTCCTCTTCGCCGATGCGGCCCTCCAGGAAGGCCCGGGCGTAGATGCCGGGAGAGGCGTGCCCCTGGAAGAAGACCTGGTCGCCGGCTCCGCCGTCGTCCTTGCCGCGGAAGAAGTGGTTGAAGCCGGTCTCGTACAGCGATGCCGAGGACGCGTACGTCGAGAGGTGGCCGCCGAGGCCTTCGGAGGCCGCGTTCGCCCGCAGGACCATGACGACGGCGTTCCAGCGCAGGTACGCCCGGACGCGTCGCTCGAGGGTCGGGTCACCTGGCGTCGCCGGCTGCTCCTCGGCGGGGATGGTGTTGACGTACGGCGTCGACACCGGCGGCGGCAGGCCGGCGCCGTACCGCTCCGCCACCTCGAGCTGGCGACTCAGCAGATACCGGGCTCTGGCCGGACCGCGGAGGTCGATCACGTCTCGGATGGACTCTGCCCATTCCTGCGTTTCCCCCGGGTCGACATCGGTTGGCCGCCCGATGCCCTGCTCCAGTGCGCTGGTATCCATCTCCTATCTCCTCCGAATCCTCTTGGTGCACATGGCCAACTTCTTGTTCCTCTGCTTGTTCCGCTTGGCCATCGCCGGCGTCATGGGGAGCTCACCGTCGCGGCCGCTGGAGCGGGGTAGGTGTAGAAACCGCTCCCGGTCTTGCGCCCGAGCTGGCGGGCCATCACCATCTGCCGCAGCTTGCCGGCCGGCACGCAGCCGGGCTCCCGCCGCTCCTCGTACAGGCGCTCGAGGACTGCCAGGCTCGTGTCGAGCCCGATCAGGTCCAGGAGCTCGAACGGCCCCATCGGAAAGCCGCATCCACCCTTCATGGCGGTGTCGATGTCCTCCTTGGAGGCGACGTCGCTCTCCAGCATCCGGATCGCCGCGTTCAGGTAGGGGAAGAGCAGGGCGTTCACGATGAAGCCCGCCTGGTCCTTGGACTTGACCGGCGTCTTGCCGCACGCCAGGGCGAACTGCCAGGCGGCGTCAAACGTCTCCGGAGAGGTCGTCAGCGCCGGCACGACCTCCACCAGCGGCATGACCGCGGCCGGGTTGAAGAAATGCATCCCCAGTACCCGGTCCGCCCTCGACACCGAAACGGCGAGCTCGAGGATCGGCAACGTCGAGGTATTGGTGGCGAGGACCGTGCCGGCCGAGCAGGCGGCGTCGAGCTCGGAGAAGAGCTGCTTCTTTGCCCCGAGATCCTCGACGACCGACTCGAGCACCAGATCGCAGTACTCGAGCTCTGCGAGGTCGGTGACCGCCCTGACCCGGCCCAGGATCGCATCGGCGTCGGGGGCGGTGAGCTTGCCCTTCTCGACCTGGCGTCCGAGCGACTTGCCGATCCTGGCACGGCAACTCTCGGCCGATTCCTCGGATCGGCTGCGGACGGTGACGTCAAAGCCGGCTTTGGCGGCCACCTCGGCTATACCCGCTCCCATGATGCCTGAACCCACTATTCCAATGCGTTTTGTTTCCATGATTAACCTCCGATTTGAAGGGTCCTATGTGGATGCCGTTCGAACACCCGTACGGTGATGCACGGAGAGAAAGTCAGGCGCGGGTGTCGCAGGTTCCCGTGCCCAGCTCGGGGGTGCATCCAGACCGGGCTGGAGAGTAGGGACGCTGCTGAGTGAGCCTTTTGCAGAACTTCTGAGGAGGCCGATCCGTGCATCGGTCAAACTTTCGCGGCTCCTTGGAGCCTGAACGATACACTATAGAAAGTCAATTGCCCATACGTAAACGTTGGGTAACAACTCCCTGAACGTTAGCTACACACGACCGTTGTAATCGTAAAAACCACGGCCCACCTTGCGACCCAGCAGGCCCGCTTCGCACATCCGGTCAAGCAGCGGCGGTGGTGCATAGAGGGGTTCCTTGAACTCGTCGTAAAGCGATTCCGCGACCGCGGCGACCGTGTCGAGACCGATCAGGTCCGACAGCGCGAGCGGCCCCATGGGGTGGGCGCACCCCTCGACCATCCCGGCGTCGATGTCTGCGGCAGTTGCGAAACCTGACTCCATCATCCGAATCGCGGAGAGAAGATAGGGGATCAGCAGGGCATTGACGATGAAGCCGGCCCGGTCCTTGGACCGCACGATCCGCTTGTGGAGGACCTGCTCGACGAAGTCGGTTGCCCGGGTAGCGGTGGTGTCGTTCGTGAGCAGCGACGTGACCAGCTCGACCAGGCGCATGACCGGGACGGGGTTGAAGAAGTGCAGCCCCAGGACCTCCTCGGGGCGCCGCGTCATCATCGCCAGCCGCATGATGGGGATCGACGACGTGTTGGAGGCCAGGATCGTGCCCGGCCCGGTCACGGCGTCGAGCTGCTCGAACACCGCCGCCTTGACGTCGAAGCGCTCGACGACCGCCTCGACCACCAGCTCGCGGTCGGCAAGATCTGCCATCCGGGTGGAGAAGGCCATCAGCTCGAGGGCATCGGCGCGGCCCTCGGCGGCGAGCTTTCCCCGGTCCACGGCCTTGGCGAGGGACGCCTCGACCCGCCGCCGGCCCGCGGCCAGGGCCTCCTGCCCCGCCTCGACGACGACCACATTCAGTCCCGCCCGGGCGCAGACCTCGGCGATGCCCGATCCCATGAGCCCGCAGCCGACGATGCCGACCCGCTGGATGACGGCCGGCACGTCCGACCCCGGGGCCGGCCGCTCGGCCAGGTCCGCGCCGCTGTTGCTCGCTCCACTGCTCGTCGGTCTCTCAGCCATGGACATACTCCCCTGGTGCGTCGGCGATGGGCGGGTACTCGGCGCTTCCCGTGGGCGGCGGCTTGATCCGCTTGCCCGACCGCTCTGCCATCCACGCGGTCCAGTCCTCCCACCACGATCCCTGGTGCACCGCCGCTGCGGCACGCCACTCCTCGGGGTCGTCGGGGAGCTCGTCGTTGGTCCAGTACCTGCGCTTGGAGTCGGGCGGGTTGACGATGCCGGCGATGTGGCCCGACGACGTCAACACGTAACGACACGTGCCGCCGAGCAGCCTCGTCGTGGCATACGTCGTGGCCCAGGGCGCGATGTGGTCCTCGAGCGCGCCGACGATGTAGACGTCCTCGTCGATCTTGCCGAGCTGCAGCCTCCTCCCGGCGAGCGTCATCTCGTCCCGGGCGAGCTGGTTCTCCTGGTAGCAGTAGCGCAGGTAGAAGGAGTGCATGTTGGCCGGCATCCGGGTGTTGTCGGCGTTCCAGGTGAGGATGTCGAACGCCGGCGGGTCGTTGCCCATGAGCCAGTTGGAGGCGACGTAGTTCCAGATCAGGTCGTTGGCCCGCAGGGCGTTGAAGGTCCGCTCCATGTCGGCGGAGTCGAGGAACCCCGTCTTTGCCATCTTCTGCTCGAGCCGTGCGATCGACTCGGCATCGGTGAAGCAGCCGAGCGGGCCGGGCTCAGAGAAATCGACGATCGTGTTGAGCAACGTCGCCGTGTTGAGCCGGTCCTCGCCCCCGGCCGCCAGGTAGGCCAGCAGCATCGTCGTCAGCGTGCCGCCGATGCACAGGCCCGCCATGTTGACCTTCGGCTGGCCGGTGATGTCCTGGATGACGTCCAGGGCAGAGGCCGGCCCGTGGATCAGGTAGTCGTCGAGGGACACGTCGCGCATCGACTCGTCGGGGTTGCGGTAGCTGATGGCGAAGACGGTGTGGCCGTGGGTGACCGCCCACTCGATGAAGCTGCGACCCGGGGCCAGGTCCATCAGGTAGTACTTGTTGATCCAGGGTGGGGACACGAGCAGCGGGATCTCGTAGGTGGTCGGCGTCTGCGGCTCGTACTGGATCAGCTCCATGAGGTCGTTGCGGTAGACGACCTTGCCCGGCGTCATGCCGAGGTTGCGCCCGACGGCGTAGGCGTGCTGGTCGAACTGGCGCGGCATGCCGTCGTTGTGCAGGGCGTCGTCGACGAAGTTCCGGAAACCCTTCAGGAGGCTCAGGCCCCTGGTCTCCTGCGCCTTGCGCAGGGCGGTCGGGTTCGACAGGAGGAAGTTGGTGGGCGCCAGGGCGTCGACGAGGAAGCCCAGCCCGAAGGCCGCCTTCTCGGCGTCCTTGCGCTCCAGGCCCGCCGTGGTGACCAGGTCGTGGACGAAGTTGGCCCAGGCCAGGTAGGCCTGCCGCTCGCCGAAGAACCACGGGTTCTCGTCCCAGACCGGGTCCCTGAACCGCCGGTCCTTTGGGTCGGGCTGCAGCTCCGGCTGCGGTTTCACGCCCAGCGCCCTCGCCATCATGCCCGCCGTCGAGGCTGCAAGGCGGCCGCTGAGGCGGGTGCCTGCCTCCCACACGGCGGCCGGATTGGCCGCCAGGGCGACCCCGAGCTTGCGCATCGTGGGAATGAGCGACAGGGGGTCCTGGCGAGCGAAGAGATCGGCCTCGGGGCCGACCGCGGCTGCGGTGCCATTCCCATTGAGCGGGGTCTCATCGCTGCCGGACCTGGTGGAACCGTCCTTCTCAGCCGCAGCCCGGCGCTGCGGATTGGGTTTCGTCGCCACTTACGCTCCTGATCCTCCGGCGGCGGCGCCGGGGACCTCCCGGTAGTACCGGAACAGGATCTCGGCGGCGCACGCCGGCTTGGGGTTGCCGTCGACCTCCACGGTAACTCGGAACTCCACCTGCACGCCGCCGGGGACATCTTCGACCTTGCCGTAGTCGATGTGGCCCCGGACGCTCGCTCCGGTTGGCACGGGGGCGGGGAACCGCACCCGGTTGGTCCCGTAATTGAGGATCAGGGCGGCACCCGTCACCTCGAGGAGCTCGTAGAGCATGCCGGTGAACATGCCGAGGGTCAGGAAACCGTGGGCGACCGTGTGCCCGAACGGGCCGTTGCGGGCCGCCTCCGGGTCGACGTGGATCCACTGGTCGTCGCCGGTGGCCTCGGCGAATCGGTTCACCTCGTCCTGGGTAACCTTCCTCCAGGAGCTGACACCCAGGGGCTTGCCCGCAAGCTCCCTGAGGTCCCCGATGTCGACGGTCTGGGGCGGTCCGGCGGTCTCAGACACGATCTCGGGTCCTTTCCTCGCTTCTCACTCCTGACGAGAAGTTCTCTTGACAAAGTTAGCAGAGCTACTGCATAGTTAGCAAGAGGAATCCCTCGAAAGGAGAAGAACATGGCGGACGCAGCGACTGCAGTGACGGAAGAGGTGCTCGAGACGATCCACACCGTGCAGGACGCAACACTGAAGGTGCTCAAGGGCTGGACCGACACCCTGGCGTCGACGCCCTACCTCTCCGAGTACTACGCGGCCCCGAAGATCGACACCTTCTACGGCTTCGCCGAGAAGCTGTGGGCCACGGAGAAGGACTTTTTCGTCAAGCTCCTCGAGGTGGCGACGGAAGCTGGCAAGAAGGTCCCCGACGCGGCGAAGAAGACCGCCGAGCGCGCGGCCTCCGCAGCCAAGTAGCACCCGCCGCACCCGCACCACGCACTCGCCGTACGCACGTCGGGCCGGCAGATCAGCGATGATCTAGGCCCGGCATGGACACCCTCGGTAGCTTCATCCGCTCCCAGCGGCGGCTCGCCAATCTCACCCTGAGGGAGATGGCGGAGCTAGCCAAGGTGTCCAACCCATACCTCAGCCAGATCGAGCGCGGCCTCCACGAACCCTCCGTTCGTGTGCTGCGCTCGATCGCGTCGGCGCTCAACATCTCTGCGGAGACGCTGCTCGCCCAGGCTGGCCTGCTCGAGGGCACGGACCCGAACCCTGTCGAGGACGCCGGGGAGGACGGCCAGCCCACGGAGACCCCGACGACCGAGGCAGCGATCCGCCTCGACCCGGCCCTCACGGACGGCCAGAAGGAGGCCCTCCTGGCCGTCTACCGGGGCTTCGTGGGATCGGCCAACTCGGGCTCGACGAAGGAGTAGCCGGAGCCCGGGTTGGGAATGCCTACGAGCCCTGGCGGTCGAGGAAGTCGTAGACCTCGCTCAGGTCCACACCGGCGTAGGCGCCGGCCGGGAGCGTCGCCAGCACGTAGCTGTGAACCCGGGCCGCCGGCCACACCCGGCCCCGCCACCTCGCCGTAACGTCAGACGGCGGTCGCCGGCAGCATTCCCCATCGGGGCAGTGGGAGACCGTCCGGTAGGTGGTCTCGTGGCCACGGAAGTACCTGGCGTCCTCGGTCCTGCACCCGATCGTGATGGCCTCCGGGCTGGCCGTGTCGGCCTCGAGGTAGGTGCTGCACCAGAACTCCCCCGCCGGGGTCTGCGTGTACTGGGCGTACTCGGCGAACTTGTCGTACGAGCCGAACGCCTGGCGGGTCCCCCAGTTCCGGCACGCCCGCTGGCCCTCGATCATCCCGGCGCTGTCGGTCGGGAAGGGCACCCCGTCGTTCTCGTAGGCCTTCCAGATGACCCCCTCGTCGTCGGTCCTCAGGAAGTGCACCGCCAGGCCGAGATGGTGGGTGGCCAGGTTGGTGAGGCGGTGAGCGGCCATCTCGTAGGAGATGTAGAAGACTTCCTTCAGGTCCTCGGCCGAGATGTCGCCCTTGCGCCGGGCGGCCGTCAGCAGGTCGACCGCGGGGCGCTGGGGGGCGAGCACCGCGCCGGAGAAGTAGTTGGCCTCGACCCGCTGGCGGAGGAACTCGCCGAAGTCCTTAGGGTCGCCATGGCCCAGAGCGAAGTGGCCGAGGGTCTGCAGGACCACGGAGCGGGCGGCCCTCGTCGGCAGCGTGTTGCGCTGGTGGACGTAGATGCGCCGGTGCTCGAGGTCGGCGACCGAGTCGACCGAGACGGGCAGGTCCTGGACCCGGTGGAGCGTGAACCCGTAGTGCGCGACGAGGGCGGTGAGGGTGCTCTCGGCCACCGCGCCCCCCTCGTAGCCGGTCGAGCGGAGGGCCTGGGTGGCGGCGAGCTCGATCTCGGCGAAATAGTTGTCGCGCGCCCGCATCTCGGCCCGCAGCCGGGCGTTGGCCGCCCGAGCGCCCTCCGGTGTCGCCGCCTGCTCCTTTGACTGGGCCTTCAGCGCCTCGAACAACCCGACGACGTGCTCGAGGAACTCGTGGGGCACCTGCCGTGAGGCCCGCAGCAGCGGCAGGTTGAGCTCCTGGTAGAGCGGGTCGGACTGCGCCCGCTCGAGCTCGACCTCCAGGCGGGCCCGCCGGGTCGGCGGCTCGGTGGCGAGCAGCTCGCCGGAGCTCACCTCCAGGGCGCGGGCCAGGTCCTCGATCAGCGAGAGCCTTGCCTCCCGTTTGCCGTTCTCGATCAGCGAGAGGAACGACGCCTGCTTTCCGACAAGCCCCCCAAGCTGGTCGAGCGTCAGGTCCCTCGACCGTCGGAGATGGCGGAGCCGCTTCCCAAAGACAAGCGAGTCAACCCGGTCGCTCATGTGACAACTTTCCTGAAAATACTCGGAATCGAAATGTTCTCGCAATTTTATCATGTGAAAGATCCCCATAATCTGCCGATAACAATACTTTCAGTAACTTTCCGGAAGAAACCTAGGGCAGGAGGCACAAGGTGGGGGGTAACGAGGGCATCGAGATCGTCAACGCCGAGAGTGATCACGACGGGGAGATCCTCAGCGACGAGGCACTCGCCTTCGTCGCCGACCTGCAGCGAGAGTTCCGCCAGCAGCGCCGCCGCCTGCTGAGCGCCAGGGCCGAGCGCCAGCATTCGCTGGACTCCGGCGAGTGGCCCGACTTCAACCCCTCGACGCGCAGCATTCGGGCCGCGGACTGGCAGGTCGCCGACATCCCCAAGGACCTGCTCGACCGCCGGGTCGAGATCACCGGTCCCGCCGAGCGCAAGATGATGATCAACGCCCTGAACTCGGGCGCACGGGTGTTCATGTGCGACTTCGAGGACGCCCTGTCCCCCACGTGGCACAACATCGTCGAGGGCCAGCGCAACCTCCGGGATGCCGTCGCCCGCACCATCTCGTACGAAGACCCCGGCTCCGGCCGGCGCTACCAGCTCAACGAGAAGACCGCCACGATCTGCGTCCGCCCGCGTGGCTGGCACCTCAGCGAGAAGCACATGCTCGTCGACGGCGAGCCCGTGTCGGCCAGCCTCTTCGACTTCGGCCTGGCCCTCTTCCACAACGCCCGGGAGCTGCTGGACCGGGGGTCCGGGCCCTACTTCTACCTGCCGAAGCTCGAGGGCTTCCTCGAGGCCCGGCTGTGGAACAAGGTCTTCCTCTTCGCTCAGGAGCGCATGGGGCTGTCCCCGGGCACGATCAAGGCCACGGTGCTGATCGAGACGGTGATGGCCGCCTTCGAGATGGACGAGATCCTCTACGAGTTGCGGGAGCACGCCGCCGGCCTCAACGCCGGGCGCTGGGACTACATCTTCAGCTTCATCAAGAAGCTGCGCAGCCACCCGCAGTTCGTCCTGCCGGACCGGGCGCAGGTCACGATGACCACGCCGTTCATGCGGGCCTACACGGAACTGCTGGTGTCGACCTGCCACCGCCGGGGCGCCCTCGCCATCGGCGGGATGGCGGCGTTCATCCCGAACCGCCGTGATCCCGAGGTCACCGAGGCCGCCCTCGCAAAGGTGCGGGAGGATAAGCTCCGGGAGGCGGCCGACGGCTTCGACGGCACCTGGGTTGCCCACCCCGACCTCGTCGCGGTCGCCACCGAGGTCTTCGACGACGTGCTGGGGACCCGGTCCAACCAGCTCGAGCGCACCCGTGACGACGTCGAGGTCCACCCCGAGGACCTGCTGCACCTCAATGGCATGATCTACCAGGCCGGCGTCAGCGAGGCCGGGCTCCGGACCAACGTCGCCGTCGGGATCCAGTACCTGGAGTCCTGGCTGCGGGGGACCGGCGCCGCCGCCATCGCCAACCTGATGGAGGACGCCGCCACCTCCGAGATCTCACGGGCCCAGATCTGGCAGTGGTGCCACCACCACACCAGGATGACCGACGGCCGGGAGGTCACGCCGGAGCTGGTGCGCAAGATCGCCGACGAAGAGCTCGCCGCACTGCGCTCATCGATGGGTGAGCAGGCCTTCAAGGCGAGCCATCTCCTGGACGCCCGCAGCCTGTTCGAACGGGTCGCCCTGGAGCAGCCGTTCTTCGAGTTCCTGACCCTGCCCGCCTACACGACGCTCTCGTAGCTTCGTCGCGGTTCCAATTGCCGGGAGCCGGAACTCCCGCACGCTTAGGAAGGAGAGCACTGTGGTGAGCATCTTTGAGCAGCGCCAGCGAGCGATCGCCGAGCTGGAGGCTGCCTGGTCGGAGAACGACCGCTGGAGCGACGTCCGCCGTGACTACTCGGCGGCCGACGTCATCCGGCTGCGGGGGTCGATGGCCATCGACCACACCCTTGCGACAGCGGGGGCGGCCCGGCTCTGGGACCTGCTGCAAGGCGAGGACTACGTCCACGCCCTGGGAGCCATGAGCGGGGGCCAGGCCGTGCAGATGGTGCGGGCCGGGCTGCAGGCGATCTACGTGAGCGGCTGGCAGGTCGCCGCCGACGCCAACCTGTCGGAGAACGTCTACCCGGACCAGAGCCTCTACCCGGTCAGCAGCGTCCCGTCGCTCGTGCGGCGTATCAACAACGCCCTGCTGCGGGCCGACCAGATCGAGTGGGCCGAGTCGACGACCTCCCACGAGTGGATGGTTCCCATCGTCGCCGACGCCGAGGCCGGCTTCGGCGGCCCCCTCAACGCCTACGAGCTCATGAAGGCGATGATCGAGGCGGGGGCGGCCGGCGTGCACTTCGAGGACCAGCTCTCGTCGGAGAAGAAGTGCGGTCACCTCGGCGGGAAGGTGCTCATCCCGACCGGCGCGCACATCAAGACGCTGAACGCCGCCCGGCTCGCGGCCGACGTCTACGACGTGCCGTCGCTGGTGATCGCGCGGACCGACGCGCACTCGGCCGCCCTGCTGACATCGGACGTGGACGAGCGGGCCCGGCAGTTCACGACCGGGGAGCGCACCGCCGAGGGGTTCTACCGGGTGCTGGCGGGCATCGAGTCCTGCATCGCGCGCGGGCTTGCCTTCGCGCCGTACTCCGACCTGCTGTGGATGGAGACCTCGACCCCGGACCTGGCCGAGGCGCGGGAGTTCGCCGAGGCGATCCGGGCGGTCCACCCCGACCAGCTGCTGGCCTACAACTGCTCGCCGTCGTTCAACTGGAGTGCGAACCTGGACGCCTCGACGATCGCGAAG
>DASXNO010000268.1:0-10029 GCA_036495025.1 Actinomycetota bacterium | reverse complement strand
GTCGGCATGGCGGCCACCCGCAGCGGCAACGGCTACTGGCTCGTCGCCGCCGGGGGCCAGAGCTTCGCGTTCGGCGACGCCGCCGTCGGGGGCACCGCGAGCACGAGTTCGCCGATCGTCGGGGTCGGACGCCTCCCCTAGTCGGAGGCGTCCGGCGCGGGTTCGGCGCAGGTCGCGCGCCGGCGCGCGTTGCGCTCCTCACCTCCTCCTGCCCCCTTCCGGGCCCTCTTCCCCTAGAATCGGCCCTCGTGGAGATCGCCCCTGAGCCCCTGCCTCACCCCGAGCCACCGCTCCCGTTCCCGGCGCCCGAGCCGGTCCCACCGCCCGACCCCATCCCCGAACCGATCCCGGCGCCCCTGCCCGAACCGTTGCCCGAAACATACGCAATCGTTCCAGGCAGCCTCCCGTTGGCAGGAGGCGCTGCTGGACCTGTGCCCTGAGGGGCTGCCAGCTTGGCGCTTCGTCGGGGAGCACCGGCCGAGCGCGGTTGGTCGGAAAAGTGTTCGCTGAGCGATCAACATCCTTGCCACCATTGCTGCCGATGTGAAGTCAATGCCTCGGGCCGACACAAGAAAGGTGCTTGATGGAAGAGGAGTGGGAACGACCGCAGTATGAGGCGGGAGGCCGCGGCGCGTCCGTGCTCTTCGTCGTGTTCGGGCCGAAGCCTGAGCCCCTCCGGGTCACGTCGCTGGCCCACCGGGTCGTGCCGATGGAACTGATGCTCGAGCTCGAGTACCAGGAGCCGGACGTGGCGGCGGCCCTGCTCGATTCGCCGTCCGGGGCGACCCTGCTCCAGGGCTGGGAGGGGGAGGAGCCGTCGGTGCTGGCCGCCGATGGCTGCATGGTGATGCGGGCGGAGGTCCCGGACCCGAAGGACCTCCGCTACCTCCGCAACTGCATCGGGGTAGCGACCGCCATCCTCGAGGCAGGGGGTCGTGCCGTCGCCAACCTCCAGTCGCTCGGGATGTTCACCCCCGAGTCGTGGCGTGGCGTGATCTTCGCTCCCGACAAGCCGCAGCCCCGCCTCCACGTGAACGTGTTCCACGATGAGGAGCCCCCAGGCGCCGGGTCAGGGCAAGAAGGCACCGTCTGGCTGCACAGCCGCGGCCTGCGGGCGTTCGGCCGCCCGGACCTGAGCATCCGCCACGTGCCGCTGCACGCGATGGCGGCGGCCTCCGACCTGTGCAACCGCCTCATCGAGACGCAGGCCTACGGCGCGGTGATCCCCGACGGCCCCCTCGAGGGCATGATCGCCCGGACGACCGGCTCGCTGGAGGACCCCGACTTCGACAACGTCCACATCGAGCTTGCCTGGCCCCTTGGCGTCTGAACGCCGGGCAAGGAACAGGCTCAGGACTTGGTGAAGCCGATGTTCTCGTAGTTCGCGGAGGCGAAGCCGAAGGCGCCGAAGTTGGCCAGGGTGCTCTTCTGGAACACGAGCTGGGGCCGCTGGTAGAGGGTCAGCGAGTGGACCTCCCCCCAGATCGCGGCGTCGATCTCGTTGCCGACCACAATGGCCTTCTGGGGGTCCAGCTCGGCGGAGGCCCTGGCGAAGAGGGCGTCGATGGCGGGCGAGCCGATCCGCGCGTAGTTCTGGTGGATGTCGACGCCGCCGACGGCCTGGGGGTCCGAAGCTCCGGAGGCAGGCGTCGGGTTCTGATAGATCGCAAGGTTGGAGCTGATCGGCAACACCGTGCCCTGCCACGAGAACAGGGCCATGTCGAAGTCGCCCTTCGTGACGAAGCCGTCGAAGAACTGCTGGCTCTGGACGGGCTGGACCGCCACGGTCACGCCCACCCCCTGGAGCTGGGTCCTGATGAGGTCGGCCTCGCGCCCCGCCTCCGCGAGGTCGTTCGGAATGACGAGGCGGATCGACATCGGCTGGCCGTTGCGGGAACGGACCCCGCCGGCGAGCTTCCAGCCCTCCTGATCGAGCAGGGCCCCCGCCTTCGCCGGGTCGGGCGTGGTGAGGTCCCCGGCGTTGTTCTGGTACCCGTGCTGGTTGACCATGAAGATGTGGTTGTCGAGGGTGACGGCCGGCACCCCGAGCGGGGCGAGCAGCGCCCTGGCGATGGCGGGGCGGTCGATCGCGAGGGCGATCGCCTTGCGGACGTTCGCGTTGCTGAGGGTGGGGCTCGTGCCGTTCATCGTGAGCTGGCGGAACGTCGGTCCGGCCGCCTGCCGCTCGACGACCCCCTGGATGCTCTGGCCCTTCCTGAGCTGGTCGGTGTTGGGGGAGATGGCGACGAAGTCGAGCTGACCGTTCCTCAGGGCGTCGAGCTGGGCGTTGGGGTCGCTGCCGACGGCGCGGTAGACGATCGAGTAGAGCCTGGGGGTCTGCCCCCACCACCGGGGGTTCCTGACGAGCGTGACGGTCTTGCCGGGCACATCCTGGCTCTGGAACAGGAATGGCCCCGCAGAGGTGACGGTCCCGGTGACCCACCCGCTGTTGAACGTCTGAGGATCCTTGTTGAGCGAAGCGGGGAACAGGGGGCTGAACAATCCCCGCCAGTCGGCATACGGCTGGCCGAACGTGACGACCACCTCGCGGGTGTCCGTGCCCGGGGTCACCGCCGTGATCTGGCTGTAGCCCTGCGTGAACGGCGTGTGGAAGTCCTTGTTCGTGCCGTTGAGCGCCCGCCACTGGGCCTCGAAGTCGGCCTCCGTGATCGGGGTCCCGTCGCCCCATGCCGCCTTGGGGTTGATCCGGTAGGTCACGACCTGCTGCGGTGCGGCGGCGGTGACGGCCGCGGAATCCAGGTAGTCGTGGTCGATGACGGGCTGGGCGGACGCGTCGAAGGTGAACGGCGTCGGCATCAGGGCGCTGATGATCGCCAGCTCGTCCGTGCTGGCCCCGGCCTCGCCGTTGAAGTTGTAGTTGATGGGCAGGGCGGCGATCGGCCAGTTCAGGGTCCCGCCGTCCTGCAGGGTCGACCGGGCGACCGGGTTGACGTCGTTCTGGCCGACCACCTTGAAGGCGCTCTTCGCCTCGCAGGCGGACGCCAGCACGGCCAGAGCCAGCAGGGCAACGAGCGCGGGCAACCGCCGGCGGGCGCGGGTCAGGGGACTCTCCTCTTCTACTCTTTCGTTTTTCCGGCGACAGGTTCGGTGATCCGGTACTGGGGCCCGATCACCACCCACGCCGTCAGTCTAGAGGCTTCGGCTTGGGGCGAGGTAAGAGACCGTAGGCCCACCCGGCGGCGACGCCGATCGCTCCGGCGACCATCCACCTCGCCTGGTGCTTCCGGGCCCCCCGCACCATCAGGGTGTCGCCGAGCGCCCGCACCCCCTGCGCGGGAGGCGGCATGTGTTCGAGCACGTAGCGGCCTCGACTCGTGCCGCGAAGATAGGAGACATCCCGGGTGAGGACGAGGGCGGAGGCGGCCAAGGGGATCAGGTAGTGGACGGCGAAGCCGCTCTTGGTCCGGCCCCTCCACAGGAGCCAGAAGGAGAAGGCCGCCGCCCCGGCGTCGGCCGCCAGCTTGACGGGGTGGACCTGATGCAGGAGGAGGGCGTCGGGGTCGTCCAGTGCCTTCACGAGGTCATCGCCCGGCACCCCGGTTGCCGTCTCGCCTGGTCTCGCCAGCGTCGCCGGCCGTGTCTGTCTCGCCTGCCCCCATTGCAGGGAGCATCATGCAACAACGGGCTCACCGTCTGCAGCACGGTGCGCTACCGTGGAGACGCATGCCTGCGCTCACGCCCCAGTCCGTGCCCGACCGGGAAGCTCCCTTTGCGACCCTGCAGGCCGCGCTCACGGTCATCGGCAGCACCCCGGCGGTGCTCCGGGGCCTCGTCGGTGGTCTGGATGCGGCGGTCCTCCTGGCGGCGCCGGGCTCCACGAACGACCCGTCCTGGGGGCCGCGACAGGTGGCCGAGCACCTGCTCGACGCCGAGGACATCGGGTTCATGGACCGGGTGCGCCGCCTGGTCGCCGCCGGCGAGGGCGGTGAGCCGCCCTACATCCGGTCGATTGATCCCTCTGCCCGCCTCGTCGCCGGGGGCTACGCCGAGCGCACCCTCGAGGACCTCCTCGACGAGCTCGAGCAGCGGCGTGCCGGCGATGTCGCCTGGTTGCGATCGCTGCCCGCGAGCGCCCTGGCCAGCATTGGCGAGCACGACCGGGCCGGCACCTTCGCCGCCGGGGATCTCGTCCACTACTGGGCCTGCCACGACCTGCTCCACCTGCGCCAGATCGCCCGGGCCCTGCAGGACACCCTGGCTCCCTTCACGGGCAATCTGGCCATGTTCTTCGAGGACGCCTAGAGAAGGTCGACGTCGTTTGTGGACGGGGAGTTTGCAGCCCCGGCCGGTTAGGATTTGCTCGTGCCAGCTGGGCAGCCTGCTTCCGGGGGGGCTCACAGGGTGCCCACAATCGAAGGACAGAGCCTCCCCATCTTCAGGCCTCACGCTGCTCCCGGGAACACCTCGACCGCACGTTGCCTCTGGAGGATGCCGTTGATGGCCAGCCGCATAGCGGCACTTGTCGCCGAGCGTGCCGAGCGCGCCGCCCGCGACGCCGCCCTCGTCGAGGGCAGGACGGGCCAGACCATCACCTGGGGCGACCTCGCGGGCCGGGTCGCGGCGTGGACCCGGCGCAGCGACCTTGCCGGCAGGGCAGTCCTGCTCAAGGAGGAGCATCCGCTCGAGTTCATCACGGCCTACCTCGGCCTCCTCGCCGCCGGTGCCGTCGTGTTCCCGATGGCCCCCGATGCACCCGAGGCCGACGTCGCGGCGGCGTGTGCCGGTTTCGGCATCGAAGCGAAGCCGATGAACCCGGCGAGTCGGTCGCTGGCCGCCCCGGTTGGCTGGGCCGAACCCGGCACCGTCGTGCTCAGGACCTCCGGGACGACGGGCACGCCGAAAGGAGTACCGCTCGGCGAGGCACGCCTGCTGCACGCCGCCGGCCTCGTCGCCCGCCACCACGGGTTCTCTCCCGCCGACACCGTCTACAGCTCGCTGCCGCTCTTCCACGTCAACGCCCAGGTCGTCGGCGTGCTCGCCTCCCTCGTGTCGGGAGCGACGCTGGCCGTCGATGACCGCTTCCACCGGCGAGGGTTCTGGGACGTGATGGATCGCTGCGGCGTGACCGTCCTCAATGCGGTCCCCGCGATTCTCGCCATCCTCGCCGAGGAGCGGCCACCCGCAGCCGTCGCTGCGAGGATCCGATTTGCCCGCTCCGCCTCGGCCCCCCTGCCGCCCACGACGCTGCGCCGGTTCGAGGAACGCTGCGGCATCGGCGTGCTCGAGACCTACGGTATGACCGAGGCAGCCGGCCAGATCTCTGCCAACCCGCTCGAGCCCGCCGCCCGGCGTCCGGGCTCCGTCGGGCTCCCGGTCGGGATCGAGCTGCGGGTGGTCGACGAGCACGGGGCGACGGTGGCTCCCGGTATCGCCGGGCTGGTGGAGATCACCGGCTCGACCGTCGTCGACCACTACCTCGTCCCGGGAGCCCCGCCGTCCCGAGTCCCCGCCGGTGGCGCCTCGGGATGGTTGCGCACCGGCGACGTCGCCTACCGGGATGGCGGCGGCTTCGTCCACCTCCTGGGCCGGATCGACGGAGTCATCAACCGTGGCGGGGAGAAGGTCTACCCGCGCCACGTCGAGGAAGTGCTGCGCCGCCACCGCAGGGTCGCCGAGGTGGCCGTGGTGGGCGAGCCCGACCCGGTGCTGGGCGAACGGCCGGTTGCCTTCGTCGTCGCCCGGGCGCGGACCCCCGGCAACGGCCTGACGAACGGCCTCGGCGAGGGCCTTGCGAACGGCTTCGCGGGCGGCACGGCGGGAGACCTCGCCCGGTTCCAGGAGGAGCTGTTGGAGCTCTGCGAGCGGGAGCTCAGCCGCCACCAGCGCCCGGCTCGGATCCATCTGGTGCAGAGCCTCCCGTCCACGCCGACCGGCAAGGTACGGCCGGACGCGCTGCGGGCCATGGCCGCCTCGTGAGCATCGTTGCGCCGCGCCGCCCCGCGGAGGCGCTCGTCCAGGTCGACGAGCCAGCACCGGCACGGACGAGGCGCCCCCATCTCGACGCCGTCGACGTCGTCCGTGTCGCCATGATCGCCGGCGTCATCGCCGTGCACGTCGTGGCCTACACGACCAATCCCGAGGACGTCGTGGTCGGCGCCGCCAACGCCCTCCTCCACGTCAACCGCGAGGTGTTCTTCTTCCTGACGACCTTCGTGCTCTGCTACACGTACGCCAGCCGCCACGGCTGGTCGCTCACGTCGTTCTGGAAGAAGCGTTACCTGTTCGTCGGGGTGCCGTACCTTGCCTGGACCCTCGTGTACTTCCTCGCCGACGGAGGCCCCTACCGCCCATGGAGCGCCCCGGCCCGGCGCCTGCTCGGGGACGTGCTCGCCGGCACCGCCCGCTACCACCTCTACTTCCTGCTCGTCACGATGGAGATCTACGCCCTCTTCCCGCTCCTGCTGTGGCTGCTGCGGGCCACCCGCCGGCACCACGGCCTCCTGCTGGCGGCGAGCCTGGCGGTCCAGACGGCCTTCACCGCCACGCTGCACTACGCTCGGGACGCCGCTCCCCACGCGCCCGGGCTCCTCGGTGCCTGGATGCGTCACCCCGACCCGGTGGTGTTCAGCTACCAGCTCTACCTGGTGGCCGGGGGCATCGCCGCGCTGCACCTCGAAGAGCTGACCGAGTGGGTCCGAGCCCACCAGCGTCTCGTGCACTGGCTCGTGGCCGGCGGCCTGGCGGCCGGGCTGGCGAGCTATGTGCTCGACCACGTGGCCGCCGGCATGGACGCCGCGGCTGCGGGCGAGGTCTTCCAGCCGATGATTGCCGTGACGACCGCCGCCTCAGTGCTGGGGCTCTTTGCCCTGGGCGTGCGGTGGGCGGACCGTGGGCCGCAACGTCGGTTTCGCCGGGCTGTCCGCACCGGGTCCGACGCCACCTTCGGCGTCTACCTGGCACACCCGTTGCTGCTGCAGGGCCTGCTGATCCTCGCAGCGCCGCTGGCCGCCCGGACGGTCACCGGCGCGGTGCCGTCCGTCCTCGTCCTGCCGCTGGACGTTCTGGTCGTCGTCCCAGTGATCCTGGCCGTCACGGTAACGGTCGTGGCCTGGACCCGCCGGACGCCGGCGAGCCTCTTCGTCGCGGGCCGCGCCCGGCTCATGCACCGTGGGGTCGGCCCTTGACCCCGCGCTCGACCCCGGGCTCGATCCCGGGCTCGCTCGGCCTGCCGGAACGCCCCCTGAAGCCCCGGAGGACCGGTCTCACCACGGTCATCGACAACGGGCTGCCCCGGGGCCTCTTCCGGGATTACCTCCAGAGCGCATCCCACCTCGTCGACTACGTCAAGTTCGGCTGGGGGACCTCCCTCGTGACCCATCAGCTCGCCGACAAGCTCGCCACGCTCCGGGAGCTCGACATCGAGTTCTTCTTCGGCGGGACCCTGTTCGAGAAGTTTCTCTCCCGCAACGCCTTCGACGACTTCCGGGCCTACTGCCATTCGTGGGGCTGCCGCTATGTCGAAGTCTCGAACGGCACGGTCGACCTGCCCAACGACGAGAAGGCACGGTACGTCGAGAAGCTGTCGGGGGAGTTCGACGTCTTCTCCGAGGTCGGCTGCAAGGACTCGGCCCGCTCGGAGACCCAGACGGTCGAGGACTGGGTGGGGTTCATCGACCAGGACTTCGAGGCCGGGGCATCCTATGTGGTGGCCGAGGCGCGCGAGAGCGGCCGGAGCGGCATCTGCCATCCCGACGGCGGCCTCCGCCAGGAGCTGGTCGAAGGCATCCTCACGGCCGCCGACGTTGACCGGCTGGTCTTCGAGGCTCCCACCAGGGACCTCCAGACCTGGTTCGTCCGCCGGCTGGGGGCGAACGTCAACCTCGGGAATATTGCCCCGGGCGACGTGCTCGGGCTGGAGACCCTGCGTCTCGGGTTGCGTTCCGACACGTTGCTGGCGTGAGATTTGTGTCGTTATGCGTATCACGCGCTGTCGTGTCGTCCTCTTGGTGGGAAGAATCCAGGTGACGCCAATTTGAGCCGATACGACTACCGTGCGAACTAACGACGACGCGTTCCATCTGGCGATCCCCACCCATAATCTCGACGAAGCCGAGGCGTTCTACGTCAAGCTGCTTGGGTGCAAGCTGGCGCGCCGGTACGCGGATCGCATCACGCTCGACTTCTTCGGTGACCAGCTCGTGTGCCACCTGTCCGACCGGATCGACGAGGATCCGCAGATGTACCCCCGCCACTTCGGCATCACGTTCCGCCACCGGGACGATTTCGAAGCCCTCCTGCGCCTGGCGCGGGTCCGGGGGATCACGTTCTTCGCCGAGCCGTCCCAGCGCTTCGAGGGCCTCGTCGAGGAGCACTCGACCTTCGTCCTGCTCGACCCGTCGAACAACCTGGTCGAGTTCAAGCACTACCTCGACCCCCGGATGATGTATTGAGACGCCCCCGAGGCTCCCCTCAAGGCGCCGGGTCAAAGTGGGGACGGCTCGGTGCAGCCGGGGCCCTGATCCTCGCAGTGCTGAGTGCGGCCGCAGTGGTGTCGGCGGAGCGTGGCCAGCCCGACCGCGACCTCGCCGGGGGGACCGACCGTCGCGACGTGCCCGCCCGCCACGCCGCGGCGATCCCCAACGCCACTCCGGTGGTCACGCAGCTCCCGCCCGGGCAGGATATCGGGGGCCGCACGCTGCCTCCTGCCCCCACCCTCCCGGACGGCATGGTGCCCGTGACGGCCAGCGTGACGGTGGGGGGCATGCTGCGCACCTACGATGTCTTCTCACCGCCTGCGGGGACCGCGGGACGGGTCCCGGCGCTCGTCGTCCTGCAGGGTCGCAAGACGTCGATCACGCTCGAGGAGACCCGGGACGGGCTGGTCCAGCTCGCCAAGCAGGGCAAGGCGCTCGTCGTCTACCCGGTGGGCTACCGGGAGTCCTGGAACGCCGGCGCCTGCTGCGGGGCCGCACAGGCCGACCGGGTGGACGACCTCTCGTTCCTCACCGACCTGATCCGCACCATCGGCAACCGCCCGGACGTCAGCTCCGTCTACCTGGTCGGCTACAGCAACGGGGGCAGGATGGCCTACGACGTCGTCTGCGCCCACCCCAAGCTCGTGTCCTCGTTCGTCGTGGTCGCCGCGGTGCCGGTGGTGGCCTGCCCCGCCGGGGCTCCCGTCTCCCTCCTCGAGATGGTGGGCACCCGCGACCCGATCCTCACCTACGACTCCTCCTCGCCGCGCCAGCAAGCCAACGGGTACCCGGAGCCGACCGTGACCGAGCAGGTGGCGCTATGGCGCAAGCGCAACGGCTGCTCCGCGGCGTTCACCACCCAGACGACCGGCACCTTCCGCCTCCAGACGTGGTCGCACTGCAGCGCCAAGTCGCTGGTGGCACTCGGCACGTACCAGGGAGGCGGCCACGCCTGGCCAACTGGGGTAGGAGGGCTCCCGTCGGGCGCCGAGGTCCTGTGGCGGTTCCTCACGGCCCCCCGGGCCACGACGCCCCTGCCCCCGAGCCAGGCACCCCCGACCACCGCCCGCCTCCCGACCTGACCCCGCCCCACCCCCAGCCCTAGTCTGGGCCAAAAGGCGCGCTATGCACCCTTTTTGGCCCAAACTGCCTCTCGGATTTCCGCGAGGACCTCCTGGGGCCGGACTATGACGTCCTCCGCTGTGTAGTGCAGGACTCTCCAGCCGCGCACCTGGAGGCGGCGGTCCCGTGCCCGGTCATCCTGGAACGCTTCCCGGGTGCCGTGAGTCTCCCAGCCATCGAACTCCGTCCCCACCGCTGGTTCGGGGAACGCGTAGTCGAGCCTCCTCCACCTCTCTCCGTCCCATACCCAGAACTGCCGGACGCCGGGCGGGAGGTCCGACCCCTCGAGGAGCGCGTAGAAGACCGCCTCCATTTCGCTCTCGGGGGGCGCGTACCCGGGGCCGCGCTCGGCGAGCAGGCTGCGCAGGATGCTCGTCCCCCGGTGACGCTCGCGCCCGAATGTAGCCAGCGCCCAGCGGAGCTGAGGCAAGCTCACCATGCGACGGTGGAGTGCCTCGTCGAGTGCGTGCTC
>DASXNO010000267.1:0-1807 GCA_036495025.1 Actinomycetota bacterium | reverse complement strand
GTGGCGCCGGCGGCGGTCCCTTCGTCGGGGCGGGCGAAGTGGAGCAGGTTGATCATCACCACTTCGCCCTCGCGGGTGCCGTGGGCGAACTCGGTGAACTGCTCTCTCGTCGGCGTGATGGCCATGGCCGTCCTCCGTGCTGTGGTTGGGCTCCGGGCCGGGGGTTCCGGGGCCTTGGCTCCGACCGGCTCGGTCAGCCGCGCACCGCCCCCGCGATGAGAACTTCCATCACCCGCGCCGCCGAGGTGACCGACAGCCCCTTGCCCCGCCGGAGCAGCTCCCAGTTCTCCCAGCTGGCAGCGACGTCGATCGCATCGAGCGCGGTCGCCCGCCGGTGGCGGGGCTTCTCTCTGAGTTCGCGCTCGAAGACCTCGGCCACCTGGGTCCGCAGCACAAGGTGGTGCAGCTCGAGACCCTCGGCGATGGCCGTCGAAGTAGCCGCCATGCGCTCGCCCACCCGGCGTACCGGGGCGATGGCCTCGAACACGTCGACACGGTTCTTGACGAGCAGGCGCAGCCGGGTGGTCAGCGGCCCGGTTTTCGGGATGGTGACGTAGAGATGCGCCGTGCGCTCCATCTGGCGCAGGATCCCGGCGGCGTGCAGCGACTCGATGTCCTCGGTCAGCCGGAACACCGTGCGCACCGAAATGCCCGACCGCTCGGCGATCTGCTGGGCCGTCGGCGCCTCGTTGCCGGACTCGATGAGATCGAGCAGGGCGTCCACGGCGCGCTCGTAGGAATTGAGTCGCCGGCGGGTGCGGCCGTCCTCGAGAGAGGGCTCGGCGGCCCCAGGCTCGATCTCGGCCTCGGCCTCAACAGGGACGTCAGCTTCGGGCGCGGCGCGCGAGGTCAGCGATGGCATGAACAGATCGTCCCAATTGTCATCGCGGCTGTCAATAGGTTGTGCGGTCGTTGCGTGTGAGATGGGGCGATGTTGGGCTTACGGCCCCGACTCCTCGGGCTCCCCCGACTCCCCCGGCTCCCCGGGCTCACCCGGGTCCCCGGTCAGCATCCGCCGCAGGTCGAGCTCCAGGTCGTCCATCAACTCGACCAGGAGGGCAAGCCGTTCCGTCGCGTCGTCCGCGGCGAGAAGGCGCTGGGCGTCGTAGGCATTGACCGGGGCGACCCCGCACAACTGCCAGGCCGCGAGCGCCATGTCGCCTCCCCCGTCGAGGGCAAGCCCGGGCTCGAGCGCCGGGCCGCCCCCGTGTTCGGCAAGCAGCGCACGGGCCCGGCGCACCCGCTGCACCGCGTCGCCCAGCAACGGCCCGGCTTCCATCTCTTCGTCGGGCTCCGGCACCGGCTCGGGCTCACGCACGAGCGCCTGGGGGTAGGGGTCGTCGGGCAACCATTCCTCGATCACCACGACCGCCTCGCCGCGCACTTCCAAGACCCACCGGCCGTCCGGGAGCTCGGCCGCCCGGGTGATGACGCCGCGGGTCCCGAGGCCGGCCCGCTGGTCGCCGCCGCCGACCTCGGAGCCTCGTTCGATCAGGACGACGCCGAAGCGGGGGTCTCCCTCGAGGCAGTCCTGCATCAGCTGGCGGTAGCGCGGCTCGAAGACGTGGAGCGGCATCGTCGCTTGGGGGAAGAGGACGGCGGAGAGGGGGAACATCGGCAGCCGCGTCCCGGACATGCCCCACCTTGGCACCTCGACGCGGGCGACGCCCCGCTCGCGAGAAGGACCGGCCTCTCGGCCGGTCCTTCACTCGTAGTGATTCTGTCTGTATGCAGCTGGTCTGGCCCCAGCCTGCGGCGTTGTCTGGTGCGGGGGCCGCCTTGTCGGCCGGCCGGCACACGCACCGGC
>DASXNO010000266.1:0-7883 GCA_036495025.1 Actinomycetota bacterium | reverse complement strand
ATAGTACAAAACGACGGCCGCTGGTGCCGCTGGCAACGCACCCTCTGCGTTCGCCGGCAGTGCCAACGTTCCCGCCAGAAACGTCGATATCCCGCACAGCAATACGACGAACCATCTCCGAGTGTGCATCTCGTTCTCCTTTCGCGGGGCCAGTTGAGTTATGCGTCAACGCATTGACTGCAATCTCACAAAAGCTGAGCTGGGGAGTTGGCGACGACGAATTGCTCGAGGGCCTCCTGGTCGAGCAGCGGCGGCGGCATGACGATGAGCCGGTGGCAGCCGATCTCCGCGTAGCGGCTCACGAGCTCGGCGTCGAGGGGCATCGACGGTGTGATGCTGATCTCAAGGGGTCCGAGCTCAGGGGGTCGCTCGTAGCGGCGGGCGGCCTCGGCCAGGTTCTCGATATGGAAGGCGGCTGCGGACGGATCCATCCGGAAGCCGTACCATCCGTGCGCCCGCTCGACGGCACGCCGGTAGACGGCCGGGCCCTGACCTCCCATCACCACCGGCAGCGGTTTCTGGACCGGCCGGGGGTAGGCGTTGACCCCGGAGAACGAGACGAAGCGGCCCGAGTACGACGGCGAGTCCATCGTCCACAAGGCCTGCATGGCCTCGAGGTATTCCTCCGCCCGCCTGCCCCGGTCCCGCATCGGCACGCCGACGGCGGCGAACTCGGGCTCCAGGAAGCCCACGCCCATCCCAAACAGGAGACGCCCACAGGAGAGTACGTCGAGGCTTGCCAGCTCCTTCGCCAGGACAACGGGGTTGCGCTCCGGAAGGACGATGATGCCGGTGGCGAGCCGCAGCTTCGTCGTATGGGCCGCCAGGAAGGTCAGGCTGACGAGCGGGTCGACGATCGGCTCCGTCGGTGGGATGGGGGACGGCGGGCACTGAGGATCCGGCAGGACCACGTGTTCGCCTGCCCACAGCGATTCGTAGCCCAACTCCTCGGCCAATCGGCCGAGCCAGGCCGCCACCTCCGGCTCCACCGATGGCGCCATGTTGACCGCGAACAGGCCCATCTTCGGTGTCTCACTCATCGTGGATGCCAGGGATCCCCTCGGGAGGGACGCTCTTACGTCACGGTCACTCGTCGACACGCAGGACGACCTTGCCCCGCACGGCATGATCCTCGAGCATCTTGTGGGCCTCCCGGGCGCGGGCAAGCGGCACGACTTCCTGGACGATGACCCGGAGCGAGCCCTGGTCGACGAGCTGGCCGAGCAACGCCAGTCGGGCGCCGTCGGGGATGCCGTTGAACTGGTGGAATTGAATGCCCCGGGGGGCCTCCGGTGCCGGGCCCGGGATGAGCGAGGCGGCCCTCCCCCCGTCGCGCACCGCCTCGAAGCACCCCGCCAGCACTTCGCCGCCGATCGTGTCGAGGAGGGCGTCGACGCCGCCGGGGTGTGCCGCACGGACCTGGGAGACCCAGTCCTCGTCGCGGTAGTCGACGACCTCGTCGGCTCCAAGCTCTCTCAGGAAGGCATGGTGCTCCCGGCGTGCGTGCGCGATGACGGTCGCGCCCTGCGCCGCCGCAACCTGCACGGCGTAGGTGCCCACGCCACCCGCAGCCCCGGCGATCAGGATGGTCTGCCCTTCGGAGACACCCAGCTCGTCGACCACGCCCTGATGGGCGCTGAGCCCACAGACCGGGACGGCGGCGGCTTCAACGAAATCCAGGCTCTTGGGCTTGGCGGCGGTCGTGTCCGCGTTGGCGGCGACGTACTCCGCGTAGCCACCGGAAGGGTAGCAGTAGGTGTACACCTCCCCGCCGACCTCGAAACCCGAGACGTCCGGGCCGACCGCCTCGATCACGCCGGCTGCCTCGAAGCCCAGGATGTGGGGAAACTCCAGTGGGCCGAAGTGGCCCTCCCGAGCCCCGATGTCCCAGGGGCCGACGCCCGCCGCCTTGACGTGCACCAGCACCTGCCCGGCGCCCGCCTCGGGCTTGGGCAGCTCCATCTCCTCGAGCTGATCTGCACCGCCGAATGCTCGTATCGCGGCTGCTCTCACGACGATCGTCCCTCCCCTGCGGCAGGTGCGGCTTTCATTTGCAGCATACCGATCGCGTTGTTGAAAGGGTCGAGGAACCAGGCCCCGAGCGCAAACCCCAGGTCGGCGACACCGTCGTGGGTCTTCAGGCCCGGCCGGTCGTACTCCTCCACCTTGACGCCCCGGGCACGAAGCTGCGCCACCTCGGCGGCGATGTCGTCGACACGGAAGCTCGCCTGGGTCGCCTCGTCTGCGGTGCCCGTGGCGCTCCGCGTGACCGTCAGGTGGCTGTCGCCCCCGCATTGGAACGTGATGTCGTGGGGACTCTCCCTGATGACGTCGAGCCCGATCCTGTCGTGGTAAAAATCTCTGGCCACGTCCATATCGGTGGCCAGCAACAGCACGTCAACGGCGTGGTCCTTGAGCATGCGAGTCGCCGCTACCCTGCTTGCCAGCTGAAGGTCGTAAAGGCAGCAAAGCTTCCCGCGTCCCCCGCCTCGAAGTCGATGCCGAAGGCATGGATGTTCGTGCGCTTCCCCGTGCCGATGGCGACGGTGCTGTTCGCCGGGTGGAAAAGGTTCTCCCACATGATCGGGGTCTTCCCATCGGGGCCGATGACGGCCTCTGCGGCGTTGTCGATCATCCCCTCGACGTACAGCGAGCGGTTCAGGCCGTCCTTGACGAATTCGATCTTCTTCGTCGTCGTCCCGAGGAACTTGGAGACCCACGGCGCATAGGCGGTCATCGGTCCGCCGGCCTGCCCGCTGAGGATGGCGCCGAGCGCCTGCTGCTGCTCGGGGGTGGCGTCCTCGTCGAAGATCAGGCCGGCCGACCAGCCGCCGTCGGCCATCGCGCTCGGGCAGTCGGCGACCATGATCGCGTTGCGCCCGTCGAGCTTCACGTCCTGGAACTGGCCGTCGTCGACATGGAAGACGAAGGCCAGACGGCACCACCCGTGGGTGGGCGTCGCCCGGAAGTTGCTGACCGGGCACGGGCAGCGGTAGTTGTCACAACTGCAGTTGGCGTAGAACTCTCCCTTGACGTGCCACTTCGGTGCATCTGCCATGGGACCTCCCTCCGTGAGCCGCTCTGTGGGCCGGTCTCACATCCCGTTCATGTTCATGGTCGTGTTCGGTTTCATGCTCGGATACATGCTCGGATTCATGCTCGGATTCATCCCGGGGACGTTGGTGACGAACTGCGGGTGGATGGCGACCGCCAGCCCTGCGACCACGAGCGCCACGCCGACGAGGCGGGCGACCCAGTCGCCCGGCGCCTCGGGGAGGAACTTCTCGGCGAGGACGACGGCGGTGATCAGCAGGACCCACGGCAGCGACATCGCTCCCGCCGCCACCAGCACGATCATCAGGCCCCAGCAGCAGCCGATGCAGTAGAGGGCATGCTGCCACGCCATCTTCAGGCTGCCGAGGTACCCGTCCCGCCACCGGGCCAGGAGGAAGGCGAACGGGTGCTGGCACACGGTGAGGCATGCCTTCTTGAGCGGCGTGAACTGGTAGACGCCGGCGGCTGCCAGGGTGAGGGCCGCTCCGTACGGAAGCAGCGAGGCGACCTGATGACTGCCGGTGGCGGCTGCGGCGACGGTCCGCTCGATCGCGTAGACGGGCAACCCGAAGGCGAGCCACAGGGCCACGTAAACGGACGCGAACAGGACGCCGCCCGCCCCGCGGTTGCCGGCGCGCGCGGCGTTACGGCGCATGCCGGCGTAGAGAGCGATCGTGGGAGCGGCACTCGGCAGCATCATCGCCGCCATCATCACGCCCCAAGCCAGCAGGTACGGCGTCGCACCGGCGAGCACGCCTGCCGTACCGCTCGCCGCCATCCAGCTGGTCGGATGCGCGAGACCCAGCCAGGCCAGGCCCGCCACGACCACCACGAGGCCGCCAGTGGCCAGCGTCGCCCCGTCGACGCGGGGCGGCCCCACACGTTGCTGCTGGCCCAGGGCGGGAGCAGTTTTCATGCCGGCGGCGGGGGCACCACCCCGAGCTGCTGGAGCAGGCGCATCATGTCGACGTTGGACCAGCGCTCGGCGAGCTTGCCGTCCTCCATGCGGACGATCGTCGTGCCGGTGAACTCCACCTTGGTGTTGGTCGGAGGAATGCCCATGAACGGGGCGGTGTGCGTTCCCCGGAGCGTCCACCGGTGGACGACGCGGTCACCGGTGTAGATCTCGTCCTCGATGGTGAGGTGGATGTCGGGGAAGCCGCTGCGGAACATCGAGATGATCTGGCGGAAGCTGTCCGTGCCCTTCTCCGTCTGACCGTGAATGGTCGAGTGGTCGAGCGTGTCATCGGTGGTGAGCTCCTCCAGGACAGCAAAGTTCCCGTTGTTCCATGCCTCGTCGAAGAAGCGGACAGCAATTGCGTTGTTCTCCTCGGGTGACAGTGCCATAGCGAACGCCTCTCTCCTTGTCCGAGTGATGCCCTGTGCGACCGATGCGGGTTACCTGACGGTGAACGGCCGGCCACCGAGGCAGGCCTCGACCATGCCGGAGGTGTCGATGACGTTGCGGAACGAGCCCACCTTGCCCTGGCCGTCGATCACGATCACATGGGTGGCGCTGGTCTTGAAGGGCACGCCGCCTGCCGCAGTGACGCCGCCCTCGTCGAGGGTCACCACCACGGCATCCCCCTGATAGATCGACCGGATGGGCTTGACGTGATCGAATTTCAGGACGGCGAGGATTGTGGCCGCGGACTCGGCGGCGGCCTGAGGCCCCTGGCGGGGTCCCGCCCATGGCAGCAGGTCGGGGGGACCGAGCATCTGCCAGGACACATCGGAGGCGAACACCTCGCTGAGCTTCGCGACATCCCGCGCGGCCAGGGCCCCGTACATCTGCTGCACCGTGCGGACGGTCGCCGGGGGCGACTCCAGCTCGGCGGGATCGAAGACGACGCTGTCGGTCGTGCGCTTCGCCGGCAGGGGCTGCACCACGGACGTCTGGGCATCGGGGCGAACCTCCACGGTGAACGGGCGCCCACCACGAACCGCCTCGATGCAAGGGAACGTGTCCAGGTAGGTCTGCACGGAGCGGATCCGGCCCTCGCGGACGCCCACCCAGCGCACCGCCGGGCTCTCGTAGGGGAGGCCGGACTCCATAGCCTTGCCGCGCTCGGTCATCACCGCCGCCACCGTGTTCCCCGAGGTGATGCAGCGCTCGAGGGTGACGTCCTCGATCCCCACCGTCGCGGACATGCGGTGCAGGGCGGTCGCCACTGCGTCGGGGCCAACCCAGCGGCCGGCCCAGGGAAGGATGTCCGGCGGCCCCGGTGCCTCCCAGACGACGTCGGGGGCCAGGAGATCGACCACACCGGCCACGTCGCCGGCCTGGAGGGCCTCCTGCAGGCGCCTGGCCAGCGGAGCCGGGTTCATGTCCGCGGCCCGCACGCCGACCAGCACGGCCTGGTCCTCGTCGCCTCCAGGCCCCACCGAGATGACGGTGGCGCCCTCCTGATCGGTGAAGACGAGGTCGGCGCGGCTCAGATCCGGACGGTCGAGGACGAGCACGTCGTTGTCGGGGTCAAAGCCCTCGATGCGGGCCGCCGGTCCCGTCCCGCCGCCGGAGAGCCAGAATTGTGACCGCCCGTCCTCGGTGGTCACCACCTTGACGTCGCTCATGTACCCGCGCCTTCGCCTGATCCGGAACGGGCGGCCACCCGCTCCCCGGTCCCCACGACATCGGTCGGGATCGCCCCCTCGAGCGACCCGACGAGCTGTAGGGAGATCTTCCCGTCGCTGAGCAGCATCACGTCGTAGAGCCGCCGGTGCCCCAGGCTGCTGCTCACCGTGGCCTCGAACCAGATGTAGTCGTCGCCGCAGGTGATGCGGTCGACGGAGCCCGGCTCGAAGCCCGACTCGCGGGCGAAGATGTCGCGGAAGACGCTCCGCACCTGCTCGCGTCCCTCCACCGCCAGGCGAGGGGTGACGAGGCGAGCGTCCTCGGTGAACATGTCGTCCGCCAGGCCGTCGGCGTCTCCCCTGGCGTGGTAACCGACGTACGTGTCGTGCAGCGCCATCGCGGCGGCGGTGTCGGGGAGCCGGGCGCCAGCGAAGTCCTCCGGTTCCCAGAGCACCCCCTCTTTGGCGCCGAACAGCTCGAGGGCAATCCTGCCTTCCCGCAGGAACTTGACCTCGTAGGTTCGGACCGGCCCCGCCGGTCTCTCATCCGGCGCCTTGAGGGGCACCTGTCTCTCATCCGGCGCCTTGAGGGGCGCCTCGGGGCCCTCCATCGCGAGCTCGAACCAGATGTAGTCGCGACCGGCGGTGAAGGTCTCGATCGTGCGCCGGCCGAGACCTGCGGTCCGCCGAAGGTAGAGCCCGATCACCCCCGCGACGGCGTCCCGGCCGGCCGCGTGGACATCGAAGGAGTCGAACCGGGCGTCCTCGGTATACAGCGCATTCACGAGTCCCTGGACATCTCCCCTTTGCAGGTACTCCACCTGCCGAGCCTGGAGATCCCGCGCGGCCGCAAGATAGTCCCGGGTCTGCTCATTCGGGTCCGGCACCCCGCTCACATGCTCACGAAGGGATCGCGCCGAGTTGCTGCATGAGCCCGAAGTCGTTCTCGTTCACGAAGATCTCTACGATCTTGCTGTTGCCGATCGTGAAGATGTCGATCCCCTGGTCCGTGACGTGGTTGCCGGTGGGGGGCACCCCGAGGAACGTCCCCTTGTGGGTGGCCGTGATCGTCCAGCGGCAGGCCACCTTGTCGCCTTCGGCGACCTCGCGCTCCACGGTGAAGTGGATGTCCGGAAACGCATCGCGCAGACCGGTGACGAACCCCCGGAACCCATCGGGGCCGCGAATGGGTTCGGGCAGGGTGGGGATGCGGAAGGCGAAGTTGGGGGCGATGATCTGATCGATCACACTGAAGTCGCCCTCGTTCATGACCTCGTCGAAGTACCGGGCGACGATCGCTCGGTTCTGCTCGGGGGTGGTCTGCGGCGGCAGGCCGTTGGGACTGGGGAGCGCGCCGAGTTGCATGAGCAGGCCCAGCGTGTCCTCGTTGGCAAGCGACTCGACGATCTTGCCGTCCTTCATGCGGAGCCAGGTCATCCCATCGATCCTGAACGACCGGCCGCTTGGCGGGATGTCGCCGGCCTTGGTGGGAAGCGGTCCCCCCGTGTGGGTTCCGGTGCCCGTCCAGTGACCGACCACCTGATCGCCCTCTGCCAGCAGCAGCTCGACCTCGATGTGGACATCGGGGAAGGCTCCGTGCAGCATCGTCACCTCGTCCTTGAGCCCCTGGGGGCCGTGGAAAGGATGCGGATGGGTTGGGATGCTGAAGAAGAAGTCGGGCGTCGTCAACTCGTCGATGACGTCCAGACGGGCGCCGTTCATGATGTCGCCGTAGTAGCGGCGCGCAAGAGCCTTGTTCTGCTCCTCTACCGAGCCCATACCCCGCCTCCTATCAGTCGTGCCTGCTCGTCGGGCCTAAGAATGTGTCGCTCCCGCGAAGGTACCGAACCGTGCTTTTCCCCAGGTTGGCCGGATCGCACGGCCCCGCCGTCAATGCAACGCCGTGACCTACCGTGTGATGACGTTATGAAGCTCCCGGAACTGCAGATTGGGGTTGGCCCCGGGCCCGAGTGCCGGCCGGACTCGCTCCTCGTACCACTTGTCGAAGGTCTCGCGTGAGTCCCAGACCTCGGCCACAGCCCAGCCTCCCTCCGTCGGGTAGCCCACGTGGAGCACGAAGCCGGGCGCCTGGCGAACGTCATCCGTCACCGGGAAGACGAGGCCTTCGTATTGATCCTGGGTCATCCCCGGGACGTCGACGGTCATCAGTAGTGCCATGTCGTTCCTGACCTCCTCGGTAGCTTGCGTATCCGCGCCGATCCGGAGACGGCGACGCCGCCGGGCTCCCCAACGAT
>DASXNO010000265.1:0-12148 GCA_036495025.1 Actinomycetota bacterium | reverse complement strand
GGGAGAGGGAGCTGATGCCGAAGCGCCGCATCCTGCTGACCTTCCCCGAGGACCTGATCACGGAGCCGGTCATCCACACCATGGGGACCCGCTACGGCATCGTGACCAACGTGCGGCGGGCCAACGTCGAGGAACGGATGGGGTGGGTCATCCTCGAGATCGACGGCCCGGAGGAGGCGCTCGACGCCGCCGTCGCCTATGCGGCCAATCTCGGGGTGCAGGTCAACGAGATGACCGGCGACGTCATAGAGGGCTGAGCTAACCTCGTCCCCGACATGGCAGGGATGAGCAGGGGGCAGACAATCCCGTTCCGAGTGACAGCACGGCCGTGAGGGTTCCGGGCAGGACCGCGGCCGTCACCGGTGGGGCCTCCGGGCTCGGCCGGGCCACCGCCTGCGCCCTCCATGCTGCGGGGGCCTCGGTCGCGCTCATCGATCTCCCCGGTGCGGCGGGGGAGGTGGCGGCTGCGGCGCTGGGCGACCGGGCCGGTTTCTTCCCCGCGGACGTGACCTCCGGCGACGGCCTCGCCGCCGCGCTCGCCGCGGCCGAGGAGGCGCTCGGTGCCATCGACATCGCCGTCAGCTGCGCCGGCGTGGCCACGATCGGGCGGGTCCTCAACCGGGAGAACGCACCGCTGCCGCTGGAGGAGTTCGAGTCCGTCGTTCGCATCAACCTCGTGGGCACGTTCAATCTCCTGCGCCTGGCCGCCGCACGGATGGCCGGCCGCCCACCCGAGGACGGGGAGCGGGGCGTCATCGTGCTGACGGCCTCGGTGGCCGCGTTCGAGGGCCAGATCGGCCAGGCCGCCTACGCTGCCTCCAAGGGTGGCGTCGTGGCACTGACGCTGACCGCTGCCCGGGACCTCGCCAGGGCCGGCATCCGGGTCGCCGCCATCGCGCCGGGGCTCTTCGACACGCCGATGCTGGGGCTGCTGCCCGACGACGCCCGCCAGCAGCTCGCGGCCGGCATTCCCCACCCCCGCCGCCTCGGGCGGCCGGAGGAGTTCGCCGCGCTCGTGCGCCACATCGTCGAGAACCCCATGATCAACGGCGAGGTGATCCGCCTCGACGGGGCGCTCCGGATGCCCCCGAAGTGAGCCGCGCGCTCCTCGTCGACCTCTACGAGCTCACGATGGCGGCGAGCTACCACGCCGAGGGCATGTTCGGGGCGTCCACCTTCGAGCTGTTCTTCCGGGAGCTCCCGCCGGTCCGCAACTACCTGGTCGCCTGCGGCCTGGAGGAGGCGCTCGACTACCTCGCCAACCTCGCGTTCACGAAGGGCGACCTCGCCTACCTGGCGAGCCTTGGCATATTCCCGGACGGCTTCCTCGGCTACCTGGGCGACCTCCGTTTCACCGGCGACGTCTGGGCGGTCGCCGAAGGCGAGGTGGTGTTCCCGAGCGAACCCGTGTTGCGGGTGGCAGGCCCGCTCATCGAGGCCCAGATCGTGGAGACCTTCCTCCTGAACTGCATCAACTTCTCCACCGCGGTCGCCTCCAAGGCCGCCAGGGTCGCGACGGTGTGCGGCCCCCGATCGTTCGTCGACTTCTCGGCCCGGCGGGACCACGGTGCCGACGCCGCCCTCCTCGCGGCCCGGGCCTCCTACGTCGGTGGTGCCGCCGCCACCTCGAACGTCCTCGCCGGCAGGAGCTTCGGCCTCCCCCTGTCGGGGACGATGGCCCACTCCTACGTCCTCGCCTTCCCGGACGAGGCCGCCGCGTTCCGTGCGTTCGCCCGGCGCTTCCCCACCGGTGCGATCCTGCTCATCGACACGTTCGACACGCTGCAGGGTGCCCGGACGGCGGCTGCCGTGGCGACCGAGCTCGCCGCCGAGGGCGTGATCGTGCGGGGGGTCAGGCTCGACTCCGGCGACCTTGCCGCCCTCGCGCCGGCCGTGCGGGCCATCCTCGACGAGGCGGGCCAGACCGGCGTCGAGATCTTCGCTTCGGGCGACCTCGACGAGTACCGGATCGCCGCCCTGCTCGCCGCCGGGACCCCGATCGACGGCTTCGGCGTGGGTACCCAGCTCGGGACCAGCGGGGACGCTCCGGCCCTCGGCGGGGTCTACAAGCTCGTGGAGGATCTCTCGGGGCCGAAGTCGAAGACCTCGACCGGCAAGGCGACCCTGCCCGCGGTCAAGCAGGTGTACCGCCTGGACGAGGCTGCCGGGGAGGTCCGCGATCTCATCGCCCCTGCCAAGGCTCCGGCTCCTGCCGGCGGCCGGCCGCTCCTGGCGCCGGTGATGGAGCGGGGTCGCCGCCTCGAGCCGCGACCGGAGCTGGCCGAGGCACGCGCCCGGTGCCGGGTGGCGCTCGGTGCGCTCCCGTCACGGCTGCTGTCGCTCGAGCCGGCGCGGCCCCCCTACGAGGTGGACGTGTCGGCGGAACTGACGGCACGCAGGCCGGCACCCCCGGCCGCACCTCCGGCATAGGGACTGGAGAACAGCGGGGGTCCGGGGAGGATGCCCGGGCTCTTACTGAACGAGGCCCTTGCGCAGGGCCAGGGCGACGGCGTCGGTGCGGTCCGCGGCCCCCATCTTCGTGAAGATGTGCGAGATGTGCGTCTTCACCGTCTGGGCGCCGATGCCGAGCTCCTTCGCAATCTCCTTGTTGGTCTTGCCGAAGGCCAGGAGCTGCAGGACGTCGTGCTCACGCTGGGACAGCGCTTCGGCACCCCGGCCCTTGGGCTCGGTCATGCCGGCGAAGCCGTCGAGGAGGTGGCGGGTGATCGAGGGATGCAGCGCCGCCTTGCCTTCGGCGACGGTCATGATGCCCTTGATGAGCTCCTCGGCCGAGGCGGTCTTGAGGAGGTACCCGCTGGCGCCGGCGAGCACCGCCCGGTGGACGTACGCCTCCTCGTCGTGGACGGTGAAGACCAGGGACTTGATGCCCGGGTGACGGTCACGTATGCGGCGCACCGCCTCGAGCCCGTCGAGCTTGGGCATGCCGACGTCGACGACGACCACATCGGGATCCATCTGGTCGACGAGATCGAGCAACTCCTGCCCGTTGCCGGCCTCCGCAACCACATCGACCTCGTCGGAGTCCTCGAGGATGAGGCGGAGCCCCCTGCGGATCATGGGGTGGTCATCGGCGAGGACAACTCGAACAGGACGAGTAACGAGCATGGTCTCCATGGCTTCTACATTGTCGGACGATGGGGCCGAGACCTTTACCTAGGGTGAGACGTTGGCGTAAAACGGTCTCTTCGTCGTATAAGGATAGATGCGACGACCCTGTCGTGCCAGCCCTCGGGGGCCGGGGCGGCGCCTAGGCGGGCTGCCAGCGCCTCGCCAGATCCACCGCCTCGGCGAGCCGGCTGTTCAGCTGGTCGTACGAGAAGGGCTTGGCGAGGCAGGGGCTCCCGAGCTCCTTGGCATGGGTCGCCACGGCGGGATCCTCATAGCCCGATATCAGGACCACGGGCAACCGAGAGAAGCGCTCGTCCTCACGGAGGCGCTCCAGCAGCCACGACCCGTCCCTGCCGGGCAGCCGCTGGTCGATCACCGCCATGGCGGGGCCTTCGATGACGATCATGCGCCACCCCGACTCCGCGGTCGGCGCATGAAAACAGGTGATGCCCTGGAGCTCGAGGAAGTAGCACACCATGCCGGCGACCGTCACGTCGTCCTCGATGACGACGGCCTTCGGCTTGGTGGCGGAGGTCATCGCGACATCGGGGCGGGTAGGCTGGCCATCAGCTTCCCGGTGCCGCCAGGGTGCCGGCCGGGCCGGGTGCCCGTTGCCTCCACAGACCCCGGGTGGCGAACGCCCACACCGCCGCGTACGCCATCGTCAGCCCGGCCAGCAGTTCGACGACCGCTCGTGGGTTGACGACCTCCGCCGCCCGACCGGCGGCGAGGAGGCTGACCGACATCGTGAGCGTGACCAGCCCAAGTTCAAAGGCCATGATTCTCCCACGGACCCGGTCGGGCGTGATCTGCTGGAGGCCGTAGCTCGTCATCGTGTACTGGGTGCCGCCGCCCAGGTGGGCGACGAGCACGATGCCGGCGGCCGCCCAGAGGCCGGGAGCGGCGGGGAAGACGGCGTAGGCGCCGCCGAACAGCGCCATCGCAGCGGCAATGGCCGGGAAGAGACGTCGCAGGTCCGTCCCGATGACGGCTCTCGCTCCGAAGGGGCCGAGCAACGACCCAAGCCCCCGGGCGCCGTAGAGGACCCCGATCGCAGCGTCGGCCGAGCCCAGACCACCGGTCACCCCGCCGGGGCCACGGCCGGAGAAGACCCGGGTGGCGAAGACCGGCAGCAGCCCGATCATGCCCGTGCCCAGCCCGAAGCCAACCTTCTGGGCCAGGAGGGCCATGACCCGAGCGTCGGTGCGCGCCCAGTCGGCTCCCTCCGCGAGGTCCCGGATCGGCCGAAGCCGGCGGCGCTCGGCGCCGTGCGGGCCGGGTGTGCCGGATCCACCGGGTGTGCCGGGCAGGCCGGAGACGGCCGGGTCGAGGGGGCCGAGGTGGGCCCGGACGCCGAGGATGAGGGCGGCCGCAACGAGGAAGGAGGCGGCGTTGGCAACGAACGCGGCGTCCCGGCCCAGGAGGCCGGCAACCAAGCCCCCGGCTGCCGCCCCGACGGCGGCCATGACGCCCCAGGTCGACGCCATGAGGACGTTGGCGGCGGCGAGTTGGCCGTCGTCGACGACGTTGGGGAGCCCCGAGCGGGACGCCGGGTCGAAGAACGCCCCCATCGCCGCGATCCCGGCCATGGCCGCCAGCCCCAGCCAGACACTCCCCCGTGAGCGGACGGCCAGCATCGCCAGGGCCAGCACCGCCGCGATCAGGTTGGCCCCGAGCATGAGCCGCCGCCGGTCGAACCGGTCGGCGACCACCCCCGCGACCGGCGACAGCACGAACTGGGGCAAGAGGCTCGCGACGAGGACGGCGCCGCCGTAGAAGCTGGAGCCGGTGAGGTGCAGCACCAGGCCGGTCAGGGCGACGACGTTGAACCAGTCGCCACCGAGCGAGATCAGTTGGGCGATCCACAGCCGGCGAAAGCTGGGGTTGGACGCCAGCAAATCCGTATACGCGCCGCGTCGGCTCATTGCTCCCCCCTGCACGGCTCCGTGCCGGACCAGCTTAAGGGTACGGGGCGTGCTCGAAGCGAGGAGGAAATCGCGTGGATACGCGTGACTTTTACCTTACTTCGCGGGGCCCGTCGGATCAGCCGGGGTCGATTGCGAGGTCCTCCAGCTCCCGGCCGGACGTCTCCGGCAGGCGGTTGAGCAGGATGGCGGCGGGGACCAGGGCCAGGCCGGCCAGCGCCAGGGCGTTGCCGTAGCTGCCGACCGCCCCGTGGTGGGCAGCGAGCCGCGGCACCAGGAACAGGCCCGCGCTCGCACCCAGGGTGCCGAAGAAGGAACGGGCGACCGCCAGCGCCGTCGCCCGGATCTCCGTGGCGAACAGCTCGGAGGACACCGCGTTGATCACCGGTGTGCCGCCCAGGCCGAAGAACACGGCACCGGCGAGTGCGGCGAGCATCGGCACATGCCCGTGGACCTGGAAGGCGGCGATGCCGAACCCAGCACCGGCGAGCATGAACAGCGTGCCGGTGCGCCGCCGTCCCCACCGGTCCTGGAGCCACCCCGCCACGACGTAGCCCGGCAGGCCGATGACGACGGCCGCAGCGAGGAGGGCGTTGGCGGTGTTGGCCGTCAGACCCCGTTCGTTGCGGGCGAACAGGGTCCAGTAGGCGGCACCGGACAGCACGGCGAAGTTGAAGCAGAAGAGCATGCCGCTCACCAGGAGCAGGCGGCGGCGGTAGGGGCCGGCGAGGACGAGGCGGATCGGCGTGCGGCGCAGGCGTTGCCCCCGTGCCTTCGCCTCGAGCCACCGGCGGCTCTCCCGGAGCCTGGTCCGCAGCGGGGCCGCCGCCACCAGCGGGATCGCCCCGAGGAGGTAGAGACCTCGCCAGCCGAGCGAGGTATGGGCGAGGAAGCGGTAGGCGATGACCACCGCGATCAGGCCGAACGCCCCGAGCAGGGAGAGGGAGCCGATGATCCGGCCACGCCGGTCGGCCGGGAACTCCTCGGTTGCGATGGTGATCGCCACGGCGAGCTCGCTCACGAGGAACATCCGGGCAAGGAACTGGATGGCCGTGAACGTCGCCACGCTGTGGGCTGCGGCGGTCAAGCCGGTGAAGAGGGCGTACAGGAGGGTCGTGGCGATCAGCAGGGGACGGCGGCCGGCCCGATCGCCGATGGCGATGACGAACAGCGCGAACAGGGCCCCCAGGTTGACGATCGAGACCGGGCCGCCCAGCAGGTCGTTGGGCACGTGGAAGTCGCGGGCGAGGTCGGGGATGACGACCGCCGCGATCCCGGTGTCGTAGCCCTCGAAGAAGGTGGCGGTGCCCAGGAGCACCATCAGCAGCCGGAGGTACGAGCGGTCGGCGGGCGGGGCGGCGGCCTGGTCGCTCACAGCCGCGATTGTTCCACGAGCGGGGCGCAACCCTGCGATCATGGGCCCGCGAGGGGAGGTGTGACGGATGAGTTCGATCAGGATCTCGGGCGACGTTCCCGGCCCCCGGTCGCGTGCCGTGACGGCGGCGGCGCCGGCGTGGGTGGCCCGCCCCGTTGCCCCGGATCCCAACTCCGTCGTCATCGCCCGCGGCGAAGGGGCCGTCGTCGAGGACGTCGACGGCAACCGCTACCTCGACACGACCGGTGGGCTTGGCTGCCTTGCTGTCGGTCACTCGCACCCGAAGGTGGTCGAGGCCGTGCGCGAGCAGGTCCTCAAATTCAGCCACACGGACTACTCCGTGATTCCCTACGAGCTCTACCATCGCCTAGGGGAGGCAGTTTCTGACCATTGCGGTGGCCAGCGCAAGGTAGCCTTTTTCAACTCGGGGGCCGAGGCGGTCGAGAACGCGGTCAAGATCGCCCGCGCCGTCACCCGGCGGCCGGGCATCGTCTGTTTCGAGGGGGCGTTCCACGGCCGGACCAACCTGACCCTGGCCCTCACCCACCGGGAGGTCCCCTACAAGCAGGGGTTCGGACCCTTCACGCCCGACGTCTACCGCCTGCCGTACCCCGGCTTCGAGGCCGGCACGATGGAGTCCTTCGAGAAGGCCGCCCGCGAGGTCTTCTCCGCCCACGACATCGCCGCGGCGGTCGTCGAGCCCGTGCTCGGCGAAGGCGGGTTCATCGTCCCGCCACCGGAGTTCCTGCCGCTGGTCAAGTGGTTTACGAAGGAGTTCGGTGCGCTGCTGGTCGCCGATGAGATCCAGACCGGCTACGGCCGTACCGGCATGTTCCTCGCCAGCGAGCGCCGGGCGGTGCGCCCCGATCTCGTTGCCCTCGGCAAGTCGATCGCCTCGGGCCTGCCGCTGTCCGCCGTCGCCGGCGAGCCCGACGTCATGGACGCCCTGGGCCCGGGGACGCTCGGTGGGACCTACGTCGGCAATCCGCTGGCCCTTGCGGCCGGCATCGCCGTCCTGGAGATCATCGAGGAGGACCACCTCGTCGACCGGGCCGCGCGCCTGGGCGAGCGCATCACCGCCGGTTGGACCGACCTCGCCGTGGCCGTGCCCGGCCTGATCGGCGACATCCGTGGCCTGGGGTCCATGGTGGGGGTCGAGTTCCGTGACCGGGAGACCCTGGCCCATCTGCGTGCCACCGCCTTGCAGCTTGGTGTCCTCACCGTCACCGCCGGCAAGGAGGGCAGGGTGCTGCGCCATCTGATCCCGCTCGTGATGACCGACGACCAGCTTGCCGAGGCGTTCGCGGTCTTCAACGAGGCCGCACTCGCTGCGGCAACGACCGCCGCCTGACCGGTTCTCTCAGGTGCAGGCCGGTCTTCTCAGTGCAGGTTGATGAACAGCAGCGAAGCGAGCACGCCCACGATCAGGGCCACGACCAGGACCCAGGCCGTGACCACCATCATCCGTCTGCGCCGCTCGAGCGGGCCGCGCCTCGGTGGACCCACGCCGACAGCATAGATTGCATCGAATATCGTGCTATCCGCGGTTTTTGATGCAATCTACCTGCGGTGCTGCCGTCAGCCGATCGTGACGGGCAGGGAGGAGAGGCCCCGCAGGGTGATGTGGGGCCGCCACTCGAGGTGCTCGGTGGCGAGCTCGAGGTCCGGCACCCGGGCCAGCAGCGAGGCGATGGCGATCTGGGCCTCGGTCCGGGCCAGCATGGCGCCGAGGCAGAAGTGGATGCCCCCGCCGAACGACAGCATCTTCACGTCCGGCCGCCCCACGTCGAGGCGGTCGGGGTCGGGGAACTGGGCGGGGTCGCGGTTGGCGGCGCCGACGAGCAGCATCAGCGGCTCCCCGGCGGCGATGCGCTCGCCGCCGATGACGGCGTCGGCCCGGGCTCCCCGGCCGGCGATCTGCACCGGCGAGTCGTACCGCAGCAGCTCCTCGATCGCGCTGCGGATGAGCATCGGGTTGTCGCGCAGGCGCCGCAGCTCGGCCGGGTTGCGCAGGAGGGCGAGCATGCCGTTGCCGATGAGGTTCCGGGTAGTCTCGTGGCCGGCGCCGAAGAGGAGGCCCACGGTCGAGATGAGCTCGGGCTCGCTGAGGTGGCCCCCCTCGTCCTCGGCCCCGATGAGGCGGGAGAGCAGGTCGTTCCCGGGGTTGCGCCGGCGCTCGGCCACGACGCCCCCGATGTAGGCGGCGAGCTCGGTGACCGCTCGGTCGGCCCGAAGGGCCTGGTCCTCGGTGATGATCGGGTCGAGGGCCTGCGCAATGGCCTCGGCCCACTCCCGGGCCTGGGCCTGATCCTCGATGGGGAGCCCGAGCAGCTCGCTGATCACCGTCACCGGCAGCGGGAGGGCAAGGTCCGCGATGAGGTCCACCTCGTCACGCCCGGCGAAGTCGTCGAGCAGGCGGTCGACGATCTCGACCACCCTCGGCCGCACGGCCTCCACCGCCCGGGGCGTGAAGGCCTTGCTGACGAGTTTCCGGAGCCGGGTGTGGTCGGGCGGGTCGCGGAAGAGCATCCAGCGGCTCAGCTCCCGCATCGTGGCGATACCGGGGCCCTCCTGGGTCATCGCCAGCATCAGGCTGGCCTCGTCGATCCCGACGCCGAAGCGCGGGTCCCGCAGCACCGCCGCGATGTCGGCGTAGCGGCTCAGCACCCAGTAGCCGAGCGGGCCGCGCAGCATCGGAGCCTGTTCACGGAGCCGCCGGTACTGGGGATAGGGGTCGGCGTGGGCTTCCGGGTCGAGCGGGTTGAAGAAGACAGGATCTTCGGGAGCAAGCTCGCCACCGGCCTGTGCGGTCATGGACACAATTTACTCCAAAGTGGAATATATCCGCACCCTGCGGACCGGTTGCGGTAGAACGTCTGTAGGAGATGACGAAGCCCGAGGCCCCGGCGAGGAGGGACAGCAATGGCTGAAGAGGTGGAGCTCCAGAACATCGACGCGCTGCTGGAGGAGTTGCGAGTCATCGACCCTCCCGAGGAGTTCCGCCGCAACGCCATCGTCGGCGATCCCGAGATCTACGCCCGGGCCGAGGCCGATCCCGAGGGTTTCTGGGCCGAGCAGGCGGCGACGCTGCGCTGGAGCCGGCCCTGGGACTCGGTCATGGAGTGGAACCCGCCGTGGGTGAAGTGGTTCCTCGGTGGCAGGCTCAACATCTCCGTGAACTGCCTCGACGTCCACGTCGAGACCCATCCTGACCGGGTCGCCTACCACTGGGAGGGAGAGCCGGGCGATCGCAGGACCATCACCTACCGTGCGCTGTACGAGGAGGTCTGCCGCTTCGCCAACGCCCTGAAGGGCATGGGGGTCGGCAAGGGCGACCGGGTCGCGATGTATCTCGGCATGGTGCCCGAACTGCCCGTCGCGATGCTGGCCTGCGCCCGCATCGGCGCCACCCACTCGGTCGTCTTCGGTGGCTTCGCCGCCGAGGCCCTCCGGGACCGGATCAACGACGCCGAGGCCAAGGTGCTCGTGACCGGCGACGGGGCGTGGCGGCGGGGCGCGATCGTCCCCCTGAAGGAGAACGCCGACGTCGCCGTGGCGCAGTGCCCCTCGATCGAGCACGTCGTGGTGGTCGAGCGCACCGGCCAGGAGGTTGCCTGGGACCCCGAGCGCGACGTCTGGTACCACGAGGCCGTCGAGGGGCAGCAGCCAGCCTGCGCCGCCGAGGAGATGGACTCGGAGGACCCGCTCTTCATCCTCTACACGTCCGGGACCACGGGGAAGCCGAAGGGCATCCTGCACACGACCGGCGGCTACCTGACGGGGGTGGCGACGACCCACCGGTTCGTCTTCGATATCCACCCGGAGACCGACGTCTTCTGGTGCGCCGCCGACGTCGGCTGGGTGACGGGCCACTCGTACATCGTCTACGGACCGCTCGCCAACGGGACCACGTCGATCATGTACGAGGGGGCACCCGACTTCCCGGACAAGGAGCGGTGGTGGTCGATCGTCGAGCGCTACAAGGCGACGATCCTCTACACCGCCCCGACCGCCATCCGGACGTTCATGAAGTGGGGGCACGAGTACCCGGCCCGCCACGACCTGTCGTCCCTGCGTCTGCTCGGCTCGGTCGGCGAGCCGATCAACCCCGAGGCATGGATGTGGTACTTCGAGTACGTCGGTGGCGAGCGTTGCCCGGTCGTCGACACCTGGTGGCAGACCGAGACCGGTGCCATCATGATCACCCCGCTGCCCGGGATCACCCGTCTGAAGCCGGGGTCGGCCACGAAGCCCTTCCCCGGCATCGCCGCCGGCGTCGTCGACGAGCAGGGCAAATCCGTGGGAGCCGGCAAGGGTGGCTACCTGGTGCTCCGCCGCCCGTGGCCGTCGCAGTTCCGCACGATCTACGGTGACCCCGACCGCTACGTCCAGAACTACTTCAGCCGCTTCGGACCGGATGTCTACATGGCGGGCGACGGCGCCCGGCTCGACGAGGACGGGTACTTCTGGCTCCTCGGCCGCATCGACGACGTCATGAACGTCGCCGGGCACCGGCTGTCGACCTACGAGATCGAGTCCGCGCTGGTCGACCATCCGGCGGTCGCCGAGTCGGCAGTCGTGTCCCGCCCGGACCCGATGGTCGGCGAGGCCATCGTGGCCTTCGTCACACTGAAGGCCGGCGTCAAGGGCGACAAGGTGCTGATCAGCGAGCTCCGGGAGCACGTGGCCATCAAGATCGGCAAGATCGCCCGGCCGCACTCCATCGTCCTCACCGACGACCTGCCGAAGACCCGCTCGGGCAAGATCATGCGCCGCCTGCTGCGCGATGTCGCCCACGGGCGGGATCTCGGGGACGTGACGACGCTGGCCAACGCCGAGGTGGTGACGACGATCCGCTCCCTCTCGGCGGAGCGCAAGGATGAAGACTAGGCCGGCGGTCGCTGCGCTCCTGCTCGTGATGAGCCTGCTGGTCGCCTGCAGTGGATCCCCCACCAGCAGCGCCGACAAACCCACCGTCTTCAAGGCCACGGATGCAGGGTTCAGCGCGGAGTTCCCGAGCAAACCGCAGCGGACCGCCTCGACCCACGACGTCAGCACCGAAGTCAGGTACGAGGCCCTGAGCGCCAACGCCGCCGAGGACGTGATCGTGCAGTACCTCGCCAGCCCCGGCCCCATGGCAGGGGTGACCCAGACCCTCCTCGACCGGCAGATGGACGGGTCGGCCTCTGCGGTCTCCGGCACCGTGGTCTCGCGGGCGAACCTGACGTTCCTCGGCCGGCAGGCGGAGGACGGCGTGATCAGGGGGCCCAACGGCCATGCCATCCGGATGCGAGCGTTCTTCGCCCCGTCCGGCGACGTCCAGCAATACTTCGTGCTGTCCGGCGGGGCGGCGTCATTGGATGCGGCGCATCCGGCCTACGACCGGCTCCTCGCGACCTTCCAGCTCACGTCGTAGGGACGTAGTGGGGGACCACTCAGCCCTGCTGGGCGAGCCACCGCATTGCAGCGATCCCCGGCTTGAAGAAGTATTCGCCGCCTCGGGTGGTGACGAACTCCGGGATGCCGGGCAGGAACCTGGGTGGGGAGCCCTGGACGGTCATCTTCCCGGTCTTGTCCTGGTACCCGGCCAGGGGGTCGCGGTCGTCGCCGAGGTGGAGGATGTTGCCGTCGTTGAGCCACTGGCCCTGCACGAACTCGACCTGGCGGCGCAGGTCTGCCACACAGGCCATGAAGAGCAGCCCGCGCACGTCCTCGTCGA
>DASXNO010000264.1:0-6959 GCA_036495025.1 Actinomycetota bacterium | reverse complement strand
GACAGGAAGAACATCGGGAACACGAAGAGCTGCATCACCACCTGGAACGACTCCACCTGCTGCATCCGGCTGGCGGCGAACACGCCGAAGCAGGTGAGGGTGAACGCGGTCAGCGCCATCTCGGCGAGCAGCGTGACGATCAGCAGCGGGTTGTACGGCACGTGGACGAGCCCGGCGAGCGACAGGAGGATCGTTCCCTGGATCGTCGCCACCGTGGCGCCGCCCAGGCACTTGCCGATCACGAGCGAGGAGCGGGGCACGGGGGCGACCATCATCTCCCGCATGAAGCCGAACTCCCGGTCCCACACGATGGACACCGCCGAGAAGATCGACGTGAACAGGACCACCATCGCCAGGACCCCCGGGAACATGAAGGTACGGAAGTCGAGGCCGCCGCCCTGGCGGGGCAGCAACGACGCCAGGCCGCTGCCGAGGACGAACAGGAACAGCACCGGCTGGACGAGGGTGGTGAAGATCCGGGTGCGGTTGCGCGACCACCGGATGAGCTCACGCTTCCACACCACCCGGATGGCCCGGAGGGCGTCCAGCCACGTGCCCCGCGCTTCGGTGACGGGGACGACGTCGAGGGTGCCGGTGCGGACTGCCATGGCTACCGCCGGGCGCGCTGAGCCCGCATGAAGGGGTTGTTGCGGATGCCCGACCCGCTCGACTCGGCGTCACGGATCGTGTGGCCGGTGTGCTGCATGAAGACGTCGTCGAGCGTCGGCCTGGCGACGCTGACCGACTGGATGCCGACGCCGAGCGAGGCGAACAGGTGCGGGATGAACCGCTCACCGTGCTCGACGTGGACGGTGAGACCGTTCTCCCCGGGTGTGGCTTCGAGGCCGAAGACATCCTTGAGGCGCTGGCGGGCGAGCTCGTCGTCGTCCGTGCGGAGCTCGACCCGGTCCTTGCCGATGCCCGCCTTCAGCTCCTCCGGCGTGCCGCTGACGACGATCACCCCGTTGTCCATGATCGCGATGCGGTCGCAGAACTCCGCCTCCTCCATGTAGTGCGTGGTGAGGAACATGGTGATCTGCTCCCGCCGCTTCAGCTCGTTGATGTAGTTCCAGATGTGCAGGCGCGTCTGAGGGTCGAGGCCCACCGTCGGTTCGTCGAGGAACAGGACCCGAGGGGAGTGCAGCAGCCCCCGGGCGATCTCCAGGCGCCGCTTCATCCCGCCGGAGAACGTGCGGGTGATGCTGTCGCGGCGGTCCCAGAGGCCCACCATCTCGAGCACCTGCTGCACCCGCTGCCCGGCGATGCGCTTGGGCACGCCGTAGAGCTCCGCATGGAAGCGGAGGTTCTCGGCGGCGGTCAGGTAGTCGTCGAGGGTGGTGTCCTGGAACACCAGGCCGATGCGGCGCCGGACCTCCGCCCGGGCGGCCACCACGTCGTGGCCGGCCACGAGGGCGGTGCCGCCCGATGGCTTCAGGAGGGTGCAGAGCATCGAGATCGTGGTGGACTTGCCTGCGCCGTTGGGGCCGAGGAACCCGAAGGTCTCGCCCGGCATGACGTCGAAGCTGACTCCGTGGACCGCCTCGAAGTCACCGAAGCGCTTGCGGAGGTCCCGTGCCTCGATGGCCGGGCGCTCGCGGGCGCCCAGCTCTGGAGGGGAGAAATCCTCGTCGATGCGGCTTGCGGCCACGGGTCAGCGCTCCCGGCAGCCGAACGCCACCATCTCGTTCGCGAGGCGGCCGAGGACCCGGCCGAGCTCGGCGCGCTCCTCCGGGGTCCAGTGCTCCAGCATCTCGGTGATGGCGGCCCGCTTGGCCGCCCGGATGCGGTGCACGAAGTCCCGGCCCTCGTCCGTGACGGAGAGGAGTGCCGCCCGCCGGTCTTCCTCCATCACGCTGCGCCCTACCAGCCCGGCGGCTTCGAGGTGGTGGACCTGCCGGCTCAGGGTGGAGATGTCGACCCCCACCCGCTGCGCCAGGTCGGAGAGGCGGGCCGGACCCTCCTCGAGGCGGAACAGGACGGCGTAGCTGGCCCGCTCCAGGTCCATCCCGGCGACCGCGGTGAACCGCTCCCGGACGCGGGGCAGGTTGCCCCACCGTACGATGGTCGTCAGGCCGCGCTCGATCTGGGTCATCTCCGGGCTGCCATCGATGGCTGCGGGCTTGGCGAGTGCCGTGGTGGGGGTCGTTGTCGACATGCTTCCAGTGTAGGTTAGTTGCTGTTGCCAAGCAACCATCCGGGCGGATCCAGCATGCACGTCGAGTAGGATCCCGCGCGGTGATCGTCCCGAGGTGGCAGACGGTGGCGCTGGTCCCGGTCATGGCAGCGACGTTGCTGGTCGCAGGGTGTGGCAAGGGCTCCAACCCGTCGACGGCGGCCACCACGCCGGCGACCACCCCCTCGCCGGCGGGTTCCGGGGCCGCCCCCGCGACCATCTCCGCCCCATCGGGCTCGACCGCCGAGCAGGAGGACCTCGCGCAGGCCCAGAAGGACATCGCCGACCTCGAGAAGGCGCTCAGCCAGGTGGACTCGGGCCTGAACGCCAACCAGCAGACCGAAGGAGACGTCAACCCGTGACCAGGGTGCGGACCGCCGTGGTCGCCCTCGTGCTGGCCGCCGGGTCGGTCCTCGCGCTGGCGGGGCCGATCGGCGCCCACGTCGGTGCCCAGGCCGGCGCCATCGACGCCGCCAAGAAGATCTGCGATACCGCCGTCGCCAGGCGCCTCACGGCCCTGGGCTCGGCCAGGGCGGACCTGGGCGCCACTCCTTCGGTCGCCCCCGCCGACCGGGCAACCCTCGACGCTCAGATCGACGCCGAACGCACGGGTCTGACCTCGCTCAAGGCCACGTTCGACGCAGATACCACCCTGGCAAAGGTCCGGAGCGACTGTAGGAAGGTGGTCAGCGACTACCGGGTCTACGAGTTGCTGATCCCGAAGCTCGAACTGGTCAGGGCGGCCGGTCGGGTGCAGGCAGCCGCGGGCACGCTGCACCATCTGGCCGGCCTGCTCCAGGCCCGGGTCGACACGGCCAAGGCCCGGGGCAAGGACGTCACCTCGGCCCAGGGCTATGTCACCGATCTGGGGCTGAAGGCCGACGCGGCGACCAAGGCCGTCGCCGGCATTCCCACCGCAGTCCTGCCGCTCGATGCCGCCGGCTATCCCGGCAACCGGCCCGTCCTCGTCGCCGCCCGGGCCCCGGTCGACTCCGCCCACGGGGCGCTGACGGGGGCCATTGCCGCGGCAGGCAGCGCCATCGCCGCCTTGAAGGCTCTGAGCTGACGAAAACTCGGCTCACCGGCTGTCCGGTCACCTGCCAGTCACGGTCCTAGCCGTTGCCGAAGTAGCCGGCGTCGCCGAAGGCGTAGACATCGCCACCGGCGGTGACCAGCCAGTACCCGTGCCCGGAGCGGGTCGGCGACATCGACACCACCGGCTCCGCAGGGGTGGAGGGGATGTCGCCAGCGGGAACCAGGGTGGCCGCGTCGCCGAACGCCGTCACCTTGCCGTCGGCCGACGAGAGCCAGCAGCCGTTCCCGTTCGGTGTCGAGGCGATCGCCACGATCGGGTCCGTCGAGGTGGGTGCCGCGGGGCCGCAGCCTGCCGCTGCCGCGTCGCCCAGGCTCACGACCTTCCCGTTCGAGGCGGCGAGCCACAGCCCCTTGCCCGAACTGGTCGATGCCGCCCCCGTGAAGTAGCCGGTCGTCCCGGCGGGTGCGGTGAGCGACGGGGCGTCGCCGAATGCGAAGACCGTGCCGTCGGTCGAGACCAGCCAGTACCCCTTGCCGTTCGGGGTGACGGCCATTGCGGCGATCGTCGGACCGGACCCGGCCGTGCTGGAGGATGCCACCGACCCGAGCGACGGTGCGCCGCCGAGCGGGTAGACGGTCCCGTCGGCGGCGGCCAGCCAGTACCCGTCACCCGACGGATCGGCGGCGCCGGCGACGATCAACCGGCTGAGACTGGCGTTCGCGCCCATGCCGGGCCCCGCATCGCCGTGCGAGGACACCGCCTCCAGGCCGGTGACGATCCGGTAGCCCTTGGCGTCGTGCGTCGGGACGAGCGACACGACGTCGGCCCGGACCGGGGAGCCGCCGATGACGCCCCCGTCGCCGACCCACTCCCAGTGCCAGGGCTCGGGGCAGGGGCTGCCCCCCGGCACGGCCCACCCGGGATGGTTCCAGCCGAACCGGGCAGCCGACTGAACCAGCCACTTGTAGGTGGGGGAGGTGAAGGTGTTGACCGAGCCGTTGTCGTCGCGGAGGTCGACCGCCTCGCCCCAGCCGTGCATCGAGTGGCCGGGTGGCCCTGCGCAGGCACAGTTGCCCGCTGCGCAGTTGTTGTTGCGGGCGATCGCCTGGAGGGTGAAGGGCCGGTAGCACTCGTTGGCGCCGAGGGAGACCCCCTCCGCCCTCGCGATGGTGAACAGGCGGGCGAGGCTCGTGGCGTCCGGCCGGTACGCCATGCACTTCGGGTCGAGGTAGATGAGCAGGCTCTGGTCGACCTGCCCGTTCGGCTGGCCGGCGATCCCCGTGGGGGCGTTCCCCGGCTGGATGGCGCTGACCGTGCGGGCCGAAGCCGACCGGGGTGCCGCCGCCGTGGCGGGCTTGGGGGTGGGCGACCCGGGCCTGGTCGACGGCGACGTGGAGACGGTCACGGTCGGCACGGGGGGCACAATCGCGGTCTGCGAGGCGGGGGGACTGGACGGCCCGCTGCTCGAGGGGCTGGAGGAGCTGTGCTGGGATACCGGAGCCGCCGTGCAGGCGACCATCCAGATCACCAGGACTCCGGCGAGGCGACCGGCGCGGTGTGGTGACATCGCCCGCAAGGATAATGTCCCTCCACGTTTTGCGGGGCCCATCCCGGAGCGGGGGCCGGCTGGCTCGGGTTCTGATCCGGCGCCCTGAGGCTACGCTGTGGGAGGGGCTGACCGTCCGCCCCGAGGCGCCCCTCAAGGCGCCGGATAAGAACCGGATAAGAATAAGCGTGTTGACCGTCCGGCAGCGTTGGGAGGCTGGGCACATGGCAGAGGAGCAGCAGGCGGTGCCCCCGGTAGCGGCGGCCCTCGACGGGGGCCACAACGCCCGGGCCAGCGGAAACTCCCTGGCGTCGGCGTTCCTCGACGACGTCGAGGCCGAGTTCAGGTGGGACCGGCTGCTGCCCCGGGAGATCGCTCCGGAGGACTGGAAGCGCTACGAGGGCTACGTGGCCGAGATCTTCACGGCGCTCGGCATGGACCTCCGCACGCCCGCCACCCAGCGAACGCCGGCACGCTTCCTCCAGGCGCTGTTCGAGTCCACCTCTGGCTACGAGGGCGACCCGAACCTCCTGACCGCTTTCCCGACCGAGTGCCGGAGCGACCCGGACTGCCGTCTGAGCCAGGTCATCGAGGGACCCATCAACTTCTTCGCCCTCTGCGAGCACCACGCCCTGCCGTTCTTCGGTGTCGCGCACGTGGGCTATGTCCCCCACGAGACCATCATCGGCATCTCCAAGCTCACGCGCCTGGTGCGGGTGTTCGCACGCCGCTTCACCGTGCAGGAGCGCATGGGGGTCGAAATCGCCGACACCCTCGTCAACGTGCTCCAGCCCCACGGCGTCGCCGTCCACCTCTCCGCCACCCACCTCTGTACCCAGATGCGGGGCGTCAAGGAGGACTCGTCGAAGACGTGGACATCGTTCTGGCGGGGCAGCTACGAGGACGAGCCGGCGATGCGGCAGGAGTTCCTCCAGACCCTGCGCTTCAGCCGGCGCTGACCCTGGAGCGCTGCTACGAGGCCCCGGGCCTCCCCTCCTTCGACCTTCCCCGCCGGCTGGCCGACCTCTACGACGGCTCGATCGGGTTTCCCGCCACCTGCCTCTACGCCAACTTTGTTTCCTCGCTCGACGGTGTGGTCGCGGGCGCCGGGATCGCCCCGGGGACGATCTCGCTGGGCAGCGAGGCCGACCGCTTCGTGATGGGGCTCCTCCGAGCCTCGGCGAGCGCCGTGCTGATCGGCGCGGGGACGCTCCGTCCAGACCCCGGGCATCGCTGGACTGCGGAGCGGGTCTACCCGAAGGCCGCCGCCGAGTTCGCTCTCCTGCGGGCCTCGCTCGGCCTCCCGCCCGAGCCTCCGCTGGCGGTCGTCACCGCAACGGGGCGGCTCCCGTCCCTCACGGCCCTGACCCCCGGCTCCCTCGTCATCACCACCCCCGCGGGGGCACGGGCCCTGGACCGGGCCGTGCCGGACACCGCAGAGCTGGTGGTGCCAGCCACCCGAGGCGCCCCTCAAGGCGCCGGATCAGCTAACGGCGCCAGCATCCCGGCCGCCGACATCGTCGGTGTCCTGCGCGAGCGGGGTCATGCCCGGGTGCTGTCCGAGGGCGGCCCGCAACTCTTCGGTGAGCTGGTTGCCGCCGGCCTCGTGGACGAGCTGTTCCTCACGACCTCACCGGCCCTGTTCGGCGGGGCACCGCCGGCGGTCGGCATGACGGGGCGCCTTGCGCCGTCCGGTGCGCCACGGGCCCGAGCGACTCTGCTGAGCCTCCGCCGGGAGGGGTCGCACCTGTTTGCCCGCTACAGGCTGGAGAAGCCTCCGTCGCCCGACGATCCCTTCCCGCCATCCGAGCGCTGATGCCGTCCCCGTGACGGCCTCCCCAGGAGGTACCCGACGACGCCACCCAGGATGCTGCACATGACGATGACCCAGATCAGGCGGAAATGACCTTGCGTGAGGATGAAATCCACGCTGACCCGCTGCGAGTTGCGGATGACGAAGACGATGAGGACCACGAGCACGAGGGCCGCGACTATGGCCTTGGCGCCCCGCCTCGACTCCGGCGAGGCGGACGATCCGGGCGAGGGGCCAGGCATCGGGTTGCTTCCGGACGCCGGCGTGCTGCGCCGGGGGTCGGGCCAGCCTGTGCTCATGGGGGAAGTCTAGACCGCGGCTTGTCGCGTGGGGCCGTCACATCCGCAGGGCCGGCGGTGCTGGCAGAGTGGTGATGTGCCCGCTATGAGCA
>DASXNO010000263.1:0-11026 GCA_036495025.1 Actinomycetota bacterium | reverse complement strand
GTCGTGGCGAACTGTCCCTGCGAGTCGGGGTGCCCCTCCTGCGTCCAGTCGCCGAAGTGCGGCAACGGCAACGACCCGCTCGACAAGGCGGGGGCGGTCCGCCTGATGCGGACGATTCTGGGCTGAGCCCGGGCCAGGCGGAACCGAGGTAAAAATGACGTGTATACGCGCAATTTTTACCTCACTTTCGCCGGCTAGTCCTCCATCTGGGCCTTCTGGACCTTGCCCGAGAAGTCCACCGAGATCGCCTTCCACTCGGTGAACTCGTCGAGGGCCTGGGGGCCTGCCTCCCGGTGGCCGTTGCCGGTGCCCTTCATCCCACCGAAGGGAAGCTGGACCTCGGCCCCGATGGTGGGGGCGTTGATATAGACGACGCCGAACTCCAGCTCGTTGATGGCGGTGAACGTCGCCCCGATGTCGCGCGTGTAGATGGCGCACGACAGCCCGTACTCGGTGGAGTTGGCGACCTCGATGGCCTCCTGGAGCGTCGAGACGGCGATGATGCCGGTGACCGGGCCGAAGATCTCCTCCTGGGCGATGCGCATGCCGGGGGTCATGTTGTCGAAGACGGTCGGCTCGAGGAAGTTGCCCCGCTCGTAGCCGGGTCCGGACAGCTCGTGGCCCCCCGTGAGGACGACGGCCCCCTCCCGCGTGCCGACCCCGACGTAACTGAGCACTCGCTCCTTCTGCTGCTCGTTGATGAGCGGGGCAAGCTCGACGTCGGGATCGAGGCCTGAGCCCACCTTCATCGTGGCGACCCGTTCCAGCAGGCGCCGCGTGAACTCGGCCCGCACCTCGTTGCTGACGATCAGGCGGCTCGTCGAGGTGCAGCGCTGGCCGCTGGTGGCGAAGGCACCCCAGGCCGCGGCCTCGACGGCGAGTTCGAGGTCGGCGTCGGGCATGACGATGAGCGCATTCTTGCCCCCCAGCTCCAGCGAGCAGCGCTTCCCCAGCCGGGCGCAGACCGTGGCGACGTCCGTGCCCACCTCGCGGGAGCCCGTGAACGAGACGACGTCGACGCCGGGGTGGGCGACCAGGGGCGCCCCGGCCTCCTCGCCGAGGCCGTGCACCAGGTTGAGCACGCCGGGCGGGAGCCCGACCTCCTCGAAGAGCCGGACCAGGATGGTGGCGAGCAGCGGCGTGTCCTCGGCGGGCTTGAACACCGCCGTGCACCCGCACACGAGGGCGGGGGCGATCTTCCACAACGGGATGGCGATGGGGAAGTTCCACGGGGTGATGAGCGCCGCGACGCCCGCGGGGTGGCGAAGGGTCATCGAGAACTTGCTCGGCAGCTCGGCGGGCATCGTCAGGCCGAAGAACCTCCGGCCCTCCCCCGCCATGTAGTGGCAGAAGTCGATGCCCTCCTGGACGTCGGCCCGTGTCTCGCGCAGCGTCTTGCCCATCTCCCGGGTCATCAGCCGGGCCAGCTCCTCCTTGCGCTGCTCCAGGAGGAGGCCGACCCGGAGCACGTAGTCGGCTCGCCGCGGCACGGGAGTGCGGCGCCAGGCGGGATAGGCGGCCCGGGCGGCCTCGACCGCCTGCGCCACGTCCTCGGCGGCGGAGGCCGGGAACGTGCCGAGGATGTCGTCGTGGTCGGCCGGGTTCAGGCTGGTGAAGGTGCGTCCGGAGACGGCGTCGACCCATCGCCCGCCGACGTAGTTGCGATGTTCGCTGTCCATGGGTCCTGGTGCAATCGTACCCAGGGTCACACCGGGGGCCAGGGGAACGACCGGCCCGGACCGGGGGCCGGGAAGGTCTCGGCGGACAGGACCGCCGTGAGTCGCCGCTGCAGGATCTCCACCTCGGCGGGGTCGAGCAGCTCGGCCAGCACCGCGGCGAGGTCGCCCTGCAGGGCTGCAGCGAGGCTGTGCAGGCATGCCCGGTCGGCCTCGGCGATGGGCTCACCGGCAAAGTCCCAGAGCACGGTGCGGAGCTTGGGGTCGACGTGGAAGCAGATCCCGTGGTCGATCGCCCAGACCTTGCCGTCGGCGTCAGGGAACACGTGGCCTGCCTTGCGGTCGGCGTTGTTGACGACGAGGTCGAACAGGGCGATGCGGCGCAGGTCGTCGGTGTGGGACTCGAAGAGGTCGAAGGCGGTGCAGTCGAAGTCGTGGTGCACGAACGCCTGGACCGAGCCCATCCCCACCGGGCCGTCCCGCAGCACGGTGGGGGGGACGAAGCCGAAACCGCCCGCCCGTGAGATCTCGAAGGCGGCGGTCTCCCGCTGGCAGAGGGTTCCGGTTGGGAAGTCCCACAGCGGTGCCTCGCCGCGGCGAGGCTTGTAGACGACGAGGCGCTCGGGCTCGGTCCCGCCGGCCGCGGGATCCAGGAGGCGGGCCAGGAACGTGTAGTTGGAGGCGCCGGGCATCAGGCCCAGCAACTCCATGTCGCCCTCGAGCAGCTCGGAGGGACCCAGGGGCCGGGCTTCCGTCACACCTCGGTTCGGTGGCCGTTCGAAGCGAAGCACTGGTGGCCCTCGGGGTCCATCGGCACCCGGCACAGGGGGCAGATCGGCCGGCCCTGCGCGGCCACGATCATGCCGTAGGCGCTGAGGGCCTCGAGCTGGGCACGGGTGATCCAGAACCGGGCGCTGGGGCCTGATGCGACGCCGAGGTCCGGGTCCGCCTCGAGGTCCGGGTCCGCCTCGAGGTCGGCGTCCGGCTGGGGGTCGGCGTCCTGCTCGGCCGGGGGCCGGCATTCGATGAGGACGAGGTCGCGATCCTCGGCATAGCCAATGGCCATGGTGCCGACCCGGAAGGCCGGCTCGACCGGCTCCTCCAGGGCCATGGAGTCGGCATCCCACTCGATGGACTCGTGGGGGTAGCCGGCGGACTTGAAGATCTCCTCGGTGCCTTCGCTCAGGGCGATGACGTGGTCCTTCTCGACGAGCAGGGTCACGCTCTCGAGCCCGGCCCGGGCCTGCAGGTAGAACGTGCGCCGCCCGGGGGGGCCGATGGCGCCGATGGTGATGCGGTCGACCGCGTCGAACTCGTAGCCGTCGCTCATGGAACGACCTCGCCGGGTGTCTCCCTGCCGGACGGATCGCCGGCCCTCGCCGCCACCTTCTTCGGCGCGGGCGTGGGTTTCGCCGGGGGCTTCAGCCGTTCGGCGAGCTGGTCGAGGGACCCGGAGTCCCCGATGCGGAGCAGGCGCGGCACCCGCTCACCGAGGACGATCGCGCTGACCGAGGCGATCCCGATGACGATGCGCTGGTAGAGATCGGTCCCGAGGCCGACGTAGCCGGCGACGATCAGCCGGATCATGTCGGCATGGGAGACGGCGACGACCGCGGCCGTCCGGGGCTGCCGGGCCCGGATGGCCTCGATGGCCCGGATCCCCCGGGTCTGAGCCTCCCGGATGGTCTCGCCCTCCGGGAAGCGGAAGTCGGCGGGATGGGCCTGCAGCTCGCTCCACGCCTTCAGGCGGTAGAGCTGGCGGTAGGGGCGGCCCTGCCATTGCCCGTAGTCCACCTCGGCGAGGTCGTCGACCGTGTGCATCTCCACCCGGTGACGCTCGGCGATCGGCGCCGCCGTCTCCTGGCACCGCTCGAGCGGCGACGAGTAGACGGCCTTCACGGGGAGGTTGGCGAGGCGCTCGGCCACGTCCTTGGCCTGCCGGATGCCTTCCTCGGACAGGTGCACGCCGGGGAGGCGGCCGGTCAGGCGTGTCCCCGTCATAGGCGTGACGCCGTGACGGACGAGCAGAAGGAGCATGGGCATACGGTACCTGCAATCGGGCGACCCATGGGCCACCGTGGCCTCGTGGCATGATGCCGCGGTGGGCGAGTACCGAACAGAGCGGGACTCCATGGGCGAGGTCGAGGTCCCGGCCTCCGCCTACTACGGCGCCCAGACCCAGCGCGCTGCCGACAACTTCCCCATCTCGGGCTGGCGATTCGGCCGCCGGTTCATCCAGGCGCTCGGGCTTGCGAAGTGGGCGGCGGCCCAGGCCAACGAGGACCTCGGCCTGTTGCCGGCGGACGTCGCCGCGGCGATCCGTGCCGCCGCGGAGGAGGTCATCGCCGGCGATCACGACGACCAGTTCGTCATCGACGTCTTCCAGACCGGATCGGGCACCTCGACGAACATGAACGCCAACGAGGTCATCGCCAACCGGGCGAACGAGCTGCTGGGCGGCACCCGGGGAGCGAAGCACCCGGTGCACCCCAACGACCACGTCAACCGGTGCCAGTCCTCCAACGACGTCATCCCCTCCGTGACGCACCTCGCCGCCCTCGCCGCGATCAACGAGGCGTTGCTGCCCTCCCTCGCCCGCCTCCAGGCAGCGCTGGCGGCGAAGGCCCTGGAGTTCGATCCGGTCCTCAAGTCGGGCCGCACCCACCTGATGGATGCCACGCCGGTGCGCCTCGGCCAGGAGTTCGCCGGCTACGCCTCCCAGGTGACGCACGCCGTCGTCCGGATCGAGCGCGCGGCGATCCATCTCGGCGAGCTCGCACTCGGAGGCACGGCCGTCGGGACCGGCATCAACGCCCACCCGGCATTCGCCCCGACGGCGATCGACCACCTCCGGCGCCGCACCGGGTTCGACCTCGTCGAGGCCCCCAACCACTTCGAGGCCCAGGGGGCGCGCGACGCCGTGGTCGAGGCGTCGGGTGCGCTGAAGACCGCCGCCGTGTCGCTCGCCCGGATCGCCAACGACCTGCGCTGGCTGGCGTCGGGGCCGCGGACCGGCATCGCCGAGATCCGGCTCCCGGCGCTGCAGCCCGGTTCGAGCATCATGCCGGGGAAGGTGAACCCGGTCATCCCGGAGGCCGTCATCCAGGTCGCCGCCCAGGTGATCGGCAACGACGCCGCGATCACGCTCGGGGGCCTCGGCAGCATCTTCGAGCTCAACACGATGATGCCGCTGATGGCCCACGACCTCCTCTTCTCGATCGAGACCCTCGGCGCTGCGGCCGGGTTGCTCGCCGAGCGCTGCGTCGAGGGGATCGAGGCGGACGCCCGCCGGGCGCAGGAGTTGCTGGAGCGGTCGCTCGTCATCGTCACCGCCCTCGTGCCCCTGATCGGCTACGACGCTGCGGCCGAGGTGTCGAAGGAGGCCTACGCGACCGGGCGGTCGCTCCGGGAGATCGTCGTCGCCCGGGGACTGCTGACCTCGGAGGAGGTCGACAAGGCGCTCGACCTCCGGCGGATGACCGAGCCCGGCCTTGGGCCGTAAAGGTTCCGAAGGGGGATAGAGTGGAATGCACATGCGCATCGGGTCCGCCCTGTCGACCAACGCGAACTCACTCGAGGCCGCCGAGGAGGCCCTCGGCCGTGCGCAGGACTCGCTGAACGGCGAGGCTCCGCAGCTCACGCTCCTGTTCTTCTCGGTCCACCACCTCCCCCTGATCGACCAGATCGCGCAGGTCGCCGCAAAGGCCGCGGCACCGGGCACGTTGCTCGGGTGCACCGCCCAGGCGGTCGTCGGCGACGGCAGGGAGATCGAGCAGGGGCCGGCCCTCAGCGTCTGGACCGCCAATCTCGGTGCGGCGGAGATCGAGCCGTTCACGATTGCGACCGCCGACACGGAGGACGGGCCGACGACGCTCGGCCTTCCGGCGATCGACGCCGGGACCAGGGCGGTCATCCTCCTCGGCGACCCCTACACCTTTCCCCCCGACGTGCTGGGGCAGCTCTCCGACGCCGCGCCCGCGGTGCCGATCATCGGTGGGATGGCCAGCGGCGGGCGGGGACCGGGGCGCCACGCGCTCGTGCTGGACGGCGACGTCCGCTCCTTCGGCGCCGTCGGCGTGACCCTTGGCGGGGACGTGCGGATCGAAACCCTCGTGTCCCAGGGCTGCCGCCCGATCGGCACCTCGTACATCGTCACCGCAGCCGAGGGCAACGTCATCCGCAGCCTGGCGGGGGCACCGCCGCTGGAACGGCTGCGGGACGTCTTCGCGGAGCTGTCGCCGGAAGACCAGGAGCGCGCCAACCGAGGCCTGCACATCGGGATGGTGATCGACGAGTACGCCACCGAGTTCGGCCAGGGCGACTTCCTGATCCGCAACATCATCGGTGCCGACCAGAACACCGGGGCGGTGGCGGTGGGTGACGAGGTGCACGTCGGCCAGACCGTCCAGTTCCACATCCGGGACGCCTCGGCGGCCGACGAGGACCTCCGCCACGCCCTCGGGGTGCTGGAGCTGTCCCGCACCGGGGACCCCGGCCCCCTCGCCGGAGCGCTGCTGTTCACCTGCAACGGCCGGGGGTCGCACCTGTTCGGCACCCCCGACCACGACGTCCAGACCGTGCGGCGCAGCATCGGGCAGCTTCCCGTGGCGGGGATGTTCTGCGCCGGGGAACTCGGCCCCGTGGGGGGCCGGAACTTCCTGCATGGCTTCACGGCCAGCCTCGCGCTCTTCGTGGCGCCCGGCGCTGGCGACTGAGCCCTCGAGCCCTCGAGCCGGGACCAGGCGCTGACCTGATTCCTTAGCGGCCCGGCCAGTCCTTCTTGGTGGATGCCTTCTTCAGGGCGTCCTCGAGGCTCGCCTTGGCGGGCGGGGGTGGAGGGTCATCGAGCGACCGCTTGCCCCTGAGGTCGCCGGCGGCCCGCAACACGTCGTCGAGGCTCTTGCGGGGCGACCCGTAGATCCGGATCCGGATGGCGGCGAGCACCTCCGCCTGCTCGTCACTCAGGCCCTGGTTGCGGTCGATCTCCGCCAGGACGCCCTCGGCCCGCCGGAGGAGCGCATCGTCGCCGTCCATGCTGTGATTGTAAGCGGTGCTCATAATGGGGGCATGGACGCCACCGGACACATTGCACTGCAGCTGCCGGAAGGAACCGTCGCCATCCACAGCCTGCGCCAGGTGGCGGACGAGGCAGGCGTCGACCTGGCGAAGCTGCCGCACACCGTCAAGATCCTCCTCGAGAACCTGTTGCGGCGGCGGGGCACCCGGGATGTCTCCCCCGAAGACGTGACCGCCCTCGCCTGCTGGCCCACGCCCGCTCCCGGGGCCCGGGTGGCCTTCGTTCCCGCTCGGGTCCTCATGCAGGACTTCACCGGCGTCCCGGCGGTTGTCGACCTCGCGGCGCTGCGCAGCGCCGTGGCGGCCGCCGGCGGCGACCCCGAGCAGGTGAACCCGCGGGTGCCCGCCGATCTTGTCATCGACCACTCCGTGCAGGTGGACGAGTTCGGCTCCGAGGGGGCCTACCGCAGGAACATCGAGTGGGAGTACCGGCGCAACGCCGAGCGCTACGCCCTCCTGCGGTGGGCGCAGCAGGCCTTCGGGGGTCTCCGGGTGGTGCCGCCCGGCATGGGGATCTGCCACCAGGTCAACCTCGAGCACCTCGGCCAGGTGGTGCAGGTGCGCGACGGCGTCGCCTTCCCCGACACCCTCCTCGGGACCGACTCGCACACGACGATGATCAACGGCCTGGGCATCCTCGGATGGGGCGTCGGCGGCATCGAGGCAGAGGCGGCGATGCTGGGCCTCCCGCTGACGCTGCCGTGGCCGTCGGTGGTCGGCGTCCGGATGCGCGGCGCCCTGCCGACGGGGACCACCGCCACGGACCTCGTGCTGACCCTGACGCAGCTCCTCCGGGCGAGGGGGGTGGTCGGGAGCTTTGTCGAGTTCTTCGGCGCCGGCCTCTCGAGCCTCAGGATCGAGGACCGGGCGACCCTCTCCAACATGTGCCCCGAGTACGGAGCGACGGCCGCGCTGTTCCCCGTGGACCACCGGTCCCTGCACTACCTGCGGGAGACGGGCCGCCTCGACCTGTGGAACCTCGTCGAGGCCTACACGAAGGAGCAGGGCCTGTTCCGCACGGACGAGGATCCCGACCCCGTCTTCAACGACGTCCTCGACCTCGACCTCTCGACCATCGAGCCCAGCCTTGCCGGGCCGCGCCGGCCCCAGGACCGCCAGCCCCTGCCTCGGGTATGGGAGTCGTTCACGCGGGTCTTCGGTGATGCCCTCGACGCCGCGGCGGCGGACCCCTCGGCGCTCGGCAACGGCTCGGTCGTCATCGCCTCGATCACGAGCTGCACGAACACGTCCAACCCGTCGGTGATGGTCGCCGCCGGCCTGCTCGCCAAGAAGGCCGTGGAGGCGGGGCTGCAGGCCAAGCCGTGGGTGAAGACGAGCCTGGCGCCGGGGTCGCGGGTGGTCACCGACTACCTCGACACCGCTGGGCTGATGCCCTACCTCGACAAGCTCGGATTCAACCTCGTCGGGTACGGTTGCACCACCTGCATCGGCAACTCCGGCCCGCTGCCCCAGGACGTGGCGACGGCGGTCAGCGAACGCGACCTCGCCGTCGTCGCCGTCCTCTCCGGCAACCGCAACTTCGAGGGCCGCATCCATCCCCAGGTCCGGGCCTCCTACCTTGCGTCACCGCCGCTCTGCGTCGCCTACGCGCTGGCCGGCACCGTCGCCATCGACCTCACGACCGACCCGCTGGGCACGGACCCCGAGGGCCGCCCGGTGCATCTCGCGGACCTCTGGCCAACGCCCGAGGAGGTGGCCGAGGCCATCTCCGGGGCGATCGAACCGAGACAGTTCGAGGAGGAGTACGGGCGGATCTTCGACGGCGATGAGCACTGGGCGGCGCTGCCCGCACCGCTGGGGACGCTCTATGAGTGGGACGCCGAGTCCACCTACATCCAGGAGCCACCGTACTTCGACGGCCTGACCACTGCGATCGACCCCCCCGGTGACATCGTCGGGGGCCGGGTGCTGGCATCGCTCGGCGACTCGATCACCACGGACCACATCTCGCCCGCCGGCTCCATCAAGCTCGACTCCCCCGCCGGGCGCTACCTGGTGTCCCGAGGGGTCGGGCCGGCGGACTTCAACAGCTACGGGGCCCGCCGTGGCAACCACCAGGTGATGGTGCGGGGCACCTTCGCCAACGTCCGGCTGCGCAATAGGCTGGCCCCGGGGACCGAGGGGCCGTGGACCGTCCACCTGCCCGACGGGGAGAAGATGACCATCTTCGACGCCGCGGAGCGGTACCGGGCCGAGGGCGTCCCCCTGTTCGTGCTGGCGGGCAGGGAGTACGGGTCGGGCAGCTCGCGGGACTGGGCGGCGAAGGGCACGAACCTGCTGGGGGTCCGGGCGGTCATCGCCGAGAGCTACGAGCGGATCCACCGCAGCAACCTCGTCGGTATGGGGGTCCTGCCGTTGCAGTTCCACCCCGGGCAATCCGCGGAATCCCTTGGCCTCGAGGGCCGGGAGACCTATACCGTGCGCGGCATCGCCGAGGGGCTCACGCCGGGCCAGGACGTGACCGTCGAGGTGCAGCGGGAGGACGGGAGCACCTTCGGCTTCGACGCCAGGGTGCGCATCGACGCCGAGGCCGAGCTGGAGTACTACGTCAACGGCGGCATCATGCCGATGGTGTTCCGCCAGATGCTCGCCCGGGAGGGCTGAGCACCTCCGTAAGGTCCACCCGCGCCGGGCGCTCGAGCTGGGCGAAGGTGCACGAGGCCGGCTCCCGGTCCGGCCGCCAGCGGCGGAAGTGGGTGACGTGGCGGAACCGCTGCCCCTCCATGTAGTCGTAGGCGACCTCGACGACCAGTTCCGGGCGGAGCGGCTCCCAGGACTGGTCCTTGCCGTGGCTCCAGCGTGACGGCTCGCCGGGGAGCCGCTCGAACTGACCCTCCGGCGCCCACGGGTGCGACTCGCCCCGCTGGAGGCGGTAGGGGGCCAGCGTGTCCGTCAGCCGTTTGCGCTCGGCCGCTGCGAACGAGGCGGCGACGCCGACCGGCCACAGGTTGGACTCCTCGTCATGCAGGCCGAGCATGAGGGAGCCGACCCCGTCACCCGCCTTGTGCCAGCGGAACCCGGCGACGACGCAGTCGGCGGTGCGCTCGTGCTTGATCTTGAACATGACGCGGCGGTCCTCGACGTAGGTGATGTCCGGGGGCTTGGCGATGACCCCGTCGAGGCCCGCCCCTTCGAAGAGGTGGAACCACTCCCGGGCCGTGTCGACCGAATCCGTGATCGGCGCCAGGTAGATCGGGGGGCTGACCCCGGCCAGGACATCCGCGAGCGCCGCACGCCGCTGCGAGAAGGGGTCATCCATCAGGGAGCGGTCACCAAGGGCCAGCAGGTCGAAGGCGACGAAGGCTGCGGGAGTCTCCGCGGCGAGCAGCTTGATCCTGGAGGCGGCGGGATGGATGCGCTGCTGGAGGGCGTCGAACTCCAGGCGGCCGTCCAGCACGAGGATGATCTCGCCGTCGATGACGCAGCGCTCCGGCAGCTCCCGGCGAACCGCCTCGACGATGTCGGGGAAGTACCGCGTGAGCGGGCGCTCGCTGCGGCTGCCGAGCTCGACCTCGTCGCCGTCGCGGAACACCAGCGCCCGGAAGCCGTCGAACTTCGGCTCGTAGAACGCCCCGGGAGGGATGTCGCCCACGAGCTTGGCGAGCATCGGCTTGACCGGGGGCTGGACGGGCAGGTTCACCTACGAAGTATGGTCTGCCGCTCAGGCTCCCGTGACGGGCCCGGTGGGGCTGATTGGGCTTGTGGCGCCGGGCGATCTGTTCCCGTTGGGCGGAATGACCCTGCCGATGACGATCCTCGTCGCGGCGTAGGTGCCGTCGGCGTTCTGCGAGCCCGTGACGGTCACCGCCTCGCTCGGCGTGAGATCGCTGAGCGTCCCGGCGACCGTCTTGGTCACGATGGTGGAGGGCGACGTGACGACGGTGACCAGCGAACCCTGCGCCGTCGTCAGGACCACGTCCGCGCCGTTGACCGCCTTCACCGTGCCCCCCGTGCCGGTGCGGCGGCCGAAGCTGGCACCACCGTTGCCGGGAGCGCCGATGACGATTGTGGAGGCCGCATAGGTCCCGTCCGCGTTGAGAGGGCCGCTCACAACGACGCTGGCATCGGGCACGAGGTCGCTCACGGTACCGCTGACCGACCTCGTGACCGCCGTCGACCCGGAGGTCTGGACGTGGACCGTGCCGCCCTGCCGGGTGGCGAGCACGAGCGTCGTTCCGTCGAAGCTCGCAACGGTCCCGGCCAGGCCACCTCGGCGGAAGCCCGCGCCCGGACTGGCGGCGGCGCCCGGTGGT
>DASXNO010000262.1:0-7301 GCA_036495025.1 Actinomycetota bacterium | reverse complement strand
CCCCACGTGTACGGGTACCTCCTTGCTCGGTGCGGCGGGGTTGCCCTGGCGGAGGACCTGACCGCCGAGACATTCCTGGCGGCCGTCGATGCCGTGCGGCGTGACGATCCGCCGCCGGTCCTTTTATCCGGCGCCTTGAGGGGCGCCTCGGGCTCGACGCAGTGGCTGATCGGCGTCGCCCGGCACAAGCTTGCCGACCACTGGCGCCGCCAGGCCAGGGAGGAACGCCACCTGAGCTCGGTGGCCGCCACCGACGACGGGCACCTGGCCGATCCGTGGGACACCCATCTCGACGCGGTGCGGGCCCGCGACACCCTGGCCTGCCTGTCGCCGCCCCACCGGGCGGCGCTCACCCTCCGCTACCTCGACGACTTGCCCGTGCCGGAGGTGGCCGACATTCTGGAACGGACCGTCCACGCAACGGAGGCGCTGCTGGTGCGCGCCCGGAGTGCCTTCCGCCGCGCCTACGAGGCTGGGGAGGACCGAGATGGCTGATCCCCTGGCGTCCCTCCGCCTGCCCCCCCGCCCCGTCGACCCCGACCCGACCTTCGCCACCCGTCTGCGAGCCCGCATCACCCGTGCACTCGCCCTGCCCAAAGGAGTCACCGTGTCCAATCTCACGATCGACCCGGAGTCCGAAGCCGGCGTCGCCGCGGCGCCTGCCGGTGGCGTCATCCCCTACCTCATCGTGGCGGACGCCCGGCGCGCCCTCGACTGGTACGTCGATGCCCTTGGCGCACGGCGGCTGGGGGAGCCGGTCGTCATGCCCGACGGGCGTATCGGCCACGCCGAGCTCGAGGTGGCGGGCGGTGTCATCTTCCTGGCCGACCCCTCCCCCGAAGCCCGGGTTGCACCACCGGTTCCCGGCGAGGACGCACGCGTCAGCCTCACCGCAAGCGTGCCCGACGCCGGCCGGTTTGTGGACAGGGCCGTCGCCGCCGGGGCCGAGCTGCAGCGGGCGCCAGAGGAGACCCCCCACGGTGTGCAGGCCGTGGTGGTCGACCCGTTCGGGCACCGCTGGATCGTGCACTCGCCATCCCCCGGACCGGTGGCGGGACGGCGCGAGGATGCCGGCATGCGGCAGGGCGACGTCGCCTACCTCTCGTTGTTCGTTCCGGATCTGGGTCGGGCCAGGGCCTTCTTCGGCAGCGTCCTGGGGTGGGCCTTCGGTCCGGGGAGCAGCGAGCAGGCCGCACAGGTCAAGGGCCTCTCGCTGTCGCACGGCGTGCTGGGGGGCCAGGAGCGCAGCAACCTCCTGCTGTGCTTCGCCGTCGATGACGTCGACGCCGCGGTCGAGCGGATCCGGGCCGCCGGGGGCAGGGTGGAGGAACCGACCGACGAACCGTACGGGCGGATGGCCAACTGCATCGACGACCAGGGCATGGCCTTCTGCATCTTCACGCCCCCGCCCGGGGCTCCGCCCAGGCGCGGGCCGGCCAACGGCGAGCGCCACGGCGACCCCTCATATCTCACGATCGAGGTCGTCGACTCCGCCCGTACCCGCACGTTCTTCGGCGAGGTCCTGGGGTGGCGCTTCAGCCCTGGCCGGATCGAGGACGGGTGGGGCGTGGAGGACGTGGTGCCGATGAGCGGCCTCTCCGGGGGGCACGCCGTCGACACCGTCGTGCCCATGTACCGGGTGGACGACATCGCCGCCGCGCTCGAGCGGGTCCGAGCCGCCGGGGGCACGGCGACCGACCCCGTTGCCCAGCCGTACGGCCGGACATCCGAATGCGTGGACGACCAGGGGACCCGCTTCTACCTGGGAGAGCTGTGACAGAGGCCCTGGAGCGGCTGCGCAGGGGCCTGGGTCGACGTGCCGGTGGACTGGGACGAGGTCGCCGAGATCGTCACCGAGGCCTTTCGCCTGGTGGCTCCTCGCCGCCTCGTGGCCGAACTGGAGGGCCGGGGCTAGGTTCAGCCCGGCCGGAGATCCGGTGGCGCTTGGCGGACCGGATGAGGCATTCCGCCACGTCGTCGGCCCGGCGGCGCTTCCCGAGGTAGTGGGACCAGTTCGCCTTCTGCACCGCCCAGGCCTTCACCGGCCGGCGGTCGGTGCGCAGCACGATGAGGCCGCGCGAGCCGGGCAGGACCCCCTCGACCTGGCGCCAGGGGACGACGATGCGCCGCAACGGGTTCCGGATCACGACCCCCTCGGCGGTGGCGGCCAGCGAGGGATGCAGCCCAAAGCGCCATCCCCCGACCGCAAACAGGGCCGCGAGGGCGGCAAGGTCGAGGCGTTGGTGCCCGGCAAGGTAGGCGCCCACGGCGATGCCGCCGAGGACGAACACCCATCCCGCGGCCCGGGCGGCCCGGTTCGGCCGCCAGACTCGCTCCCCGTCGCCTCGCTCGCCCACCTTCACGGACGAGGTCACGAGCCGCGCACCGGACGTAGCGCCCGCTCGATGGCCGGAGCCTCCCGCTCCAGCCACGTGACCGCCCGCGGCATGGCATGGCGCCAGTCGTTCTCCCAGAAGCGCCGGAACACCGGGTCGGCCGCGGCGGCGGTCTCGGCCCAGGCGAGCGACGCCCGTGCCCGCTCGATCAGGACGGGTACCAACCGTGCCCGACGGTCCTCGTCCAGCCCGTAGGCGTCGGCGAACACACGGATCCTCGCTGCGGCGTCGAACGCCCGCAACCCTGGGGCCCGGTCCGCCGGGTCCCGCAGCGGGATCCAGTAGCGCAGGGCGTTGCCGACCTCGGCAAGGCGGGTAGTCGGCTTCGCCAGGTCGAAGTCAATGAGCGCTGTGGGCAGGCCGTCCCGGAAGACCACGTTGCCGGGGCAGTAGTCGGCGTGGCCCACCAGTTCGGGGACCGACAGCGGCGGTACCGGGGCGCCGGGCAGCGTGCCCCAGACGGCGTCTCGTGGCGGCTCCCATCCCTCGGCGGCGTCGTGCAGGCGGCGGATGAGGCGGGCCAGCGCGACCAGGACATCCTCCCCCGCACACTGCGGGGACAATGGCTCCGCGGGGACGTCGCCGGGGAGGAAGGTGAGCACCTCCCTGCCCTGCTCGTCCGTGCCGAGGGGGATGGGGGCAGCCGTGAAGCCCCGCGCGTGCAGGTGGCGGAGGTACGCCTGCACCGTCGAGGTCATGGGCCGCATCGGGCGGCGCACCGTGTCACCGATGCGGACGATGCCCCGCGTGACTCCGTCGCCGATGAGCGGCACCTCGGTGTCAGGGTCGTATGGTGGACTGGTCATGGAAGGTCTTCGAGTCTCGCGCACGGTCGTCATCCCACTCGGGGAGCTGGAGCTCCGCTTCTCGCGCAGCGGTGGGCCGGGCGGCCAGAACGTGAATACCCGCAGCACGCGGGTCGAGGTCGTCTTCGACGTGGCCGGGTCGCCGTCGCTCGGCCCTCGCCAGCGAGCCAGGGTCATGGAGAAGCTCGCCGGTCGCCTGGACACCGACGGCCACCTCAGGGTCGTGGCCTCGGAGGAGCGCAGCCAGGCCCAGAACCGCGAGCTGGCACTGGGGCGGCTGCGCGACCTCCTGGCCGACGCCCTGCGCCCCGATCCCCCGCCCCGCCGGCCGACCAGGCCGTCCAAGGGCGCGGTGGAACGGCGGCTGGCCAGCAAGCGGGCCAGGGGCCGCACCAAACGGGAGCGTTCGTCGGTCCCCGAGGACTAGTGGCCGCCCGGCGGGGGCGGGAACCGTCGAGTCCGAAGCGGGGCCCACTTCTAAGCTTCGCTCTCCTATGGAGCTACGCTTCTTGAGGGATCATGTCGGCCTGACCTACCAACCATGGAGCCACAGATGACCGACACCGCACCACCGCTTGCCGACACCAATCTCCTCATCGGGATCGACGACACCGACACCGAGGCCAGCAGGGGGACCGGCTCCCTGGCGCGCGGCCTGCTCACCTCGCTCGACGAGCAGCGGGTCGGCGCCGCCCTCGGGGCAACCCGCCATCAGTTGCTGCTCGACCCCGCCATCCCCTCCACGTCGGAGAACGCCACCCACTGCCTGGCGCTGAAGGCCAGCCACCGCCTGGAGGTTGCCGCCATCGCCGAGATGGTGGTCGCGTACGTGGAGGCGGAGGCGGCCCCGGGGTCCTCGCCCGGCATCGCGATCGTCCGGGATGCCTCCTGGGAGGACCCCGACGTCACGAACCGCCTCATCGCCTTCGGCCAGCGCGCCAAGACCGACGTGCTGGGCGTGGACGCCGCCCTCGGGCTCGCCGGCGAACTCGGTGTCCACCTGTCGGGTCACGGAGCGAGCAATCAGGGCGTCGTGGGAGCGCTGGCCGCCGTTGGCCTGCACCTGTCCGGAGACGACGGCCTCTTCTCCTGGATGCCGGGCATCCGTGATGTCGCCGGGCAGGTGTCCTACCGGCAGCTTCGTTTCCTGGTCCCCATCGACGCCGCCCTGGACGCCGGGGGCCGGGAGCCCGAACTCGACGACCTGATCGAGCTGGGCGACTGGGTGCGGCCGGTGCTTACCGGCGGCCGGAGCGTCCTCCTCCTCGATCCGCCGGTCGCAGCGGCGGTGCAGACCGGCGGCTTCGGCGCCCGTCCGAAGGCTGCCACCACGTGGCGCGTCGCATCCCGGGAGGTCGTCAAAGCCCACTGAGGCGCTCCCGAGGCGCCCCTCAAGGCCCCGGATAAGAACCCAGGTCCTGCAAGCCGGGCAAGCCGGCGGCGACCCGCTACGACGCCTTGGGGCAGTCGGTCTGAACCCTCACCGTATTGGTCACGAAGGCTGCCGCTTCGGCGTCGAACTCCCCGGTGGTTCCGCTGACCGTCTTGTAGCAGGCGAAACTCCAGCGAGCGAGGACGACGGTGACATCGCCACCGAGGCCCGGGACGTTGTAGACGCTGCGCGAGGCGGCGGCGTTCGGGCGTTCGAAGACGAGCAGCCCCTGATGCTGGTCCGTCGGCGACTTCCCGCCCATGAAGAACTCGTACCTCGAGAGGTCGGCGCTTCCCGAGGGTTCGACGACCCAGCAGTCGTGCAACTGGTCCTCCTCCGCCACCGGCCCCGGGAACGGCACCTGCGAGCAGGGCGTCAGGGCCCCGGGGTTGGGCGGTACCGTTGGCGACATTGCGGCGGCCGCCGGGGGTCGGGACGGTGGCCGGGTGGTCGTGGGGCCCGGCGAGGTGGCGGCGACATGGGCACCACAGGCGGTCAGGGCCGCAAGGGCGGTCAGGCCGAGGAACGCGACAGTTCTCCGATACATGGGTGAACGACTCTCCTTCTTGACGAGCGCCTCACGATTGGCCCGGACCGATCAACATGACCCGGTCAGGCTGTGCATCAAGGTCAGGTAGGCGGGGGATTGGTGCGCGCCGCTGGAGAAGTCGCTGTAGGCCTGATTGGCATTCGGCTCGTCGCCGCCCGTTCCGCATCCCCACATCACCCCGGTGTACGGGATCTGCGCCTTCCCGGCCGAGGCTGCCGCCTGGTTCAGGTCCTGGTAATAGGTTGGCCAGTTGCGGTCATAGATCTGCGGATAGGAGTTGGACCCCGGCCATCCGTAGTACACGGCGTACATCTGGGACGGGGCCCAGCCGTGGTCGATCGGTGAATTCCAACAGCTCGCAGTGGTGCAGGTTCCGTAGTAGGCACCGTCCGTCCCAAAGTTCAGTTGCGTGCTGGTGCTGGCCCGCTTGGTGAGCCAGCCGACGAGCCATCCGGAGACCTCGTTGGGTTTGTCCCAGCTTGTCTCTGCGTCAATGCCGCCGGCAACGACGTACCGGGCGTTGTAGTCGCCCGCATTCAGGTAATTGGCATACACCAGGGTGTCGCTGACGAGGTCGTCGTAGAGACCCTCGGCGGCGACCCGGTAGTTGGCGGTGCTGTTGGACGACGTGCCGTTCGACGTGGTGACGCAGAGGACGACGTAGCCACTCCCCCGGTGCGCCGGGTTCTGCTGGAATCCGTACAGCCACCACTGAACGGCGTGGGCAACGTTGTGGGTCGGTTGGCATCCTCCGCCGTAGGTGAGGAAGCCGCTGCCCCCGCTGCTGGTGATACACACCTGGCCCGCCTGGAGGAACACCACTTGCGGCCCCGACGGAGCGTTGTAGCCCGCGCTGTAGATGCCGCTACCGGAGCTGGCAAGGTCGGCGGCGGTGATGTACCGGGAACTACTGACGGGACCGACATACGCGCCGGCGGGGGGAGCCACGATCAGGACGGTGCAGGCAACAACGGCGACGCTGGCAAGGAGCCCGGCGAGCCGTCGAGGGCACCGGACCCCGGCAGCCCGATCGGGTGACCTCAATGCCTTCCCAAAAGGTGCGAGCAATGCGCGCCGCATCGGACCTCCGAGCCACAAGGTGGGCATCGCCAAAACCGGGGAACCTACGACGCACCTGACATGGGACCGTGACCCTAGCTGGACCCCATGAACAGCAGGTGGCCTCAACCTGAACAGTTGTTCGCCCTCCGTTCACGCCGCCGTCACCTGGGAAGGACCGACGGTTCGCCCGAAGGCGCTCGTGGTCGGGCGGGGCGCTTGCCTACCGTGTCGGTCGCTGCCGTTTGCGGTTAAGGGTCTCCGCGTGCCAAATGTGCCGAGTTCCCTAACCCGGCGTGAAACTCCCGACGTCCAGTGTCGATGGCGAGGCCGCGTTATTGCAGCGAGGAATCAACCCGATGGGCGGTGCGACCGCGAGGGACCCCGCCCAGGACGGCAGGGACACCCTGGCCACCACGGGGCCGGGATCGCTCCCGCACCAGTTGAACCACTGCACGAGGACGGACGCGGGACTCGAATGAGGAGCAAGGACGACTCGGGGTGCCGGCGACGCTGGCGGGCTCGGTGGTGACCCGACGACGTTCAGCCGCTGGCCATGCTGATCGAAGAGCTCGACGGTGGGGTGGCCCTCGACGTAGCAGGACCCCGGCCCGCCGTTCACGAACGAGATGCCACCGGCCATCGAGCCACCCGCTCCCTGCCAGCTCCCCTGCACCTGAAGGTCGGCTGCCCGACAGGGGGGCGTCGCCGCCGGCACCGCCGTTGAGGAAGGGCTCGTGCCGGGCGATGGCGGCAGCGTGGTCGACGGCAACGGCGAGCTCGCCGGGTACGGCGTCAACGGCCCGACGACGTTGAGCTTTGTCCGCCCAGGAGACCGCGCCATCACCACGGCGGCCATGAGGCCGAGCAGCAGCACGGCCCCTGCGCCGCCGAGGGCGACCTGACGGCGGTGCGCCCGGCGCCGGCGGCCGCGGTCCTTCGCCTCGGCCAACAGCGCCTCGACGTGATCGTGCCGATCAGAGGATTGAGCCATCGGGGTCACCTCCCATGAATTCGTTGGATTCGGGTCCGAGGGCGTGCCGGAGCCCGGCCAGGCC
>DASXNO010000261.1:0-4451 GCA_036495025.1 Actinomycetota bacterium | reverse complement strand
GACCTGTTCATGGCCGGCGCCAGCCGCCCTGCCTTCGGCCTCCTTCTGCGCCACGGCAACCACGGCGGCCTCCCCAAGGCGTTCGTCGACCGGATGTGGGAGGACTTCGACCGGGGCACCCGGCGGGCCGTGCTGCGACTGTACCGGGCGACCTCGGACGTTGCCGGCGCCTCTGAGCGGTTCCACGCCGCCCTGGCACCCCTGCAGGTCCCAGGCCTGGTGATCTGGGGGGCGAACGACCCCTACATCGCCTCGGTGTTCGCCGGGAGGCAGGCAGAGACCTTCGCCGTCGACGACGTCGTCGTGCTGCCGGGAAGCGGGCACTGGCCCTTCGTGGACAACCCGGAGGCCGTGGCCGGCGCGACGATCCCGTTCCTGCAGCGGGTCATGGCCCCTCGCTGACGGGAGGCAGGTTCAGGGAGGTTCGGTGCCAGTCGCGCGTATACGCGCGATTTTGGACTACCTTCGGCCCGCCGCCGCGGCCAAGCCCCCGCCGCGGCCAAGCCGGCTCACCCACGACAGCCAGGTGCTCTCGGCGGCATCGATGTCCTCGACCGGCCCAAAGACAAGATGGGCCACGATGGGTCCCTTCCCGAAGCCCTGAATGAAGCGAAGAAGGGCATTGCCCGTGCGGACACCGAGGGCCCGGGTGTTGGCGAAGTAGACGGTCCCATCGATCCGGCCGATGCCATCGATGTGGGCGTGAACGGGGTCGCCTGCCGCTACCGGCCCTCTGAGACCCAGCGCGTCCAGGATGCCGGCACGGGTGCGGGCCCAGTCCTGGTCGTCCGGGCCGAACGCGGTGACCGGAGAAGCGTGCCTGCCAACGAAACACGACAGGTATTCCACCAGGGTACGGAAGTAGAGGTCGGTGCCGAGCGTCATGGCCTCGTACTCGTCGGACCAGTCGTCACCGGGCAGGAAGCCGCTGGTGACCGTTCGCACGACGGTGCTTGCCCCCGTGCGCCCTTCGATGAGGAACTCATAGGCGATGAAGCGACCGTCGTCACCCGGTTCGCTGCCATAGGCGAATCGGCGGGGGCCTTCGGCAGCCGAGATCCCCAGCTCTGGGGTGTAACCCCCGAAGGCCGTACGCACCGCTCCGGCGTCCACCTCGCTGCGACCCATGAACCATGAGGTAATGCCCGGTCCCGTGGCGATGGCCTCCCAGACCTCCTCAGCCGTGGCCGGTACCTCGGCCGCCCGGTGCTGCTCAAACCGATGTCCCATCAGGACCTGCCTTTCGATTGCGCTGAGTCGACACTCGGGTGGACCGCCACCACGAGGCGATGCTTGCGACCTCCCGAGGCGTGGTCATCGTGGTACTTGGCGACGAGCGAGGTCACGGTCGATGCCAGTTCTTCGGCGAATGCTGCCCGGTCGCCTGCCGAGGCGAAGCGGATGTCGGCATCCATGGTGAAGGTGGCGAGGCGCTGGTGGGAATGGCTGGCCCCTTTCACGAGGGTGCCGACGTCGCGTACGAGTCGGGCCGCGACGGCGAGCAGCCACGATGCCGAGAGCCGATCCGGATCGCGTGCCGGGTCCGGGGCCACGGCGGCAAGGGCGTCCGGCGAGATCACATAGGAGCGCGCCGTCGACTGGAGCAGCCGTTCCGTCATGTTGCCCTTGCGCCGTTCCTCGACCAACTCCACCAAGCCGTCGCGCTCCAGTTCCCGCAAGTGGTAGTTGACCCTCTGCCGGGGGAGCCCGGCAGCCGCGGCGAGCATCGACGCTGACTTCGGCTCGGCCAGCTCGGCCAGCAGGTTCGCCCGCCCGCTGCCCAGCGCCGTCGCAGCGATCTCGGGATCGTCGATCACCTCGATATCGAGCACGGCTGCCTCCTATTCAAACGTTCTGGGGAGTCGCCGTGGCCCGGAGCGCCCGGATGCAGGCGCCGGCGATCCACAGCAGGGCGAGCGTGACGCCAATGAAGAGCGTGAGTGAGCCGTTCGGGCTGGGCGCGGTCACCACGCTGACCGCGCAGATGGCGGCGGCGGCGTAGGAGGCAAGCCGCAGCCGGGGCCGACCCTGGCTGGCCGCCCGCCGGCCAATCACGATGCAGAACGCCACCATCGCGATGAACGATGGGCTGCTCACCACCATGTGCATGATGCCGTGCCAGCTCATCACCGCGCCGGCGTGCAGGGGAGTCCCGGGAGGGAAGCCATTGCCTGGGTCGGGACGGAAGACGCCGGCTGCCCCGGTTCCGATCGCTGCGATCGTCATGAGGCGGGGCGCCCAGACGCTGCCGGTCCCGGTCGGCAGTGTCCGGCGAAGACCGGCTGCGCCAGCCAGGAGGAGGAGTCCGGTGACGATGAAGTTCGCCTGCTGCACCCAGCCCCAGCTCCCAAGTTCGAGAAGGCTCACGGGGTTGCGCATGAGGGTGAAGCCGTGCCGGGTCATCGCCTCGACGAGCGCCGTGACGGCGAAGAGGGGGCCGGCGATGGCGCCGCACGCAAGGAGCCGCCGGGTCCCCGTCGGCGCGATCGACCTGGGGCTTGGTGCTGCGGTCTGGGCTGTGCGGACCGCTGTAGGGGCCGTCGGTGTTGCCATGGTCTCACTCCTTCCAGTCCGTGGAGAGTCCGGATGGCCCTCCGTGCAGGTATGGTCTCACCGACGATTAAATTTGTCAAGACAAGAAGTATTGTCGGTCTGCCCCGGCGTCCTCTCAGCCGGCAAGCACCTGGTGCAGCCGCTCCGCGAACGCCCGGGGATCCGACCCCCACCCGCCGTGGGCGCCGGGCAGATACGTCACATCGATCCCCAGCCGCTCCGCGAGCGCGATGGCGGCTCGACGCGCCGCCTGTTCGCCCGAGGTCTCGCCTGCGGCTGCAACGATACGCGTCGATGTCTTCCGAAGGCTGTCGAATGGGGGGATGTAGCCAACGATCTGCCGGATTTCGTGGGCCAGGAACAGGTCGAAGTTGCCCATCATCCTGCCACCCATCTCCATACTCTCCGGCGTTGGCGGGGTCGCTAGCATCTCTTCGGAGTAGCGCGGCCCTCCTTCTTCGACCGCGGCACCGAACAGCGCCATGGCCGGGAAGGCGCCTTCCGCCACATAGGTCTCGGAGATGCGGTGGAAGGCAGCGCGCCAGCGCTCGGCATCGGGCAGGAGCTCCAGCAGGGGGGGCTCGTGGGCCACCAGCGTGCCAACCAGGTGGGGATGCCGGGCCACGAGCGCGAGGCCGATTGCGGCGCCGCCGCTGTTGCCGTACGCGTAGGCCGGCTCATCCCCCAGCGCGGAAAGGATAAGGGCAGCATCGTCGGCGTGGAGCGCCACCGGGATGTCTTCGGGGTCAGCGTCGAGCGGGCTGCGGGAGTGGCCGCGCTGGTCGTAGCTCACCACCGTGTACCGGTCGGCGAGCCGTCCGGCGAGGTCCGTGAACATGCCAGCGTCGGTGGGCCCGCCGGAGATGCACAGCAGGACCGGCCCCGTCCCCAGGATCTCGATGTAGAGCGTGGCGCCCGGCACCTTCAAGGTCCGCCGCTCAATGTCGTGGCTCGTCGTGGTCATCTCGTCCTCCTCTCGGTCGACTGTCGAGCTTGGATCAGCTCGCATGTGAACAAGACGGGACGAGTCGGTGGAAGTCATCGGTGCCGCCGCCCTACCTCTGCTGGCGGGGCACGACGAGTCCGGATTCGTAGGCGATGACAACCGCCTGGGTGCGGTCGCGCAGCCCGAGCTTGCTCAGGACACGGCTGACATGCGTCTTCACCGTCTCCTCCGCAACCAGGATGCGGCGTGCGATCTCGGCATTGGAGAGACCTTCCGCCACGAGCCGCAGGACTTCCGTCTCCCGTGGGGTCAATGAGCCGATCGCGCTTGCGGGCGCTTCCGCAGCACGGTGCTGCGAGGCGAATTCATCGATGAGCCGGCGGGTGATCGCCGTTGCGAGCAGGGCCTCGCCCGCCGCGATCACCCGCACGGCGTCGAAGAGTCGCTCGGCTGTGCCGTCCTTGAGGAGAAAGCCGCTGGCCCCGGCGCTCAATGCGTCGTAGACGTACTCGTCGAGGTCGAACGTCGTCAATATCAGAATCCGTGGTCCCCCCGTCCCCAGCCGGGCCAGTTGGCGCGTGGCTTCGATACCGTCCATTCCGGGCATGCGGACGTCCATGAGAACGACGTCGGGCAGGAGCTGCCTGCAGATCCGGACGGCCTCCGCGCCGTCGGATGCCGTGGCGACGACGGTGAAGTCGGGCTGGGTGTTGAGCAATTCCGCGAAACCGTCGCGTACCACCTGATGGTCGTCGGCGACAACGATGCGCACCCGTTGTGGCGGTCTCACGCCGGTGCCTCGATCTTCGCCGGCAGCGTGGCCTCGACGAGGTAACCGCCTCCGAGGGCGGGACCGGTGCGTACCCTGCCTCCCACGGCCGAGGCCCGCTCGTGCATGCCCGCCACCCCGTGGCCACCGGCCGCCGCCGCCGACTGGGGGCCCGGCCCGTTG
>DASXNO010000260.1:0-4114 GCA_036495025.1 Actinomycetota bacterium | reverse complement strand
GGATGGGTCCAGCCGATGTTGTGCGGTCCGCCTTCGACCAGGATCGCCGTGGGGTTCGCGACCAGGCCTCGGAGCCGCTTCGCGGTCGACCCGTTGCCCGCTGCCTTACCGCCGCCATCGAGGACACCGCCAACGAAGGCGGGATCGGGTCTCGTGCTGGGTGGTCATGGCTCCTTAACGAGATAGCAAGCCTCATCAAACGAGCCTTTACGCTTACCAGCACTTGTCTACACTGTGCGGGCGAGAGGACTCGAACCTCCAACCGGTTTCCCGACCAGATCCTAAGTCTGGCGCCTATACCAATTCGGCTACGCCCGCTGGAGCGGTGTGTCGATCATAAGGCGAGTTCAGGGACCCACGACTTGCCGGATCACGGTGCCCCGGTCATGGCGTCGGGAGGCGTTGCGGGCCACTCCTCCACGGCGGCGCTCGCCGTTGGCAACTCGGTAGGATTTTCCCACCGGCTCCGACCGGTTCCCCCTGGAGTGGACCATCGTCGTTGCGAACTGAACGGCGGAAGTTACAGCGGAAGGGGAAGAAACCGTCTTTCGTCTTCCATGACATTTGGGCACTTGGAAATGTGACAATATATGGCGTTATCAAGGGATTTAGATCCGAGTTCCTAATCAGGCTTTTTGCCTGGATCTAGCGTCCTTGGAAGTGTAAGATGCTCCGCAGCAGGTGGAATGTCCCCAGCAACCGTGACCTCCTCCTGGTGGACCCTCTGCACCCTCGAAAGATATTCGGCCTCCTGGCTGGACCCCCTTGGCCCGACGGTAGGTAAACCGGTAGTTCCGGCAATTCCGGCAAGGTTCATCTTCATCTAAGCCGCGAATCGCCTGAGAGCGGCGAGCCGGTTGGCTGTGGACTCAATGCATTCATCAATCGTTCACGTTTCCGTAGAGCGCGCGTGACACTCCCGCAACCTCCTGGCAGTAGCGTCCCGAATCACAACACCGGCACGAGCGTCGCCCGGAGAGGCGGCGAAGGGGGGGCGGCAGAGGTGCACATCGGCATACTTACTATGCTAGGATCCTAGCGTTACGACACAATAGTATCTCACCTCACACTTTCATCTCTCATTCGATTCAGCGGCTGCCGGATCTCCTGGCTCATTTGCCGACGCGCTGTGGAAAGGAGGACACGTGGGAAGGTTCCGGGCTCCAGGCCCGATCCTCCTGCTGGTCCTGTGCTCCATGGTGGTTGCGTCCGCGGCCCGTAGCTCCCACCCGTTGCACGCGTATCTCGTCGCCGCAAACGATCAGGTCACTCCGGACCCCACCGTTCCCGGCGTGTCGCCGACGGTCGCCCCCCAACCCTCTGTCGACGACCTCGAAGCTCAGATGCTTTCCCTCCTGAACGGCGAACGGCAGGCCGCCGGCGTCCCGCCGGTACAGGACCAGCCGTGGGCCCACTCGATCGCCCGCGAGCACTCGCAGGAGATGGCCGCCGCCGGGAACATCTGGCACAACATGACCGGCTACATGGACCAGGGCCACCAGGTGATCGGAGCGATCTATCTCGGTGAGAACGTCAGCATGGACCACAGCCTCGAGGCCAACGATGCGCGTCTCTTCGCCAGCCCGGGCCACCACCAGAACATCGTCGACCCCCGCTTCGACTACATCGGTATCGGCATTGCCCTCGACGCCAACAACTGGGTGTATGTCACGGAAGACTTCTCTCAAATTCCCCGTGGAATGGTGGCGCAGTCCGTCAAGCCTGCCGCCATCCCGGCTCCGGCGCCGGCCCCGCCTGCCTCTGAGCCTGCCCGGTCGCCGCCGGTTTCTGCGCCAGCTCCCGCGCCGCCCAGACCTGCTGCGCCGGCGCTCTCGCCGCAAGCTGCCGCCCCACCGGCCCCGGCCCCACCCGCCCCGGCGGTCTCGGCGCCGACTGTCGCGTCGCCGCCTCCTCCGGGGGGGCCGGCCGCCGCCAGGCCGCCCGACCCATTCGCCGCCCCACTGCCCGCCGTCGCCTTCCCGTTCGCGAACCTGATCCAGGGCGTCGCGGTCCCTGCTCCGGTCAGGGCTGGCTCCGATCAAACGTCAGGGGCACCGGCCTGGCTCGCGGCTGGGGCGCAGGCCCTCCCGACTGCCGCTCCCCGGGACGATGTCGTCGCGCCAGGGAGTGCCGCCATCGGCGGGCCCCAGCCATTCGTCGGCTGGATGAGCCAGGCCCCGGCGTGGGCGAGGCAGCTCCTTCCGGCTGCCGCGGTCGCCCTCTACATCGGAGGGCACTTCTTCCTCCGCGGCGTCCCCGGCTCTCCCCGGCCGCCGCCTCGCCGCGCCGCCGCCCTGGTGGAGTCGAGGAACGCTCCACTGCGGTTCCGTCGCCCGGGTTCCGAGGCGGGGATCCGGGAGTTGTCGAGGGGACCGCCTGACGTGGCGGGATCGGAGGTTGTCTCGCAACGCCAGGTTCACGGATCCACCCAGCAGGCTTCGAAAGCTTGGAACCATCGAAGTCGCCAGCATCACCGGCAACGCAAGAAACGCAGGTAGCACCGGATGTCAGCAGCAGCTTGAGGCATCGTGAATCAGCAGCAGCAACAGGCATCGAGAAGCACCCAGGAGCGCTCCGAAGCCCAGGGCGGTCCCGAGGGGTGAGGAAGCGGTCGTTCCTCTCCCTCTCGGGACCGCCCTGGCTCGTTTCCGGCGTCACCGTTCTTTGCGGCTGAGGTTGCGGAGACCGCAACGTGGGTCGCAAAGAACGTGGCTCCTATGCCAATATGGTCGCCCGATGTCAATATGGGGGCGATGCCGGAGAAGGCTATGCCGAAGAAGAAGGTGATACTTCCCCTTGCCGGGCTCGACGATCCGGAGCCGTGTTGCCCTTCGATCCTCTCGGCCCCGCTGGACGAGTCGGCTGCCGCCGACCTCGCCAGGGGCTTTGCGGCCCTTGCCGACCCCGCCCGCCTGCGACTCTTCAGCCTGATCGCCGCCCAGCCAGACGGCGAGGTCTGCGCCTGCGCCCTCGTCGAGCCGCTGGGCCGGTCGCAGCCGACCGTCAGTCACCATCTCCGAGTTCTCTACGAGGCCGGCCTGGTCGACCGGGAGAAACGGGGCACCTGGGTCTGGTACCGGCCGGTGCCGGGCCGCCTTGAGGCCCTCCGAGCAGCTCTGGCCGCACGTGACCTGACCGCGGTCCTCGGCACCACCGCCCGCAACTAACCCCGCCGAGACGCCATCCCGAATCGACCATGGGACGTCCATGGAACGGCAGGCCGAACGTGCGCCGCGGTTGCGGGTGACGGGCTACCGCTTCTGTTTGCGCAGCTTCAGGGCGAGGGCCGGGCAGTTGGCCACCGCCCACCGGGCCCCGGCCATCAGCTCGGGGGGGATGGGCTCGGTGCGGATGATGGGGTAGCCCCAGTCGTCCAGGCGGACCCACTCCGCCAGCAGCTCGGCGCAGACCCCGTGCCCGGCGCAGGCGATCATGTCGACCCGCAGCGTCGTCGTCGTCTTCTCCCCCACGGCGCTTACCTCCCCCCGGGCCGTCCGGGACGCTCCCCCGGCACGGGGATGGCCCCCGCCCCGAGGCTTGCCGCACACGGCCTTCCCCCGAGGTGGGCCTCCCAGTCGAGGGGGAAGGCGCCCAGGGCGCTGCGCATGAGGCGCACCGCCCCGTCGGGGTGCCTGCACGCCCCCCGCCCCTCGACCTGGCCCCCCCAGCGCTGCAGGCGGGAGGCTCCCCCCTCCGCCACCGCCCCCCGGGCGAGGGCGGCCATCTCGGAGGCGAGGGCCCCGAGCCCGAACACGCACGGCCCGCACTGCCCGGCGCCCTGGCGGGCGTACCACGCCATGATGCGGGCGGTCTCCGAGATCCCGCAGCACCCCTCGGCCACGACGATGACGACCCCCGCCCCCGGCGAGGCCCCGGCCGGGTAGAGCCCCGCCCGGCTGAACCCACGCCCGAAGTCCCCGGCCCCCACCCAGGTCCCGAAGAAGCCCCCGACGAGGGCCGCCGAGGTCCTCCCGAGGGGAGCCGCCGCCTCGACGATCGAGCCCAGGGGGACCCCGATCGGGACCTCGACCACCCCGGGGCGGGCGACGGCCCCGCTCACGCTACAGAGCATCGTCCCGGGCTCCTCGGCCGTCCCCGCCTCCCGGAACCAGGA
>DASXNO010000259.1:0-1558 GCA_036495025.1 Actinomycetota bacterium | reverse complement strand
TTCCCTCGACGTCCTCGCTGCGAACCAGACCCTCGTCCTCGAGGAGCTGCAGGGTCGGGTAGACGGAGCCGGGACTGGGCCGCCACATGCCGCCGCTGCGTCCCGACAGCTCCTGGATCACCTGGTAGCCATGCATCGGGGCCTCGTCGAGCAGGGCGAGGATGGCTGCCCGCACGTCCCCCCGGCCGGCCCGGGGTCCCCGGCTCCAGGGGCCGAATCCCTGCCACGGGCCTCCACCGGCTCCGCCGGGCCCCCAGGGTCCGAAGCCTTCTCGACCGAACGGCGGCCCCCCGTGCCCGTGCCCATGCCCGTGGCCGCGCTTGCGCCCCGCGGCCATCATCCCCGCCCAGCGAGCCGCCCACGGTGGCCACGCCGGCCTGCCCGAACCGAACCCTTCCTCATCCCACGCCGCAGAATGTCCCATTGCCGTCTCCCTTTCTCGGACCATGTTGCGATAGATCACGATATATCGTGATCTATCGTTCGTCAACCGATACGATGCTCGGATGCGTGAAATCTGCCGTGAGATCTCGCTCGCCGAACTGCGCCGGCGCCTGGTGTCGGCGCAGGGGTATGCCCCGCGCTTCCGTCGCGGACGACCCGCCGATGTCGTCGCCACGGTGGAGCGCCTCGCCTGCGTGCAGCTCGATTCCATCTCGACGGTCGAGCGCAGCCACCGGCTCGCGCTGAGCTCCCGGGTGGGCTGGTACCCGCCGGGAACGGTGTCGAGGCTGCTCGGCACGCAGCGGCTCTTCGAGTACTGGGCGCACGAGGCCTGCCTCCTGCCGATCGACGACTACCCGTGGCACCGGTGGCGGATGCGGGAGTTCCAGGGCCATGCCTGGCGGACCCGGATCCTCGACGAGGACCCCGGCCTGGTGGCGCGCGTCCTGGAGGAGGTCGCCCAGCGCGGGCCGCTGGCGTCCCGGGACTTCGACGGCGTGGGGCCCGCCGGTCCGGGCGGCGGGATGTGGAACTGGAAGCCGGCCAAGCGGGCGCTGGAGGCGCTCTTCGCAACCGGCGAACTGGCCGTCGCGGGCCGGGACGGGTTCCAGCGGATCTACGCCCTCCCCGAGCAGGTGATCCCCAACGACCTGCTCGGGCGCCCCACGCCGTCACGGGACGAGTTCGTCCGGTGGGCCACGGTGCGCGGCGTCACCGCCCGAGGGGCTCTGACGGACCGGGGGGTGGCGGAGATGTGGCGGCTCCAGCAGGGGGTCGCCGGCATCCGCCCGCACGCCGACGCCCTGGTGGCCGAGGGGGTGCTCGAGCGCGTCGCCGTCGACGGCGGCGGGCCGACGGTGCTCATCCCGGCGGGAACCGAGCCGGGCGACCCCGCCCCGCCGGTGCTGCTGTCGCCCTTCGACAACCTCTTGTGGGACCGGGCCCTCCTACTCCAGGCCTTCGACTTCCGCCACGTCATCGAGGTCTACAAACGGGAGCACGAGCGGGTGTACGGCTACTACGTCCTCCCGCTGCTGTGGGGGGACCGGTTCGCCGGGCGGGCGGACCTGAAGTACGACCGCCCGGCGGCGACCCTCCGCCTCAAGGTGTTCCA
>DASXNO010000258.1:0-3149 GCA_036495025.1 Actinomycetota bacterium | reverse complement strand
AGCTCCGAAGCGAGGAACCAGTGACGCTCGGTTGGGGTCAGCTCCCGCCTGGTGTGCTCCGGGAGGTCAGAGAGCTGCTGGCCGGCCAGCCCCGGCGACGCCATCCGCCGGGACAGTTCGCTGGCGGGAATGGGAGCGCAGACCGAGAGCACCATGGCATTGCCCGAGAGGGCACGCAGGGCGGCGCGGGTCTGTTGGTGAAGCTGCAGCTTCTCGTGGCGGGGAAGCCAGGGGTACGAGACTCCCTCGACGACGAAGACTGCCCAGACCGACGCGTCACGGCCCCAGACGAGGTTCCCGGCGATGAACCGGGCCGGGAGCTTCACCGCGGCCCTGCCACGTAGATGCGGCAGAGCAGGGGGCGGGCCGGTGCTTCGCGGAGCGGCCGGCCCTGGGCTCTCCCGAGCGGCGGAGCCGCAAGGTAGGCGGCAAGTCCGGCGAGCGCCCTGAACGGGGCTCGGCCCTCAAGGCGCAGGTCCCGAGTCGCCCAGCCGCACGCCCCGGGGGCCGCGATCTCGACCAGGAGGTTGGCCATCCGTGGGAGGTGGGCCCAGAGGCCACGGGTCTGTACGACCAACAACAGCGCCGTTCCCATGGCGGCGAGCTGGGCGAGGCTCAGTTGCGTGGGCAGGTTCCACCCGCCGATCTTGCCGATCACCCACGGGTACCGGCGGGCGTGGGTGTACGAGCGGCAGGCAACGCCGTCCTCGGTGCTCATCACTCCGGCCGTGCGCCGGGGATGGCCGGGGCGGTGGTGCCCAGGGAGTGCATCTCCTTGCCGATCTCGTCCTGGAACCACTGGATGTTGGCAGTGCCCCACAGGACCATCCCGGCCAGCAGCATGGCGCCGAGGGTGGGGATCAGGGCCTTCGTTTTCCACCAGACGTGTGCGATGAACAGCACGGCTGCCACGACCAGGCCGCCCTGGATCAGCTGGCGGATCTCCGCCAGCTTTGCCGTGAGCCACGGGATCACCGGGTCACCTGCCCGAGCGGTGCGGCCGCGAGGAGCGACGTCACGACCCATGCCCCGTTGCGTTCGGTGAGCTGGAACGAGTAGTCCAGAACCGTCTTGAGCCCGCCGGCGTCGGTACCGAGGACCTCTGCCTGCACCGTTTGCACACCGGACTGGCCGGACGGTGTCATCGCAATCCCCGTCACTGCCACCGACGTGAAGGGCGGCGGGGTCACGGCCCTCAGGCCTGCACCCGGCTCGCCGTGGCCCGCGAGGTAGGCGTCGAAGAACTGCTCCACCGCAGCACTGGGCGCGTCACCGGAAGGGGGCGCCAGGTGTCCGAACCGCAGCGGTGGCACAGCGGTGGGCGTGGGGGCCGGGACCTCCGCGGGAAGCGAGGTGGCGACCAGGGGCCCTGTGGCCGACATCACCCCGACCCGGTAGAAGTGGGTCCCGGCCCCCACGTACCCACCCTGGGCCGCCACGAGCACCTCGGCGCCGACCGTGATCGCCCAGTACCCGGGGGAGGGCTCCGAGCTGGCCACGGCGGCGGTGCGGGCTGCGTAGCGACTACGAGGGATGACGTCGTGGAGGTCAACCGCCGCCGGGTAGTAGGGGTGCAAGGCCTGCTCCTGGCCTGCGCCCGCTTCGAGGTAGGCGGCCACGTACATCTCGGCAAATCCGGCGACGGCCGCGGGCGCCGCTGCGGGGGCCGAGCCGGCGGCGGGAGACCCGCTCCACACCAGCGCCCGCAGGCCTCCGGCCCCCGCGAGCGCAACGAGGACCCAGAGGCCCACGGTGGCCATCTTCACCTTCCAGGCCCTCAGGGAGTCGCCGAGGCGGCCGCCACCCTCATCCAGCACGACGGGGTGGTCCGGGGAAATGGGCAGGCCGTTGAGCCGAGGCAGGGTGGGGTCGGTCGCCGGGGACGGCAAGGCAGGCGCGGGTTGCACGGATCGAGCTCCTTGGGTGTGGTTGTGGGAACGACGGTTGGGTGGGTGGTGGCTCAGGTGGGAGGCAGGGTGAGGGTCTCGCCGGGAAAGATGAGGTCGGGGTTGCCGGACCGGAGATCGCGCCGGTTCTCCTGGATGAGCTCCTTCCAATAGGGGGCGATCCGGCTGTTGGACCGGGTGATCCCGCTGTCCGCCAGGTGGTTGGCGGCGATGGTCCAGAGGTTGTCGCCGCGCTGGACCGAATAGCGACCGGGAGGGCCGGGTTGGGCCGCCCCCGCCCTGAGGGCCGAATTCTCGGGGACGGGGGCGACCGGCGGGAGGGGGACGGCCGGCGCAGCGGGGACCGGCAGGGGGACGGCCGGCGGAGCGGGGACCGGGAGGGGCTCCGGCGAGGGCTGAGGTTGAGTTCCCGGCCCGGTGCTCCGAGGCACCAGGGTGCCCGGCCGGCGGTCCGCGACCGCCGCGACGGGAGTGGGGAGCTGACCGCCCCAGGCGAACGCAGCCGTGCCGCCTGCCAGCGATGTGATCAGCGACAGTGCCACGGCACGGTCGATCAGGCGACGCACGGCGCCCGGCGTGGTCCATTCCAGGGTCCGGACTATGGCGGGGACCCGGGTGAGTCGGGCCACGAGGTAGAGCCCCGTGGTGGCGAGCAGCCACCAGGCGGCGGCCGTGGCAGCGAGACGAAGGACTGCGGCGACTGCGTCCTGAGGCGGCGTTGCCACCAGCCAGAGGCGCCATGCCGGCGCATCGGCCCCCGGGGTCCTCAGGAAGGGAAGGGCCTCCAAGTGGTACAGGGCATCGAGGAGGCCGATCTCCATGCCGATGAGCACAAGAAGACGCAGCAAGCTGGTATTAACTTGGCATTTCGCATGAGAACGCATGACAAGAGGTAGATTAGGCGAGTGAGCCTACGCTGTCAATACGTAGATGTGCGTTTTTATGCGATGTGCTGCGGCCCGGCCCGGTCTCCCGGGATGTTAGGAGCAGATCGCGCGTATGCGCGCGATCGGCGACTACCCTCTGCCGGAGCTGTTGGGCTTTCCGACCTCCTCGGAGACGGGTTCGTCCGAGGACGCCGCTTTGCCCGGCGGCGCGGCGTGGGAGGTCTTCGGTTCGGGGTCGGGCGAGTGTGGAGCCCCGATGGCGTGCGACGCCTTCGGACCCTCGGCCCCCGGAGCACCCCGGTACCGAGCGATCAGGAAGGCGCAGAGCGCGACCGCGAAGATGCTGGTGATCTGG
>DASXNO010000257.1:0-20317 GCA_036495025.1 Actinomycetota bacterium | reverse complement strand
AACAAGGACGAGGAAGATGTGATGGCGCGGAAGGTCCTCATCGCGGCGCCCCGTGGTTGGTGTGCGGGAGTCGAACGTGCCGTCGAAATCGTCGAACGCAGCCTTGCCCGCTACGGGCCACCGGTCTACGTGCGCAAGCAGATCGTCCACAACCTCCACGTCGTGCGCGGCCTGGAAGCCAAGGGGGCCGTCTTCGTCGAGAGCGAGGAGGACGTGCCCGAGGGCGCCGTCTGCGTTCTCTCCGCCCACGGTGTCTCGCCGGCGGTGCACGCCAACGCGGCCCGCCGTCACCTCGAGGTCGTCGACGCCACATGCCCGCTGGTGACCAAGGTTCACGTCGAGGCCCAGCGCTTTGCCAGGGGGGGCCGAACGATCTTCCTCATCGGCCACGCTGGCCACGAGGAGATCGAGGGGACCTCCGGGGAGGCCCCCGACCAGATCGTCGTCGTCGAGGGCCCGGGCGACGTCGACTCGGTGGCGGCCGCCGACCCGGAGAAGGTGGCCTACCTCACCCAGACGACCCTTGCCGTCGACGACACCGTGGAGGTGATCGAAGCCCTCCGCGAGCGCTTCCCGGCGATGGTCGGCCCCCGCCACGACGACATCTGTTACGCAAGCCAGAATCGCCAGGAGGCGGTCAAGGCGATGGCGGCCCTGAGCGACCTCGTCCTCGTCGTGGGGTCGGAGAACTCCTCGAACTCCAACCGGCTGGTCGAGGTGGCGCGCGAGGCCGGCACGGAGGCGCACCTCATCTCGGACGACACGTCGATCGACCCACGGTGGACCGCCGAGGCCGAGGTCATCGGGGTGAGCTCCGGGGCCTCGACGCCCGAGGTGCTCGTGCAGCGGGTCGTGGCCTACCTCAACGACCGGGGCTACGGCGACGTCGAGGAGGTCACCGTGACGACCGAGAGTGTCCACTTCCCGCTCCCCGCCGGTCTCGACTAGTGGAGTCTCTGTCACGCGACGAGGTCGCCGACGTCCTGGAGACCATCGCTCCCGACCTCGAGCGCGTGGAAGCGATCCTTCTCGACGCTTCGACCGCCGGCACGCCCTTCCTGACGGAGAGCGCCAGCTACCTGACGAAGGCCGGCGGCAAACGCCTGCGGCCGGCCCTGGTGGCGCTGTCGTCTCAGCTCTGGTCCGAATGCGGACCCCGGGCGGACTCGACCGGCGCCGCCATCGAGCTCACGCACCTCGCGACCCTGTACCACGACGACGTCATCGACGAGGCGGACACTCGCCGGGGGGTCCCCAGCGCCAACGGCAAGTGGGGCAACATCGTGGCCATCCTCGTCGGCGACTTCCTCTTCGCGAAGGCCTCGAGCATCGCCGCCGACGTCGGCGGCGAGGTGCCGCGGGTCCTTGCCGACGCCATCGCCAGGGTGGTCCAGGGCCAGGTGCGCGAGCTCGAGCACCTCTACGACTGCCGGCGTCCGGTCGAGCATTACTATGCAACGGTGGATGACAAGACCGGCGCACTCCTCGAGGCGTCATCCCGCCTCGGATCGGTGCTCGGTGGGTGCCCCGAGGACCAGGCAGAGCCGTTGCGCCTCTTCGGAGCCGCGTTCGGCATGGCGTTCCAGATCGCCGACGACCTGCTCGACCTGTCCGCCACCCAGGAGGACCTGGGCAAGCCACCCGGCACGGACCTGCGGGATGGTGTCTACACCCTGCCCCTCCTCTATGCCGTCGAGAGCGAGCCCTCCCTGGCCGACCAGCTCGGGACGCCGCAGCCCGACGTCGACCTGATCCGCAAGACCGTCGTCCGCACGGGAGCATTCCGGCGGGCGCTCGACGTCGCCGGGGAGCACGTCGGCCAGGCGCTCACCCACCTCGAGGGTGCCCCGGCGGGACCGGCGCGAGACTCCCTGGAGCGTCTCACTCGGTTGATCATCGATCGGGTGCCTGTCCTGGAGTAATGGAAGCGACAAGTTCCGCCCAGCTACAACGACTCGAGGGAGCCAGGATCCCGGCCCACCTTGCCGTCATCCCCGATGGCAACCGGCGCTGGGCGTGGGAGCGGGGCATCCCGGCGATCGAGGGCCACCGGCAAGGCTTCGAGGTGGCCCGCCGCCTCGCCCGCTTCTGCCGCCGGGCGGGGATCCACACGGTCACGATGTGGGCCTTCTCCACCGAGAACTGGAAGCGGTCTCCCGAGGAGATTGCGGCCCTCTTCGCCCTCTACGAGTCCTGGATCCTCGATCTGCTGCCCGAGGCGGTGGAGGAGGAGGTCCGGGTGCTGCACATCGGCCGCCGGTACGGTCCCCCCAAGGGGATGGAGGCAGAGACCGCCCGCGCGGGCTTCCCCGAGGGCATCCCTCCGTCGCTGCTGGCGGCCATCGACAAGATCCAGGACGAGACGGCGGGCTTCGAGCGCAACGCCATCAGCCTTGCCATCAACTACGGCGGAGCCGACGAGCTGCACCGTGCCCTCGAGCGCCTTGTGACCCAAGCGCGCGCAACGGCCGCCGACCCGGCAAGCCTCGACCTGCGCGACTTCCTCGACACCACCGGCCAGCTCCATCCCAACCCCGACCTCGTGTGGCGAACCTCGGGGGAGTACCGTTCCTCCGGCTTCCTGCCGCTCCAGGCTGCCTACGCCGAGCTTGTCTTCACAACGAAGTACTGCCCCGACGTCGACGAGAGCGATGTCGCCGAGGCGATCCTCGAGTACTCGGCCCGCGTCCGCCGCTTCGGCGGGTGAGCTCCCTCGACCCCGCAGCGAACCGGGGCCCCGTGGGGCCCCGGTTACGGTTCGTGCCTGCTGTGGTTACAGGGCCGGCGCCATGGAGACGATCGGCTTGTTGAGCTTGATGGAGCCCGTCGAGCCGAAGAACGGTGCGTCGCCGAAGGCGAAGATGCCGCCGTCGGTGGCCACCATCCAGTAGCCCTTGCCGGTCGGCGTCGTCGCCGTCCCGACGATGGGCTGGTTCAGCTTGATCGAACCCGTCGACCCCAGGAACGGGGCCCCGAAGGCGAAGACACCGCCGTCGGAAGCGATGAGCCAGTAGCCGCTGCCATCGGGCGTTGCGGCCATGGCGACGATCGGCTTGTTGAGCGTGATCGATCCGGTCGATCCCTTGAACGCCGCATCGCCGAAGGCGAAGATGCCGCCGTCGGTGGCGACCATCCAGTAGCCCTGACCATCCTGCGTCGGCGCCATGCCCACGATCGGCTTGTTGAGCTTGATCGAGCCTGTCGAGCCGAAGAACTTGGCGTCACCGAAGGCGAACACGCCGCCGTCGGCTGCGACGAGCCAGTAGCCGAGGCCGGTGGGGGTCGCCGCCATGGCCACGATGGGGGAGTTCAGCTTGATGGATCCGGTCGAGCCGAAGAACGCCGCATCGCCGAAGGCGAAGATGCCGCCGTCCGATGCGACGAGCCAGTAGCCGAGGCTGTCCGGGGTGGCCGCCATGCCCACGATCGGCTTGTTGAGCTTGAGCGACCCGGTGGAGCCGAAGAACGCGGCCCCCGCTCCGAAGTTGAAGATGCCGCCGTCGGAGGCGCCGAGCCAGTAGCCAGCGGCGTGCACGCCACGGCCGACGAGCAGGCCGGTCTGGCTGCCGCCGGTGGCATTGCTGGAGAAGACAATGGATCCGGTGCGTGCCCCTTCCGCGCTCGGGTTGAAGACGAGGCCGACCGTGCAGAAGCCGTTGGGAGACACGGTCGCCCCGGTGCAGTGGTCGGTCCCGGGGGCGACCGTGAAGTCGCTTCGGGCCGTGCCGGTGATGGTGAAGCCGCTGACGGACATGTTGGCGGTCCCTGCGTTGACCAGGGCGACGCTGTGGACGGTGGACGTCGTGCCCAGCGACTGGTTGAAGAAGTTCGTCGTCGGCGGGGAAACCCCGGCAATCACCGTGGAGCCGGCGGCGGCGGCCGTCCCGTTCAGGGTCAGGGTCTGAGGACTGCCGGTGGCGTTGTCGACGAAGCTCACCGTCGCAGTACGGGCGCCGGTGGTGCTCCCCGTGGGAGAGAACGTCGCGGCGACCGTGCAGCTCGCGGTGGTCCCCGTGCAGGTGTTGGTGATCTTGAAGTCGGCCGCGTTGGTGCCGCCGAGCGTGACCGACGTGAAGGTCGCCGATCCGCCGGAGGCCGTGACGGTGGCCGTCAACGCTGTGCTGGTCGTGCCGATGGCCTGGCTTCCGAACGTCAGTGGATTGGGGGCGATGCCGAGCGTCGGGGCAGCAATCGTGAGCTTGCCGATCTTGCCCCCACCGACACCCGTCTGCTCCGTGAACCAGATGTTGCCGTCTGGACCGGCCGTGATGCCGAACGGCGCCGCATTGGGTCCGAAGACACCGGCCGTCGGCATCGGGAACTCATTGAAGCTGCCGGCGGGCGTGATCTGACCGATCGCATTGTTGCCCGGATCGACGAAGTACATGTTCCCGTCGGGGCCGGCGGTGATGGCGGTCGGGTGGGCGGTGCCGGTCACCTGGTAGGTCGTGACCGCGTGGGTGGCGGGCACCATCTTGCCGACCTTGCCCGTTTGCTGCTCGGTGAACCAGAGGGCGGTGCTGCTCGCGGTGACGTCCGGGCCCACGGCGAGGCCGTCGAGCCCGACGGTGGTCGTGACCGGATCGACCGGGAACTCGCTGACGCTGCCGCCCGTGGTCATCTCGCCGATCGTGCCGCCGCTCCCGGGGGTGGTGCCAAGCTGCTCCGTGAACCAGATGTGGCCGCTCGGTCCGGCGACGATGGCCACCGGTGCCCCTCCCGAGGAGAGCGGGAAGAACGAGCCGGTGTCGCCACCCACTGCGGTCGTGGTGATCCGTCCGATGTTGCCGGTGGCGTTCTCCGTGTACCACATGCTGTTGGGATCGCCGGACGGGCCGGCGGTGATGCCCCACGGCTGCGAGCTCGGCGGCACGACGTTGAACTCGTTGATCGTCCCGCCGGGGACGTTGAAGCGTGCCGTCTGGTCCACGCTGATGTTGCTTTCCGTGAAGTAGTAGTTGCTGTCAGCGCCCTTTGCGATCCCGAGCGGGGACGCGCCGGGGGAGTTGGTGTTGGTTGCCGCGATCCCGGTGCCGTCGGTATTGATCCGGCCCACCGTGCTGTTCGGCGAGTCGACGAAGATGAGGGTGTTCCCCGGTCCCGACGCGATGCCGACGGGGCTGGAAACCGACTCACTTGCGGTCGGGGCGGAGTTGTACTCGTCGATATGGCCCACGGTACCGACGGGCGGATTCGCGGCGAAGGCCTTCCCGGCACCCGGGACCCAGAAGAAGAGTCCCGAGGCAAGGACTGCGAGGGTGACGATGCGAGACAGCGCCCCCGACATGGGGAACCGGCGCGCGGTTTCAGGCATACAAAACTCCTTTTGCAGGGCGGATGATCGGCATGCCGCTTTGTGGAACTTCTGCCGGCTTGTTCAACCTCTCTGGCTGGCACGGTGAGCGACGCGCCGAACCTCTCAAAACACAGTTGCGTCACATGTGTATACCGATAATTGACCGAGCGCAAATACTCTCCGGCTCAAGGTGCGCTCCCGGACGTTGCGTCTCGACCACTCGCGGGTGCATCTAGACCACCTGGACCACCCCCCGAGACGGTCCAGGTTCTCCCTCGGCGAGGGGACGCGGTGGCACGGTAGGGCTGGCTCCTTTATGTCCGGCGTTCAGGTGACGGGGTAAGAACGAGACCAACGTGTCGTTCCGTTGGCAATGGTTCTATCGCCAGAATGATGCCCGCAATCAAGTCATCCGAGGCAATCTGAGAGAACTCTAATCCCGCCGCCGCGGCGCTCGACCGCGACGGTTGTGTCCCCAGACGCGTCACCGGGGAGCCACAGGGGCTCCCCGGTGAAGAGGTGCTGCCGGCGCCTAGAGGGCCGGTGCCATTCCCACAATCGGCTTGTTGAGGGTGATCGACCCCGTCGAGCCGAAGAATGGAGCATCCCCGAAGGCGAAGATGCCGCCGTCGGTGGCCACGAGCCAGTAGCCCGCCCCCGTCGGCGTGGGCGCGATACCGACAATTGGCTTGTTCAGCTTGATCGACCCCGTTGAGCCGAGGAACGGCGCATTGAAGGCGAAGATGCCGCCGTCGGACGCCACGAGCCAGTAGCCCGAGCCATTCGGCGCGGCCGCCATTCCCACAATCGGCTTGTTGAGGACGATGGCCCCAGTGGAGCCCCGGAACACGGCATCCCCGAAGGCGAAGATGCCGCCGTCGGACGCCACCAGCCAGTAGCCGAGGCCGTCCTGGGTGGGGGCGATCCCGACAATTGGCTTGTTGAGCTTGATCGATCCCGTCGAGCCGAAGAACGGAGCATCCCCGAAGGCGAAGATGCCGCCGTCGGACGCCACGAGCCAGTAGCCCAGACCACTGGGCGTGCTGGCCATGCCCACGATGGGCTTGTTCAGCTTGATCGACCCCGTCGAGCCGTAGAAGCCGGCGTCCCCGAAGGCGAAGATCCCGCCGTCGGTGGCGACCTCCCAGTACCCGCCGCTGTCAGGGGTGGTGGCGATGCCCACGATCGGCTGGTTGAGCTTCATCGACCCCGTGGAGCCGAAGAAGGACGCCCCGGGCCCGAAGGCGAAGATGCCCCCGTCGGAGCCCGACAGCCAGTAGCCGGCGGTGTGGACCCCGCGCCCGAGCAGCAACCCCAGGTGCGGGCTTCCCGTGCCGTTGTCGACGAAGAAGATGAACCCCGACCGGCTGCCCTCCGCTGCCGGGCTGAAGACGACCGCCACCGTACAGGCGGCGTTGGGGCCCACCTGCTGGCCCGTACACGTATCGGTGCCCGGCACAATCGAGAAATCGGGCCTCGGAGCCGTCGGCGTGCCGCTGATGATGCCCACGCTGCTCACGGTGATCGTGGTGGGCCCCCCGTTGACGAGCGCCACCGCCCGGGCGGTGCTCGTGGTCCCGAGGGCCTGGTTGTAGAAGTTCGTGACCGCCGGGCTGACGCCGGTGGCCACCACCACGCCAACGCCCGTGAGGGCGACCTGTTGCGGCGTGTCGGTGGCCGTGTCCGTCACCGTCATCGTGGCGGTCCGGAGCCCGGCTCCGGTCGGCGTGAAGGCCACCCACACCGTGCAGGTCGTCCCCGACGTAACGGTGGTACCGGTCACGCATCCACCGGTTGGCGGAAAGGACAGCGCGAAGTCCGACGTGTTGGTGCCGGTGACGGTTGGGGTCGCCGTGATGACGACGTCCCCAGTGGTGGCGGTAAAGGTGACGGTCTGGGTGGGACTGGTGGTCCCCACCGTCTGGGTGGTGAACGACGTGCCCGTGACGCTCGGCGGCAGGGTCTGGGCGGGTACGAGCGCCGGTGCGGCCGTCGCGAGCGAGCTCGGTGCGGCCGCGAAGAGGAGGCCGGAGCTCAGCAGGGCGAGGGCGAGAATGCGGGCGATGATCCCTGGCGTCACACGGTGATGCCGTTGCATAGGCTGCTCCTTTATGCGGCGGAAGTGACGGACGGCCGAGCAGTCAGCAAGGCCGGATTCGACCATTGGGCTCGTTTCTACCTCTGAAGATTCAGGAAAGCAAGTCCTTAGTCGCGCTCGTGACATTCGATCCAAGACCTGTCCGGCGCCTTGAGGGGGCGCCTCAGGGACGGTCGATGCTCGGTACGAGCCCCCGGAGGGCCCCGGGCCGGCCCCCCGGCGCCCCTCAAGGCGCCGGGGGAAAGCGGCAAAGTGCCCCGGGTATGCTCACGTCTCCCGGACGGCGTCGGTGCCGCACTGCCGGGTCAGGGCGCGACGGCGAGGCCCACCATCGGCTTGTTGAGCTTGATCGACCCCGTCGACCCGAAGAACCCGGCGTCACCGAAGTTGAAGATTCCCCCGTCGGTCGCCGCCATCCAGTAGCCGGCTCCATCCAGCGTGCCGGCGATGCCCACCACCGGCCGGTTCAGGTGGATCGAGCCCGTCGAGCCGAAGAAGGCAGCATCCCCGAAGGCGAAGATCCCCCCGTCGGTCGCCGCCATCCAGTAGCCGGCGCCGTCGGGCGTGGTCGCCATGCCGACGATGGGCTGGTTCAGGTGGATCGACCCGGTCGAGCCGAAGAACCTCGCGCTCCCGAAGGCGAAGATGCCCCCGTCGGTCGCCACCATCCAGTAGCCCTGGCCATCCGGGGCCGCCACCATGCCGACGATGGGCTTGTTCAGGTGGATCGAGCCCGTCGAGCCGAAGAAGGCAGCATCCCCGAAGGCGAAGATGCCCCCGTCGGACGCGACGAGCCAGTAACCCTGGCCGTCGGGCGTCGAGGCCATGCCGACGATGGGCTTGTTGAGGCGGATCGACCCCGTCGACCCGAAGAACTTGGCGTCACCGAAGGCGAAGATCCCCCCGTCGGTGGCGACCAGCCAGTAGCCGTTGCCGTCGGGGGTCCCAGCCATCCCCACGATGGGCTTGTTGAGGCTGATCGATCCGGTGGAGCCGAAGAATTTGGCCGCCCCGAAGTTGAAGATCCCGCCATCGGAGGCCACCTCCCAGTACCCCTTGCCCGGATTGCTGCCAGGAGGGGCCGCCACGCCGGTGCCGGACAGGCTCGAGGACGGGAGGGTGACGCCGTTGGCCACGACACTCAGATTGGAGGACCGCGCCCCGATGGTCGTCGGATCGAAGGAGACCGACACGGTGCAACTGCCGGCATCGGGCACGGTCGCCCCCGAACAGGTGTCGCTCCCGATGATGAAGTCGCTCGGGTTGGGCTGGCCGAGCTTGACCGAGTTCACCGTCACCGGCGCGCCGGTCACATTGGTGAGGCTGAAGTTGACCGGCTTCGTCACCTGGTGGACGAAGGCGGCGCCGAAGGCCGCGCTGGGGGGGCCGAAGGTCGGAGCCACCGCCTGGCCCACGCCGGTGAGGATCGCCGTGTGGGGGGCTGCGTTGTCGTTCACCGGGAGGGCCACGGTGGCGGACCTCGTGCCGGTGCCGGCGGGCTTGAACTGGATGGTCATCGTGCAGGATGCCTTCGGGCCGAGCGTCGACGACGCGGTGCAGGTGTTGCCGGCGGCGATCGTGAAGTCACCCGCGTTCGGGCCCGTGATCGAGGGGGCGGCGGTGACCATGTAGGTGTTGTTGGTCGTGTTCGTCGCGACGACAGTCAGGCTCTTGGTCGAACCGGGAGTGTGACTCCCGAAGTTCACCGGCGACGGGGAGAGCTGGACCAGCGGGTCGATGGTCACACGTGCGAGGCCGCCGACGGCATTGTTCTCGGTGAACCAGACGTTGCCATCCGGACCGACGACCATGCCGGTGGGCTGGACGTTGCCGGAGAAGGCGCTCTGCGTGGGGACGGGGAACTTGGTGTAGGTGGTCGTCAGCGGGTCGAAGCGCCAGATCGCGTTGCCGCCGACGTCGGTGAACCAGATGTTGCCGTCCGGGCCCGTGACGATGGCGTTGGGCGAGAACCCGGTGGCACCGGGCGGCACCGGAAGCACCGTGACCGCGCCGGCGGGCGTCACGCGGGCGAGCCGCCCGTTGCCGGCCATCGTCGGCCGCATCGGGTGCGCGGGGTTGGGGGTCGAGTCACCCTCGGCCGTGACGTAGAGGTTGCCGTCGGAGCCGGTCGTGATGCCGGCGAGGCCGGGAAGGCTGACCGGCGGCGTGAACTCGGTCAGGGCCCCTGCGGGCGTCATCCGGCCGATGGTCCTCGATTGCTGGATGGTGAACCACAGGTTGTGGTCCGGCCCGGTGGTGATGGCCTGCGGGTTCTGGGTCACCGTCGCCGTCGCGGGTTGGGCGGCGGTGCGGCCGCCGGGAAGCTTGATGGTGGTGAGGCCGGTGCCATTGCGACCGATATGGCCGATGTTGCCCGATCCGAACATCGTGAACCACAGGTTGTTGTCCGGGCCAAGGGTGATGCCGGTGATGGTGCTCGCGGGGATGCCAACGCCAAAGGGGTTCCCCGACCCAAGGGGGTTGCTTCCCTGCGCACTGATGGCGCCGACGTCGTTGGCGTTGGTCCCTTCGTTGGCGAACCACAGGTTGTTGTCCCCGCTGTTCGTGATGGCGACCGGGACGCTGCCGGGCTCACCGTTGGGGAACCAGTCCGTGTTGGGGGTGAACGACAGCGACCCGTCGGCGAGGTGGAACCTGCCGATCTGCCTCGGCGGTGGCGGAGCGCCTTGCAGGCTCTCGCCCGCGTCGGTGAACCAGAGGTTGCCGTCGGAGCCGACCGCAAGACCGAGGGGGTCGGAACTGGAGTTCTGAATGATGCCCGGGCGGTTAGCGTTGTTGAATTCCGTGATCGTACCGGTCGCCGCATGTGCGGCAGGGGTCAGGGCACCCATGGGGGCAATGGCGAGGAGGGATGCAGCCATCCCGAGGATCGTTGCCCGAGGGACAAGCCCGGCCGTCAGAAACCGGGGGACGCGCGCCCACATACCGATGCTCCTTTTTCGAGGGAAAGTCCGAAACTGGCTCGGGTCCACTATCCCATCCGCCACCCAAGCAAGAAGCTTTTCTTGGGCAATTTAGGCGCTTGGCGTGGGCCGATGTGAGAACTTTAATATCGATCACGGAAGCGCCGGGAACGGGGAAGCCCGACGGCAATTCCCCTGGAACGGACGGGGCGCTCGTTCGGTTGGGAATCCGCTTACCGTGGCCTCTACCGGGGAACCGCTAGCCCCACAATCAGGTTATTCAGTGCATCAAGCCAGCACGCTGGCCGACCGGGTCACCCTGGTCCCGAGCGATGGTTCATGAGCGATGGTTCATGAGCGATCGGGGCCCCAGCAATCGAGGACGTCCGGCAGCTCCGTCAGTGCTCGGATGCTGCGGTCGGGGCGCAGGACCTCGATGCCGTCGCCGGCAGGCCAGAACCGGCGGGCGTCGGCCCGGTCCGGACCATCGATCTCGTCGCGGAACTCCCGGGTGAGCACGGTCCGCATCCCGACAGCCCGGGCGCCGGCGATGTCGTCGCGCAGGCGATCGCCGACGAACACCGCCTCGCGCGCCCTCACGCCCAGCCGTTGGAGCGCGACCGTGAAGATCCGCGCGTCGGGCTTGCGCCAGCCGACCTCGGAGCTGAAGGCCGTGGCAGCAAGGAACCGGTCCAGCCCGAGGGCGGCGAGGTCCGCCCGCACCAGATCCGCCCGCAGGTGCATGTTGGAGACCAGGCCCATGAGCCAGCCTCGGTCCCGGAGCTGTTGCAGCACCTGGATCGTGGACTCCGGCACCGTGACCGATTCCGTGAAGGCCCGGTGGTCGATGGCAACGATCTCCTCGGCGGTCTCGGGGCCGAACGTGACACCGATGCCGGCAAATGCCTTCGCCAGCAACTCGACCACGTCGAGTTCCTCCAGCCTCCCCTCGAGATAGGACTGGGTGATGAGGACGTCCACCGCTCCGGTCACCTGGTGGGCGAGGTCCTCGGCCTGCGGCAGGTCGTGCTCGACCAGGTGCTCCAGGCGCGCCCGGATGTCCTCGTAGGCGGCGACCAGCGCATGAGGCAGCCTCTGGAAGTCGACCAGGGTGTGCCCGTAGTCGAACAGGACCGCCCGGGGACCGGGAGCCGGAGGCTGCTCATCGGCGTCCAGGTGGGGGACCAGTTCCGGTTCTCCTTGTGCAGGTTCGGTGCAGGTTCGGTGCAGGGTTGTGCAGGGACGCTGTGGCGCCCGGATGGGCGCCGGCCCCCAGGATAGGGTGAGCGCGTGGCCGTCAAGGTGGTCTCGGACCTGCACTCGGGCGTCGATGCGCTGGCGCGCGAGGTCCGTCCGGACGACACGCTGCTGCTGCTCGGCGACCTCATCAACATCATCGACTACGGTGCGATGGATGGGATTCTCGTCGAGGTCTACGGGCCGGAGGCGGTGGCCGAAGTGGTGGGGCTGCGGGCGCAGCGCCGGTTCGACGAGGCGCGTGTGGTCATGCAACGCCGGCGGGAGGGCCGGGAAGAGGAGGTCGCCGAGCGCTTCCAGAGCCTCATCCGTGAGGCCTACCGCCGGGTCGCAGCGGTGCTGCCCCCACGCACGTACCTCATCCTCGGCAACGTCGATTCCCCGGGGATCGCCCTCGAGGTCTTCTCGGAGGAGGCGCCAAACGTCGTGATGGCGGACGGGAAGGTCGTCGAGATCGAGGGGATGGCGGTCGGCTTCGTCGGTGGCGGCCTGCCCACCCCCCTCGGCGTGGCGGGCGAGATCGCCGAAGAGGAGTACGACGCCAAGCTCGGCGCCCTGGGGCGGGTCGACGTCGTGTGCTCGCACGTGCCACCGGACCTGCCGGAGCTGACCTACGACACCGTGGCCCGCCGGCGCGAGCGAGGCTCCGCGAGCCTGCTCACCTACGTACGGGACTTCCAGCCGCTGCGGGTGTTCTTCGGGCACATCCACCAGCCGCTGGTGTCGTCCACGCACCTGGGCCGGACGCATCTCCTGAACGCCGGCTATTTCCGGCGTACCCAACGTGCCGTTCCCCTTGCGCTCTAGAATCTCCCGCAACCACGAACAACTGGCGTACCGGGAAAGGACCCAAGCGATGTCGGCTGAATCAGGCAGCGAATCCATTGACATACAGGCCACACCCGAGGCGATCTTCCAGGTGATGACCGACATCGACTCGTTCCCCAAGTGGATGGACGAGTTCAAGGAGGCCACCGTGCTCGACCGCGACGACCAGGGCCGGCCCTCCCGGGCCTCCTTCGAGCTCGATGCGAAGATCAAAACGGTCCGTTACGTGCTTGCCTACAGCTATCCCGAGGGCGGACTTGCCTGGGAGAGCGAGCCAGGGGGCGATGTGAAGCTGATCAAGGGGTCCTACCTCATGGCCCCCGCCCCCTCGGGATCCGATGCGACCACGGTCACCTACAACTTCGAGATCGATCCCGGCTTCCCTGTCCCGTCGTTCATCCGTCGCCAGGCGGTGAAGATGATCGTCGCCCGGGCGCTCGGAGGGCTGAAGAAGCGGGTCGAGTCGGGGGCGTAGCCACTCGCTCTTTCGACTCTGCGGGCGGCCCAGTTCGGGGCTTTCGTCCTATACCTGGGTCCCGCATCACGTGTCTGCGTGGTTTGCAACCGCAGATGCGCGCGGTGCTCCTCTTCCGGGTACATCTTCCCTGCCGGCGCGTCCGCGACCGGCTGGGGAGGCCGGCCCGCGCCGGCCTGGGAAAAGGAGACCTCGCATGCTTGTCTTCCTGCTTTCACTCTTCATCGTGGGGCTGATCGCCGGTGGCCTCGCACGGCTGATCGTGCCCGGGCGGGACCCGATCGGCATCCTCGGCACCGCCGTGCTCGGCATCGCCGGATCGTTTATCGGGGGCCTGCTCGCAAGCCTGATCTTTGCCCACACCCTGGTGCTCCAGACGAGCGGGCTGATCGGTTCCGTCATCGGCGCCGTGATCGCCCTGCTCATCTACCGCGCCTCCTACCGCCGCAGGGCCTACTGAGCGCCATTGAGCGCCGGTGAAGGCGTAGGCGTCAGCGGAAGGCAGCCAGCGGGATCCGGACGCTGATCCTGGTCTCGCCCTCGGGCTCGGTCACGACGTCGACGGTCCCGCCCGCGAGGGCGAGGCGCTCCCGCATGGTGTCGAGGCCCGTCGTGCAGGGAGGGTGCTCGGCGGACGGCCCTGGCTCAATGCCGGGGCCCTCGCTGCAGACGCTCAGGCAGGCCTCGTTCCGGTTGCTCTCCAGGGCGACCCGGACCTGGCGGGCCCGGCCGTGGCCCACGACGTTGCGGAGTGCCTCCTGGGCGGCACGGAGGAGGATCGTCTCGACGCCGCCGGGGAGACGCTGCTCGCCCGAGCGGTTGTCGAAGTGCCCCTCCAGGGTCGAGGTCGCGCCGATCTCCTCCACCATGGCCGCCAGCGCCGGAGCGAGGCCCCGCTCGTCAACCGATTCCGGGCAGGCCTTGACCGCGTAGTCGCGCAGCCTTGCCGACGTCCGCTGGATGGCGTCCTGGATCTGCTCGACCGCGGCCACCGCCTCGCGCGGCGCCGTCCGGCCCAGCGTGATCTTGGCGATCTCGGCCTGGAGGTGCAGCCCCGAGAGTCCCTCGAGGAAGCTGTCCTGCAGCTCCTCGGCGACCCTGCGCCGCTCGGTTTCCTGGGCGTTGACGGCCGCTTCGAGCAGCCGCGCCACCCGGGTCTCACGTTCTCGAAGGCTGGCGTAGAGGAAGGCTTTCTCCACGGCCACCGAGGCGAGGTCGGCCAGGGAGGAGGCGAGGCGAAGGTCCTCGACCGTGAACGGATCCCCGGGCTGGCGGGTCAGGTTCAGCACGCCCAGCACCCTGTCCTCGTTGCCCTCGGCTGCGAGGGGGAGGCAGAGGCTGGAATCGATGGTGGGGTCGATGCCCTGGAAACGGGGGTCGGTGACCGGGCCGTGCAGGATGAATGGCTCGTTGTTCTCCGCCACCCACCCGGCGATGCCCTCGCCGAGGCCGATCGTCGACAGGATCGCCTCCGGGGGGAGCCCCACCGAGCAGCGGATCTCCAGCCGGCCGGTCTCGTGGTTGAGGAGCAGGACCGAGGCCCGGTTGGCGCCGACGGCCTCCGCGGCAAGCCGGAGGACGAGGCCGAGTTGGCGGTCGAGGTCCGCGCCGGCCCGCAGCCCCCGGCCGACGCTCGCCAGTGCCTCGAGGTCTCGCTCGGAGCGATTTGCTGGCGCGTTGCTCGACTGGGTCATGTGCATTGGCCTATCTTCAATTCTCGTCACCCTTGTGGGGACACTTGAGGGTCCCCACGGGGAGCCCCGAACAAGGGACCTCGCTGGGGATCCGATTCGCCCGCTTCTATACTCGGCGGGTCATGCTGACCGCAGGCGTTGACATCGGCGGCACGAAGGTCTTCGCTGTCCTCGTCGACGAGGACGGCTCCATCTGCCACCGCGCCTCGCACCCTACCGACCCCGAGGCCGGGACGGCATCGATTGTCCTTGCGCTCGACCAGCTCCTGAGCCAGGCCGGCCCCGTGCCGGGGGCGATCGGCATCGCCGCCGCAGCCTACGTAGGCTACCCGTCGGGGCGCATCGCATTCGCGCCGAATCTCGTTTACGGGCAGACGGATGTGGCGGAGGCGGTGCGGCGCCGCTTCCAGGTCGACGTCGTCGTGGAAAATGATGCCAACGCCGCGGCCTGGGCCGAGCAACAGTACGGAGCCGGCCGGGGGAGCGACGACACGCTCATGCTGACCATCGGTACCGGCATCGGGGGAGGCGTCGTGCTGCGGGGCGAGCTGTTCCGCGGGCACCTCGGCTTTGCCGGGGAGTTCGGACACATCACCCTCGTCGACGGCGGCCCCCTGTGTGCCTGCGGGGAGCGGGGGTGCCTGGAGGCCCTGGCCTCCGGCAACGCCATCGGGAGGATGGCCAGGGAGGGCATTGCCGGCGCCCCGGACTCGATCCTGCTGGAGCTGGCGGGCGACGACCCAAGCCGGATCACGGGCGCGCTGGTGTCCGAAGCAGCGCACGCCGGGGACGAGTTCGCCGCCGAGGTGCTCCAGCGGGCCGGCAGATGGCTGGGGACCGGTCTGGCCAGCCTGGCGAACTGCTTCGATCCCAGCGTGATCGTCATCGGCGGCAGCGGGGCCGCGGCGGGATGGTTCCTGCTCGAGCCGGCCCGCCTGGAGCTGGACCGCCGCCTCGGCCGCCGCCGCCCGACCCCGCCCATCGTGGCCGCCGTCCTCGGCAACGACGCCGGGGCCATCGGGGCGGCCTCCCTGGCGAGGCTCCGGATGGCCGGCCACGAGACCGGTACCCCGCTCAGCGGCGAAGGAGAAGTGGAGAAGCAAGGTGGTCCCGCGGGAGGGAGCCGTCAACGAACGGAAGAGAAGTAGGTAGTCTGTGCCCGTGCAATCCGAGACCGTGGTGCGTGAGCTGAAGAAGTGGGGCATGTCGGTGCCCAGCCTCGGCAGGCTGGTCGTTTCCCTGATGGCCGATCCCCGGGTACCGAGGATGAACAAGCTCGTGGTCGGTGGGATTGCCGCGTACCTCGTGACCCCGGTCGGGATGGTCCCGCGGCGGTTGCTGGGCCTGAAGCGGATCAACGAGCTGCTCCTGCCGGTCATCGCCATCGATGTCCTGCTCAACGGCGCAAGCGACGAGGTCCTGCGGGACCACTGGCACGGCGACCCGGAGGTCCTGAAGACCATCCGCGGCCTGGCACGGCGCGGCAGCGCCCTTGCGCCCTCCAGGGTGCGGCGCGTCTTCGGCAGCGTCGCCTAGCAACCCCTCCCGGTGCGCGGCCCCGCTGGTGCCTTCGTCCTCGTGGGCCTGGAGACGTTCGCCGGCACGTTCGTCCTGATGTGGATCACGATGCTGGTCTGGAGGGTGGTGGACCGCGGCCACTACCGGGCTGCCGCGTACTGCCTCGTGCCGCTCGTTGTCGCCATCTCGTTCGCCCTGCCCCGCAACCTGCGCACCGAGGGCTTCCTCCTGGCTGGCCTGATGGCCGCCTTCCTCGCCGCCGTCTATACGCAGCGGCCGCTGCTCGAGGTCGCGACGGGGGCCGCGGCCTCGGGGGTGAGCGTCTGGCTGATCCTCCAGAGCGGCTCCCGGACCTGCGGGGGCTGCACCGACGGCATCGCCCTGGCGGTGGCCGGGACCTTCTTCCTGGGAGCCGTCACCCATGCCATGGTGCTGGGCCACTGGTACCTCAACCAGCCTCGCCTCCCCATCGAACCCCTGAAGGGGGCCACCTGGATCATGCTGGCGTCTCTGGGTGCGGCCGGACTGGCAGGCTTTGCCAGCCGGGGGAGGCTGCTGCGGGCCGTGCTGCCCGGCCTGGTCGCCTTCTCGGCCTCGGGGTACTGGTGGGCCTGGGTGCTGTTGCTGGTGGGCACGATCGTCCTCGCCCTCATGGTTCGGTCCACCGTGTGGGCCCGCTCGACCCAGTCCGCGACCGGCCTGCTCTACATCGCCATGATCACCGCCATCGGTGCCCAGTTCCTCGTGAGCCTGCTGGTCGCCCCGTAGCGGAGGCCCGGCGATACGATGACGGAGAAACTGCCACGAGGAGGAGAAGTCATGGCCCAGGAAGTCCTGTCCGTCCCCGAAGTCACCTGTGAGCACTGCGTGAACGCACTCGAGGGTGCGGTCGGCGCCCTCGAAGGCGTCGACAGCGTGAAGGTAGACCTGGACCGCAAGGACATCACCATCGACTACGACGACGCGCGGGTTGGCCATGCCAACTTCGTCACCGCGATCACCGGTGAGGGCTACCAGGTCGGATCATAGTCCCCTGTCGCGCCACCTCCGGGCTCGTCGTTAGGAGCAGATCGCGCGTATGCGCGCGAACGGCGACTAAGGTCGGTCGGAAGCCCTACTCCTCGGCCAGTCTGACCTCGATCCGGAGGTCATGGTCGGGGCTCGGCTCGAGCTGCAGCCTGGTGACGTTGCCCGCGGCGCGCAGGTCCGAGCTGATCGACGCGATGGCGTCCAGCTTTTCTGGGGGTCCCTGGACGGTCACCGTTTCCACCGGTGCGCGCATGGACCGCTTGGCGTCGGACTTGGCCTTCCGGATGGCACCGATCGCCGCGCTCGCCAGCGAGATCACCGTGGCACCGCCGCCCTCGTCGCCGCCGGCCGGCGTCGCGGGCGATGGCCACGGGCTGGTGTGCACGGACTCTGTGTGCCACCACGACCACGCCTCCTCGGCGCTGTAGGGAAGGAACGGAGCGAGCAGCGCCAGCAGGATCGACAGGGCGGTGCGCAGGGCGAGGCGTGCCGACTCGGTGGCCGCCGGGTTTGTCTCGTCGTAGGCACGCTGCTTCACCAGTTCCACGTAGTCGTCACAGAAGACCCAGAAGAATCGCTCGGTGCGCTCGAGGGCGGTCGTGTACTCGAAGTCCTCCAGTGCGTCGGTGGTCTGCCGGACGACCTCGTCCAGGGCGGCGAGCATCGCCCGGTCCAGGGGTTCCGTGATCTCGGCCCCCTCGGCGGGCTCCGGGAAGCCGAGCACGAACCTGCTGGCGTTGAGGAGTTTGGTGGCCAGCCTGCGGCCAACCTTCATCTGGCCCTGGTCGAATGCCGTGTCGGACCCGGGACGCCCGCTGGCGGCCCAGTAGCGCACGGCATCGGAGCCGAACTGCTCGAGCAGGTCCATGGGGGTCACGACGTTGCCCTTGGACTTGCTCATCTTCTTGCGGTCGGGGTCGAGGATCCATCCGGACAGCGCGACGTGGCGCCACGGCAGCACGTGGGCGTCCAGCTCCGCCCGCAGCACGGTCGAGAACAGCCAGGTCCGGATGATGTCGTGTGCCTGGGGCCGCACGTCCATCGGGAAGGTCTGCGCGTACAGGTCGGGGTCCTCTTCCCAGCCGGTGGCGATCTGCGGCGTCAGCGAGGAGGTCGCCCAGGTGTCCATGACGTCGGCCTCGGCACTGAACCCACCGGGGCGGTCGCGCTGATCGGCGGTGTAGCCGGGTGGGGTTTCCGACGACGGGTCGACGGGCAACGCCTCGTCGGATGGGAGGATCGGCGCCGTGTAGTCCGGCTCCCCGCTCTCGTCCAGCGGGTACCAGAGGGGGAACGGGACGCCGAAGAAGCGCTGACGGCTGATCAGCCAGTCTCCGTTGAGCCCGCGGACCCAGTCGTCGTAGCGCGCCTTCATGTAGGGGGGGTGCCACTGCAGCTCGGCCCCGCGCTGGAGCAGCACGTCGCGGTGCTCGACCGAACGGATGAACCACTGGCGGCTCGAGACGATCTCCAGCGGCTTGTCGCCCTTCTCGTAGAACTTCACCGGCCGCGTCGTCGGGCGCGGCTCGCCCTCGAGGTCGCCGGACTCGGCCAGCATGCCCGCCACCCGGTCGCGGGCCGTGGGGACGGTGGCCCCGGCCAGCTCGGCGTACGCCTTCCGTCCCTCGGGATCGTCCAGGCCAGGCGGCGCGTCCGGCAGGATTCGACCGTCGCGGCCGATGATGGTGCGCGTCGGGAGCTTCAGCTCACGCCACCACTGGACATCGGTCAGGTCGCCGAAGGTGCAGCACATGGCGATGCCCGCGCCCCGCTCGCGCTCCGCCCCGGGGTGGGCGAGCACGGGAACCTCGACGCCGAAGACCGGCGAGGTCACCGTCGTGCCGAACAGCGCCTGGTAGCGCTCGTCGTCGGGGTGGGCGACCAGTGCCACGCACGCGGGCAGCAACTCCGGACGCGTGGTCTCGATGAAGATCTTCTCCCCGCCCTGGCCGTGGAACGCGATGCGGTACCAGGCGCCGGCGTGGTCACGGTCCTCCAGCTCGGCCTGTGCCACGGCGGTACGGAACTCGACGTCCCACAACGTCGGGGCGTCGGCCTGGTAGGCCTCTCCGGCCCGCAGCAGCCGCAGGAAGGAGCGCTGGGAGACGCGCTGGGCGTGGCGGCCGATCGTCGTGTAGGTCATCGACCAGTCCACCGACAGCCCGAGGCGGCGCCACAGCGCCTCGAACGCCATCTCGTCCTGGACCGTCAGTTGCTCGCAGAGCTCGACGAAGTTGCGGCGAGAGATGTTCAGGACCGGCCGCTGTCCCTTCTTGGCGACGGGCTCCGGTGGCTGGAAGTCCGGGTCGTAGGGCAACGAGGGCTCGCAGCGGACCCCGAAGTAGTTCTGCACCCGGCGCTCCGTCGGCAGGCCGTTGTCGTCCCATCCCATCGGGTAGAAGACGTGCTTGCCGCGCATCCGCTGGAACCGGGCGATGATGTCGGTGTGGGTGTAGGAGAACACGTGGCCCACGTGCAGGGATCCGCTGACCGTCGGGGGCGGGGTGTCGATCGAGAAGACCGCCGCCCGATCACCGGGAGCGTCGAACCGGTAGACGCCGGCCTGCTCCCACCGGTCCGCCCACGTTGCCTCCAGGCCGTCGAGGGATGGCCGCTCGGGAACTTCGGGGGTCTTTTCGGGCACTGGCTCTACCTCTCGTTGCCGCTCGTGCGAGCACGTAGCGTAGCTTAGCGGGCTTGTTCCCCGGGGCTCTGCGACCGAGTCGACCGAGTCGATCGTGTCGCCGCCCTTCTCTTCAAGGTTAGGTCCTGATCGCGCGTCTGTGCGCGAAAGGCGACTGACCTGGCCGGCTACCCGTCCCTTTTCTTGCGCCGTGCCAGCAACCTCGCTGCGAGGTCATCCTCCGCCGCTGGCTGGGCCGCCGGCGGGGCCGCCTCCTCCGAGGCAGGCGGCGGCCGTCCCGCCCGTTGCTGCGCCAGCCGTCCCTTCAGGCGTTCCAGCGTCGGCTCGACTGCGGCCGGTACCTTGGCCTCCCGTCGTCGCAGGACCTCGGACCAGGCCTTCCGGTCGCCGCGGGAGACCACGAGCCGTCGGGCGGCGACGTCGAGCGGCAACAGCAGGGCTGCGACCGCAAGCAGGAGGAATGCCAGCGACTCCTTCACCTCGACCTTCGGGAGGGCCACCTTGTAGGCCGAGCCGGCGTCGCTGAGGACCGTGCCGCCCCCGGCCCTGGCGAT
>DASXNO010000256.1:0-2984 GCA_036495025.1 Actinomycetota bacterium | reverse complement strand
CTTTGCCCTCCCCCAGGTGACCGCCGCCACCTACGACGGCGACACGCCGTCCGCCGAGCGTGGTCTCGTCCGCCGCTACGCCCGCATCGTCCTGTCGAATCCGGACATGGTGCACTACGGGATGCTCGACACCCACACCCGATGGGCGGAGCTGTTCGCCCACCTCGCCTACGTCGTGGTCGACGAGGCCCACACGCTGCGGGGGGTGTTCGGGAGCCATGTCGGCTGCATCCTGCGGCGGCTCCGCCGGGTCGCCCGCCACTACGGGTCCGCCCCGAGGTTCATCCTCACGTCCGCGACCATCGGCAACCCGGGCGACCTTGCCGAGCGCCTCGTCGGCGTCCCCTTCACCGAGGTGAGCGGGGACGGCAGCCCCCGGGGGGAGCGCCTGTTCGCCTTCTGGAACCCCCCCTTCAAGGACGGGCCCGGGGACGAGGCCGCCGGTACTCGGGCGTCCCGGGCATCGTCCAACTGGGAGTCGGCCCGCCTCCTCGCCACCTTCGCCGGGGAGGGCATCCGCTCGATCGCCTTCACCAAGTCCCGCAAGTCTGCCGAGCTGGTCGCCAAGCACGCCAAGGTCATCGTGCCCGATCCGGCGACCTCGGCCCGCATCCGGGCCTACCGGGCGGGGTACCTGGCCGGCGAGCGGCGGGAGATCGAGCGGGCGCTGTCCTCGGGTGAGCTCCTGGGGGTGGCCGCAACGACCGCCCTCGAGCTCGGCGTCGACATCGGGGGCCTCGATGCCGTCGTGATGAACGGGTTCCCGGGCACCGTGGCCCAGGTGTGGCAGCAGGCGGGCCGGGCCGGGCGGTCGCGCCAGGAGTCGGCGGCGGTGCTCGTGGGCCATGAGGACCCGTTGGACCAGTACTACCTCTCGCACCCCGACGTCCTGCTGGCCCGGCCCTTCGAGGCGGCCCTCGTCGACGTGACCAACCCCCGCATCCTGGAGCCACACCTCGGCTGCGCCGCCCACGAGTTGCCGATGGCGCCGTCGGAGGTCACGGAGACGTTCGGCGACGGCGCCGCCCCGGTCGCCGCCGGGATGCTGGAGCGGGGCGACCTGGCCGAGCGCAAGGTTCGGGCGACCGGGCAGGCACGGTTGCACTGGCGCCGGCGGGAGCCGCCGGGCAGGGAGCTGGACCTGCGGTCGCTCGGGGGGGAGCAGTACCAGATCGTCGACGCCGGCACGGGCGCCCTCCTCGGCACCGTCGACGGGGCGAGGGCATTCGGCCAGGTGCACCCCGGCGCCGTCTACCTGCACCAGGGGGAGAGCTTCGTCGTGGTCGACCTCGATATCGCCGGGCGGGTCGCCCTCGTCGAGGCCGGGTCGCCGGCGTTCTACACCCAGGCGCGGCAGACCTCCGACATCCGGATCGTCGCCACGACCGAGCAGCGCCGGCTGGGAGCCGTGGCGTGCCATCTGGGCCGGGTCGACGTGACGCAGCGGGTGGTCGCCTACGCCCGGCGCTCGATCGCCAACGGCGACCTGCTGGACGTCGTGCCGCTCGAGCTGCCGGAGCAGACGCTGGCCACCGTGGCCTTCTGGTACACCGTGCCCGAGGACATCGTGGCCGCGGCACGGATCTGCCCCGCCGACCTGCCGGGGTCGCTCCATGCCGCCGAGCACGCCGGCATCGGGGTCCTGCCCCTCTTCGCGATGGCCGACCGCTGGGACATCGGCGGCGTGTCGACCGCCCTGTCGATGGACACGGGGCTCCCGACGGTCTTCATCTACGACGGCTACCCGGGGGGCATCGGCATCGCCGAGCGGGGCTTCGCCCGTTGCGAGGACCACCTGGCGGCGACGCTGGAGGTCGTGGCGAACTGTCCCTGCGAGTCGGGGTGCCCCTCCTGCGTCCAGTCGCCGAAGTGCGGCAACGGCAACGACCCGCTCGACAAGGCGGGGGCGGTCCGCCTGATGCGGACGATCCTGGGCTGAGCCCGGGCCAGGCCAGGTCTCCCGTACGTCTGCCGAGGCGGGTAAGTTTTCCCGCGCATGCCCGGGATTTCCTTCAGACCTCGACCCTATGGATGTAAGTAAAAATGCTGATTTTGTATAGCAGGACGCATGGCTAAACTGTTTATGCACGAAGAACACGGATGGTCGTCTGCCATCGGAAACGACGGCACCCGCTCTTGCGGCTGTAGCCGGCCAACGTGTTCTTGTGCTTTAGAGAGCCATAACCCAGTCGTAGAGGCTGCGGGTGGTGGCGTTCCAAGGGTGAACCTTCAAACCGTAGGAGGTGAGAGGTCCTGGCGGACGCCGGTAAAGGCAGCCAGCCAGCTCAACCAGGTATCTCCTCTCGGTATTTCCAAACTTGTCGGGTTCGAATGCCTGGAACGTCCCTGAAGCGACAAGGTCGGCGAGTTGCAACTGCTCCACTCGGCCCGGCTGGTCAATGCGACCCCCTTTGGGATCGAGGCAAGACCACACGATCTGGCACTCTGGATCAGCTCGAAGTCGATCCTCGTAGACACGGAGCTGAGCAAGCTTGAACCGAACAATTGCCGCAAGCGTGTAGGACAACTTGCCGTCTCGATCGCGTGCAAACCACGAGAGGCGCTCCAACAGAAGCCGAAGGGTGTAGAGGTAGGCGTGGTTCTCATCGGGCAATCTCGAACCGCTCAAGTGCCGCTTACACACAACGACGGAGCAAGCCGATAGAGGCATGGCCCCGACCGTCTTGGCAGCATGAAGGCGAAGGGAGTGCCCTTTAAGGTTCTGCCAGTGCAGCGGATCGCCGGGCCTTCTCCCCAGCTCGAGTCGGAGTGCCGCCTGCTGGGCAGCCACGGCAGGCAGGTCCCTGCCTTCGATGATGACCGCGGACAGAACGAAATGGTTGCTGGAGTTCTGAGTTGTAGAACGCTGCCCAGACTCGTCGATGAACGCATAGAAGTCTTGAGACACGCTTTGAGTCTACTGGAGCATCGCTCCCGGCCGGCTAGTCCCCCATCTGGGCCTTCTGGACCTTGCCCGAGAAGTC
>DASXNO010000255.1:0-32533 GCA_036495025.1 Actinomycetota bacterium | reverse complement strand
CCACCGACGTCGGTGGCGACCACGGGACGGCCGGCGGCCCCCGCTTCGATCAGCGCCACGGGCGTCCCCTCGTTGCGCGAGGTGAGCACGACGACGTCGAGGGCCCCGTAGAGGACGGGCAGGTCGGTCGCCCACCCGATGAACCGGATCCGGTTGCCGAGCAGCGACCTGGCGCTGTCCTCCAGGGCGTCCCGGAGGGCGCCGTCGCCCGCGACGACGAATGAGACGTCCGTGCGGGCCGCCGCCAGCTTCGCCGCCATCGCCAGGAACGTGGCGTGGTCCTTGATCGCGGCCAGGCGCCCGACGATGCCGACGAGGTGGCCCTCCGGAGGCAGGCCGAGCGCGGCGCGCGAGGCCGAACGTTCCGCCGGCCCCTGCAGGAGGTCGCCGAGCTCCAGCCCGAGCGGCACGACCCGCCACTGCCCGGGCGTTCCGATGCCGAGGGCGAGCAGCTCGTCGCGGACCCGGGTGGAGACCGACACCAGCGCGTCGGTGCGCTTCGCCAGCGCACGCTCCGCCGCGGTCAGGGCCTTCGTCTGGGGGCCGGAGAGGTAGCCGGAGAGGACGTGGCCGTGAAAGGTGTGCACCGTGACGGGCACCTTCGCCCGGCGGGCAGCGATGCGCCCAAGCCCCCCCGCGGTGGTGGTGTGCGTGTGCACCAGGTCGGGCCGGCTGGCCCGCATCAGGCGGGTCAGGGTCTGGATCGCCCGGGCGTCGGCGAGGAAGTCGGTCTCCCGTCGTAGGGACTCGACCCGCGTGTAGCGTTCGGCCGGGGCCGGGAACGCCCCCTCCTCCGACTGCGGCGGCCCCGACACCAGGTCGCAGTCGTAGCCGCGCTCCGCCAGTGCCCGGTGCAGCATCAGCGCCTGCCGGGCGGGGCCCCCGATGTTGAGCCTCGTGATGACCCTGAGCACCCGCACGTCAGGGCTCCCAGACCGGCGGGACCGCCTGGTGGTCGACGAAGGCCCGCTGCCAGAGCTCGAAGCAGAGCAGCGTCCAGAGCTTGGTGCCGTGGTCCGTTCCGGCCTCGTGCTCCTCGAGGAGCCGGTCGACGGTCGCCGGCTCGAAGTAGGGCCGGGTTCGGGCGGTGACGTCGGTGAGGGCGTCGTGGACGAGGTCGCGCAGCTCGTTGCGCAGCCAGGCGGCGACCGGGACCCCGAAGCCCATCTTCGGCCGGTCGAGGACCTCGTCGGGGATCCATCCCCGGCCGGCTTGCTTCAGCAGCCACTTGCTGGTGCGGCCCCGGATCTTCATGTCCGCCGGCAGGGAGGCGGCGAACTCCATCACCTTGTGGTCGAGCAACGGCGAGCGTGCCTCGAGCGAGTTGGCCATCGTGGCGATGTCCATCTTGACGAGCAGGTCGCCCGGCAGGTAGGTCTGCACGTCCACGTCCATCGCCGCGTCCGCCGGATCGGTGGCCTCCGAGTCGGAGAAGACCCCGGTAAGGAGGTCGTAGGCGTCGAAGCCCCCGATGGCCTCCTTCATCTCGTCGGAGTAGAGCTGGTCCTTCTCCTGGTTCGTGAAGGGGGCCAGGATCTCGGCGTACCGGGTGGCCGGCGAGGTCAGGCTGAAATTGAGGAAGCGCTTCATGCGCCGCATCGGCGAGCGGTGCTGGCCCGACGGCAGCACCGCCACGGCCCGGCGCCCGACGCTCGCCAGGGGCTCCCCGACGTGGATCCGGGCTGCGAGGCGCTGGGCAACGTAGCGGTCGTAGCCGCCGAAGGACTCGTCGCCACCGTCGCCGTTCAGGGCGACGACCACGTGGCGGCGCGCCATCTCGGCGAGCAGGAGGCTCGGGACGGCCGAGGAGTCGGCGAACGGCTCGTCGTAGTGCCAGGTGAGCCGGGGAACCAGCTCCGCGATGTCGGGGGTGACGACCAGCTCCTGGTGCTCGGTGGCGAACCGCTCGGCAACGAGGCGGGCGAAGGACCGCTCGTCGTAGCGTGCCTCCTCGAAGCCGATCGAGAAGGTCTTGACCGGTCGGGCGGTGGCCTCCGCCATGGCCGCCACGACCAGCGAGGAGTCGATCCCCCCCGAGAGGAATGCCCCGAGCGGCCGCTCCGACACCAGGCGGATGCGGGTGGCCTCCCGGATCAGGTCCCGCGCCCTTTCCACTGCCTCGGGCTCCGACAGCTTCTGCTTGGGCTCGTAGGCCAGGCGCCAGTACCGGTGCTCCTCCGCAATGCCGTTGCGCCAGGAGAGGGTATGCGCCGCCGGCAGCTTGCGAACGCCGGCCACGATCGACTGGGGGGCCGGGACGTAGCCGTAGGTCAGGTAGCTGTGCAGCGCCAGCGGGTCGACGGCCCTCGGCATCGTGCCGCCGAGGAGCAGCGCCTTCAGTTCCGAGGCGAACCAGATGCCGTCGGGGGTCGCGCGGTACAGGAGGGGCTTCTTGCCGACCCGGTCCCTGGCCAGCAGGAGCCGCTGCTGGCGCTCGTCCCAGAGGGCGAAGGCGAACATGCCCCGGAGGTGCTCGACGCAGCGCTCGCCGTGCTCCTCGTAGAGGTGGACGATGCACTCGGTGTCGGTGGCGGTCCCGAAGCGGTGCCCCCTGGCCTCCAGCTCGGCCCGCAGCTGGGCGAAGTTGTAGATCTCGCCGTTGTAGACCACCGCGACGGTCCGGTCCTCGTTGTAGATCGGCTGGCGGCCGCTGTCGACGCCGATGATGGACAGGCGGCGCATGCCCAGCGCCACGTTGCCGGCCACGAGGTAGCCGTCCTGATCGGGGCCCCGGTGGACGATCGCATCGCACATGCGGCGAAGCATGGCGGCATCGGGAGGATTGCGGCCGGCGTAACCGGCGATCCCGCACATCAGGAACGACCGGGCCCGAGGCGCCCCTCAAGGCGCCGGGTGGAAACGAGGCGCCCCTCAAGGCGCCGGGTGGAAACAGAGAGGGCGGTGCCGAGCATTCGTTCCATGTTGCTTCCAGGTTGGTTCGAGATTAGTTCTCGGCGACGAAAGGTTGCGGAACCTCGGGGGCGCTCAGCGCCTGCCGGTGGTGAACCATCCGACGGTGGCGGCGACCGCCTCGTCCCAGTCGGCCTTGGGCTCCCAGCCGAGGAGCTCCTTCGCCCGGCTGATGTCGGCGAGGGTGCTGCGCACGTCGCCCTGCCGCTTGGGCATGCGGACCGGCTCGATCCACAGATCCATCACCCTGCTGATCGTCGCCAGGGTCTCGTTCACGCTCTTCGCCCGGCCCGCGCCGATGTTGATGACCTGCCCGTCGACCCGGCTGTCCGCGCTTGCCGCCAGCAGGTTGGCGCGGGCGACGTCGCCGACATAGGTGAAGTCCCGGGTCTGCTCGCCGTCCCAGTGCACCTCGGGCGCCCTCCCCGCCGTCAGGGCGGAGATGAGGCCGGGGAACAGGGCCGCGTACTTGGACTCGGGGTGCTGGCCGGGGCCGAAGACGTTGAAGTAGCGCAGGCACACGGTCGAGAGGCCGTGCAGGTTGGTCCAGTTCCGGCAGTAGTACTCGGCCGCCAGCTTGCTCACCGCATAGGGCGACAGGGGATTGGGTGCGGCGTCCTCCCGGTTGATCCCCTCGGTCGTCTCCCCGTAGGCGCTGGAGCTTGCGGCGTAGACGACGCGCCGGACACCGGCCTGCTGCGCGGCGTTGAGGAGGTTCAGCGTCCCCATGACGTTGCACTCCTCGGTGATCAGTGGCTCGTCCACCGACTTGGCGACGCTGCGCAGGGCCGCCTGGTGGTAGACGACGTCGATGCCCTCGCAGGCCTTTCCGATCGCCTCGGGGTCCCGCAGGTCGCCGAGCTGGAACTCGGCCTCGGGCGGGACGACCTCGCGGAAACCGGCGATCAGGTTGTCGAAGACCCGCACGGGCGTCCCCTCGGCGATGAGGGCGCGGGCGATCGTCGAGCCGATGAACCCCGCTCCACCCGTGACGAGCACCAGCTTGTCTGTCATCCCGAGCCAGAGTACCAGCCCACTCTGCCGGCCGGGTGGGGACGAGGATGCCGCTACCTTAGGAGCGCACCGCGCGTATGCGCGCGATCGGCTCCCAACCTGGCCGGCCCCCGCCGGCGGGGATCGGGGATCTGGGTACGCTGGGGCACATGGCGGCGGTCCGGATCGCGCTGGCACAGATCAACCCCATCGTGGGTGACCTCGAGGGGAATCGCTGGCTGATCGAACGGGCCATCGCCGACGCCATGGCGGCGGGGGCGGCTCTCGTCGCCCTCCCGGAGCTGGCCGTCACGGGCTACCCGCCCGAAGACCTCGTGCTCCGGCCCTCCTTCGTCGCCGACAACCTGCGCACCCTGGAGGAGCTGGCCCCGGCGGCCACCGGGATCACGGCGGTCGTGGGCTTCGTGGACCGGGACGGCGATCGGATCTTCAACGCCGCCGCGGTCATCGCGGGGGGACGGGTCGAGGGCGTCTACCACAAGCACCTGCTGCCGAACTACGGCGTCTTCGACGAGAAGCGGTACTTCACGCCGGGCGACGACATCCTCATCGCGGCGGTGGCCGGGATCCCCTACGGCGTCACCATCTGCGAGGACATCTGGAGCCCGGACGGCCCCCACGTGGCCTGCGCCGTCGCGGGGGCCGAGCTGATCGTCAACATCAACGGGTCCCCCTACCACATGGGCAAGGGGCGGGAGCGCCAGCGCCTCCTCGCAACCCGGGCCCGGGAGAACCACGTGGCCTTCGCCTACGTGAACATGGTCGGCGGCCAGGACGAGCTTGTCTTCGACGGGCAGTCCTGCGCGGTCGATGCCGGTGGGGTGCTGCTCGCGAGGGGCCCGCAGTTCGCCGAGGACCTCCTCGTCTACGACCTCGCCGGGGGACCCGAGCCTGCCGGACCCGTTGCCCCGGAGATGGGATCGGCCGAGGAGGTGTACGCCGCCCTCGTGCTGGGGGTGAGGGACTACCTCACCAAGAACGGCTTCCGGGGGGCCTGCCTCGGGCTGTCCGGGGGGATCGACTCGTCGCTCACCGCCGCCGTCGCCGCCGACGCCCTCGGCGCCGGCAACGTCCTCGGCGTGCTGATGCCGAGCGAGTACACCAGCCAGGAGAGCCTCACGGGCGCCCAGCGCCTTGCCGGGGCGCTCGGGATCCCCACCGTCACCCTGCCGATCCACGACGCCTACGAAGTCATGCTGAAGATCCTCGACCCCCTCTTCACCGGCACCGAGCCCGGCCTCGCCGAGGAGAACCTCCAGTCGAGGATCCGGGGCAACCTGCTGATGGCGATCTCGAACAAGTCCGGGCGGCTGGTGCTGTCGACGGGCAACAAGTCCGAGCTGTCGACCGGCTACGCCACCCTGTACGGCGACATGGCGGGCGGGTTCGCCGTCCTGAAGGACGTCCCGAAGACGCTGGTGTACGACCTGAGCCGCTGGCGCAACCGGAGCTCGGAGGTCATCCCGCAGGAGGTGATCGACCGGCCCCCGACCGCCGAGCTCCGGGCAAACCAGCTCGACTCGGACTCCCTGCCGCCCTACGAGGTCCTCGACCCGATCCTGCAGGCCTACGTCGAGGGGGACCGGAGCCCCGAGGAGATCGTCGCCGAGGGCTTCCCGGCCGGCGTGGTCCAACGCGTGGTCGAGATGGTCGACCGGGCCGAGTACAAGCGCCGGCAGGCGCCGCCCGGCGTCAAGATCACCCGCCGCGCGTTCGGCCGCGACCGCCGCCCGCCGATCACGAACCGGTACCGGCCGCACTTCTAGTCTTCCCGTCCCGGGCTTCATGCCTGATATGCGGGGGCTTCAGGCCATCCGATGTTTTTAGTGCCCCCTCTGTTTCGGGAGCGTTAATTCCGGTTTGGTCGGCCCAGCCCCCTTGCGGAGGATGGGCTAAGTGTTTTAGCGTAGTTACCGATTCACGAACCTAGGCGCCCGTCCCGGGCGCCTATGCAGGGCGGAACTTGGGGGACCGGCATCGAGGGAGACCTGCAGGGCGGCGGGCCGGAAGGCCTGGACGACCTGCTCGAGGACCTGTTCTCCAGCGGCGACCGACCCGGCGCTGGAGCGTTGCCAGCATGCAGCGTGCCCGGAGGGCGATGCGACGCACGCAACCTCCGGGCACGGCTGCCACCCCTGGTCGGGTTCGCCCAGCGGCTCAGCGGTGGAAGGTCACGCCCTTCTCAAGCGCCACCAGGATGGAAGCCTTCAGCTTGCTCGCCGGCGTCCCGGCGTCGGTCCACCAACCCGTGAGCGCGTCGTAGGTCATGGTGTGCTCCTGGATGTAGACATTGTTCAGATCCGTGACCTCGAGCTCGCCCCGGGGTGAGGGCACGAGGGTCCGGATGATCTCGAAGGCCCGGTCGTCGTACATGTAGCAGCCCGTGACCACCAGGTCGGAGCGGGGGGCCTGCGGCTTCTCCTCGATGCCGAGGATCTTGCCGTCCGCGACCTCGGCCACGCCGAAGCGCCGGGCATCCTCGGGCGAGACCCGCTTCAGCAGGATGCGCGCCCCCTTGCCCTGCTCGCGGAACGCCTCGACGTAGGGGCTCAGGTCCTCCTGGAAGAGGTTGTCACCGAGGATGACGACGATGGGCTGGCCGTGGACGAGGGCCTCGGCCCGGGACAGGGCATCCGCGATGCCGCGCTCGCCCTCCTGGAACGAGTAGCTGAGCCGCACGCCGAGGTCGGAGCCGTCGCCGAGCAGACGCTTGAACTGCGAGATGTCCTCGCCGGTCACCAGGGTGACGTCCCGGATGCCGGCCTGGGCCAGGGTGCGGATGGGATAGAAGACCATCGGCTCGTCGAAGACGTCGAGCAGGTGCTTGTTCACGACCCTGGTGACGGGATGGAAGCGGGTGCCGAGGCCTCCCGCCAGGACGACGCCCTTCATGCGGTCACCTTCACGTATTCCTCCATGGCCTCTCGCCAGGGCCGGAGCGCCACGCCCAGGCCTGCAGCCTTCGAGCAGTCGAGCACGCTGTAGGGCGGGCGGGGGGCGGTTGGCCCCGTCCGGCCTGCATCGTACTCGGCAGTCGTCACGCGGGTCACCCTGGTCGCCGAGCCGGCCGCCGCCAGCGCCGCCTCGGCCACGTCGGCCCACGTGCCCGGCTCCCCCCCGCCCTGGAGGTGGAACGTGCCGGTCGCCCCCCGGTCGAGCAGGTCCAGGATGCCCCCCGCCAGGTCCACGGCATAGGTGGGGCGGCCCCACTGGTCGTCGACGACGCTGAGCTCTGCCCGGGTGCGGGCCGCGCCGAGGATGGCGGCGATGAAGTTCTTGCCCTCGCCGAAGACCCACGACGTGCGGACGATGAGGTGGTCCTCGACCGCGGCGGTGACCTGCTCGCCCTCGAGCTTCGTCGCCCCGTAGACCGAGAGGGGTGCGGTGGGGTGGTCCTCGGGGTAGGGCCGCCTGAGCGTGCCGCCGAAGACGTAGTCGGTCGAGATGTAGACGAGCCTGGCCCGCAGGGCCGCCGCAGCCTCGGCCACCGCGCGGGTGCCGCCGGCATTGACCGCCCGGGCGCCCTCGGGGTCGCTCTCCGCGGCGTCGACCGCGGTGTACGCCCCCCCGTGGATGATGGTCTCCGGGCCCAGGTCGCAGAGCGTGCGCACGACCGCGTCGGTATCGGTCAGGTCCAGCTCGTCGATGTCGAGGAGGACGGCCTCGGGGACCCGCGCCCCCAGCGCGCGGCCGAGCTGGCCGCGGCCGCCCGTCACGACCAGGCGGGGATGGTGCTCCACTCGAGTCTCGGGTTGTTCAGGTCGCGCTCCGACAGGATTGGGTCCTCGATCCGCCAGGGGGCCGCGAGGGTGGGGTCGTCCCACGCGACGCCGAACTCGTCGGTCGAGTCGTAGTAGTGGGTCACCCAGTAGATGAGGTCGACGTCGGTGGTGGCGAGGAAGCCGTGGGCCACCCCCGGCGGGATGTAGAGCACCTGCGGTTGGCCGGCGACGAGGTCGACCGACCGGACCGCCGGCACCTCCGTCGGCGTCCGGAGGTCGGCCAGCATCGCCTGCGCCTCGCCGCCGATGACGTACCAGGCGTCCGCCTGCTTGCGGTGGTAGTGCAGGCCCCGCAGGACCCCCTTCGAGGAGCGGGAGTGGTTCGCCTGGACGAAGGGGACGCCGAGGAGGTCCTCGCGGAAGATCTCCATGAAGGACCCGCGGCTGTCGCCGTAGACCCTGGGCGTTCCGAGCACCGCGCCCGGGATGCCGTCGACCGGCTCGAGGTTCACGTGGATGCCACGTCCGCGTAGATCGACTCCGCCTCGGCCAGGTGCGGTTCCCACCACGCGGCGTTGTCCCGGTACCAGACGACCGTGGCGGACAGCTGCTCCCACACATCGCCGGGACGCCAGCCCAGGGCAGAGATCCGGGCGGCGTCGACACAGTAGCGCCGGTCGTGGTCGGGGCGGTCGTAGGCCGTCATCACGATCCGGTCGGCGGGCAGGCCAAGGGTGGCAACCAGCCAGCGTGCGAGGTCGATGTTGGTGATCTCGGGGTCGTGGCGGGGACCGACGTTGTAGACCGAGCCAGGCTCGCCGGCCGTGGCGGCCAGCGCCACCGCGTCGGCGAAGTCGGCGGCGTTGAGCCACTGGCGGACGTACATCCCGTCGCCCCACACCGGCAGCGGCTGGCCCCGCAGCGCTCGGACGATCCAGCGCGGGAACGCCTTCTCGGGGAACTGGTGGGGGCCGAAGGCGTTGGTCGGACGGACGACCACCACCGGCAGGCGACCGGCGAAGGAACGGGCGAGGTCGTCGGCGAGGGCCTTGGAGCGGGCGTAGGGGCTGGTGGCCAGGCCCTCCCCATCCGGCTTGTCCTCCTCCCGGAACGCGCCGGTGAGGATGGGTCCGTAGACCTCGTCGGTGGAGACGTGGACGAAGCGCTCGACGCCGCCGGCGGCACAGGCCTCCAGCATGACCCGGGTGCCCTCGACGTTGGTGCGGTGGAACAGTTCGGGGGCGGACTCACTGCGGGTCACGTGCGTCTCGGCGGCGTAGTGGACGACGACCTGCGGGCGGTGGGCGTCGAGGGCGGCAGCGACGTCGGGTTCGGAGGCGACGTCGCCCCGGAGGAAGCGATAGCGAGGGTCGGCCGCGACGTCGTCGAGGCGGCGGCGATCACCCGCGTAGGACAGCCTGTCGAAATTGACGACCAGGGCGGCTCCCCCCGCGAGGCAACGGCGGACGAAGTGGCTGCCCAGAAATCCAGCCCCACCCGTCACGAGGACCGTCTTGCCGTTCATCGGGTTCATCGCGCTCATCCCGTTCATGTCGTTCATGTCGCGGACGATGCTGCTTGGGGGGAATCGCGGGCCTTCAGTCCTTCCCGGACAAGGCGGATTTGACGGCGGTGACGATGTCCGACGGGTTCGTGAGCACCAGGTTCTCGACCTTGCCCTTGAGACCTCGGGTGGCCGAGTCCTTCTCGCTGACCACGACGATCGGGATGCCGCTGAGTGCGTCGTTGCCGGCCAGGGTCACCGCCATGGCCTTGCCCTGGTCGGGAAGCCGGGTGAGGTCGATGAGGACGAGGTCCGGCTCGAGCCGAGGGATCTGCTTGTAGGAGTCTCCCTTTGGCTCCTCGACCCAGGGGACGCTGTAGCCGTTCTGCCGGAGGGCGCTCACCCAGGGGCGGCTCTCCTCCCAGCACAGGACGGCAATCTTGGAAATCATGGTCACTGGATCCTCCGTGCCCGTCTGCGGACGAGCCGGAATCGACGGGTCTGGGCTGCGTAAAGATGATATCGCGGGGTGGGGCGCCTGCTCGATACCTGCCGGCTACCGGCGGTGCGCCGGGGCCTCCAAACCCGCCGGATCGGCCGGATTGCGCGCCAGGAAAGCTTCCAGCAATTGGTTGAAGGCCCCGGCGCACTGAGCGTGCAGCTGGTGGCCGGCCCCGGCCATCTCCACGTGCTGGGCCGAGGGAAGCCGCTCGGCGAGCAGCTCGCCGACCTCCCGCAGCGCCGGCTCGCTGTCGGCCCCGTTGACGATGAGGGTGGGGACCGCGAGCGCATCGAGGCGGTCCTCGTCCGGGCGGTAGGCCGAGACCGGCTCCTCCCTCCACTGGCAGTCGAGGGCGCGCTCGACGAGCGGCCAGGCCGGCGAGCCGGGCCGCAGGCTCCTCGCCATGGCCGGATCGATGAGGCTCAGCCAGGGCTCGAGCCACACGTGGTGCGGCGTGCCGGCGATGCCCAGGCTCTCGAGCTCCGTGAACCGGCTGATCCAGGGCGCATAGTCCGGGTCGCCCTTGAGCCAGGAGAAGATCGTCGGCTCGACCAGGGTCAGCGACAGGACAAGCTCGGGCCTGGCCAGCGCCAGCTCCAGGGCCACGAGGGCACCGTAGGAGACGCCGGCCACGTGCGACGCCTCGACCTCCCGGAGCTGGAGCGTCGTCGCGACGTCCCGGGCCTGCAGGTTGACGGAGATCTGGTCCGTGTCGCCGGCCGGCGAGCGGCCGTAGCCCCGCCGGTCGACGGCGATGACCCGGTAGCCGGCCTGCACCAGGGGCCCGATCGTTCTGGCCCAGGCGGGACCGGAGTGGAACACACCTCCGTGGATGAGGGTGACGGCCGGTCCGGCTCCGCGCTCGATGGCGGCAAGCTCGACGGTGGTGTCGCTCACGACCGGATTATCGCAGGGAGTGGCCTCCGACTTCGGGCCGTCGTGCACTCGACCCGGCCGTACACTGATGGAAAGGCCTGGAGGCTACAGCCCCGGGACCATAATTTATCCGGCGCCTTGAGGGGCGCCTCGGGAATCCTATCCGGCGCCTCGAGGGGCGCCTCGGGGAAAGGAGTTCGTCATGGCCGTCCCCACCCGGATCACGGTGCGCGATCTCGCACGTTGCAAGACGGAGAACCGTCGCTTCGCCATGCTCACGGCGTACGACTTCCCGACGGCGCGCCTCCTGGACGAGGCGGGGATCCCGGTGCTCCTCGTCGGGGATTCGTTGGGGCAGGTGGTGCTCGGCTACGACACGACCCTCCCGGTCACGATGGACGAGATGCTGCACCACTGCCGGGCGGTCGCCCGGGGTGCCCGCAACGCCCTCCTCATCGGCGACATGCCCTTCGGCAGCTACCAGGTCTCCGTCGAGGAGGGCATCCGCAACGCCAGCCGCTTCCTCAAGGAGGGCGGCATGCACGGCGTCAAGATTGAGGGACCGAACCTCGAGCTGACCCAGGCACTGACCGAGCGGGGCGTGCCGGTCATGGCGCACCTCGGCCTCACGCCCCAGTCGGTCCACGCCCTCGGCGGCTACCGGGTGCAGGCCCGCAGCGAGGAGGACGCCCACGTGCTGCTCGCCCAGGCCCTCGAGCTCGAGAAGGCCGGGGCGTTCAGCCTGGTGCTGGAGGCGGTCCCCGCGGCCGTTGCGACCACGGTCACCCGGGCGCTGGCGATCCCGACCATCGGCATCGGCGCCGGGGCCGGGTGCGATGCCCAGGTCCTCGTCGTCCACGACCTGCTCGGCATGGGTGCGAGCCACGAGGCGGGACCGAAGTTCGTGAAGCGCTACGCCAACCTCGGCGACACCATCGTCGAGGCCGTCTCGGCGTACCGCCGCGACGTCGAGGCCGGCACCTACCCCGACGCGGCCCACTCGTACTGAGCGAGGTTCGTTGGCCTGCTGGCGCAGGCTACGGTAGCCCGGGGGTGCGCGTCGAGCGCATGGCAGCCGACCACACCGCGGTCCGCATCAGGTAGCCCTGCTGGGCCTGGGGATCCGCCAGGCCGAAGTCGCCGGTGTAGTCCAGGTAGCACGAGCCCTGGTTCGGGATGCAGAAGGGCTTGGCCGGCTCGATCTGCGTGCCCTCGTGCCACTCGTTGTAGCTCGTGACGGTGATGATCTCGGGTGCGGCGGCGATGGCCCCCGCCCACATCGAGTCGTACGTGGCACCGCCGAGGCGCGGCCGGGTGACGGTGAGGGTCGTCGCCCTCGTCCCGTCGAAGCCGGGGGCCACGGAGGGGGCGCACTGCAGGCGGTTCGCCCGTGCCAGGGCGCAGAGGGGTGCGAAATCCGAACCCGAGAAGTTGATGGGATCGTAGGTGTAGATGCCATCGAAACCCCCGAGGAGTGCGAAGTTGATCAGGCCGCCCTGGCCGCCCTTCGTGTAGGAGGGGCTCCCGTTGGCGAACAGGGTGATGTTGGCGTTCTGGGCCCGGATCGCCGCCCAGAACGACGAGTTCTCGATGGTGGCCTGGTAGGCGTAGAAGACCTTGATGCCCTTGGCGACGAGGTAGCTGACGTCGGAGAGACCGGTCGTGTGCCTGGTCCCGTAGGGCTCCAGGTGGATGGCCACCTCGAGCCCGTGGGCGGCGGCGGCGTTCTGGACCACCGCCAGCGCCTGGTCCTCGTAGGTGCCCTGCCCCCACCACGAGACGATCACCTGGTTGACCCCCGCCCCGGCGAGCTCGGCCATCTGCGCATCGACGACGGCGGGGTCGGTGCTGGCGTAGGGGCCGCGTGCGGGGTAGTAGGAGGAGCCGATGTCATACGGCGGCGTGTGGCCGCCCTGGTCCCAGTGCTTCCACCCGGTTCCGGTCGACGTCGGGGTCCCGTACCACGGGTAGTAGAAGACGCCCACCTTGCCGGGCCCGGAGTTCGGCACGCCGACGATCCCGACAACCGGGGCCCGCAGGTGCAGGTTGCCGGCGCTCCCGAAGAAGGTGGCGTCGCCGAAGGAGAAGATGCCGCCGTCGGACCCGGCCAGCCAGTAGCCCTGCCCGCTCGGCGTGGCCGCCATGCCCACGACGGGCTTCACGGCGGGATTCCCGCCGACACTGCCGTAGAAGGCCGCGTCGCCGAACGAGAAGATGCCGCCGTCGGAGGCGACGAGCCAGTAGCCCTGGCCGGTCGGCGTGGCCGCCATGCCCACGATCGGCTTGTTGAGCGGGGTGCTGCCCGTGGAACCGAAGAAGCCCGCGTCCCCGAACGCAAAGATGCCGCCGTCGGAGGCGACGAGCCAGTAGCCCTGCCCGGTCGGCGTGGGTGCGGCGCCGACGATCGGTTTGTTCAGCTTGAGGCTGCCGGTCGAGCCGAGCAGCGGGACGCCGAAGTTGAAGACCCCGCCGTCGGCGGCGACCAGCCAGTAGCCGGCGCCCAGGGGGCTGGCGATGATCGACACGACCGGCTGGTTGAGCTTCAGGTCGCCCGTCGAGCCGAGGAACGGCACGTTGAAGGCGAAGATGCCGCCGTCGGACCCCGCCATCCAGTAGCCGTCGCCGAGCGGTGTGGTCGCCATGCCGATGATCGGCTTGTTCAGCGCCCCGACGCTGCCCTTGAAGGGCGCGTTGCCATAGGCGAACACGCCGCCGTTGGCGGCGGCGAGCCAGTAGCCCCTCGCCACGTGACCGGGGTTCCGGGTGCCGGCCTGCCGGACCACCCGGCCGGCGCCAGCAGCGCCACCGGCGGCCGGGGCGACCGGTGCCAGCAGCGCGGCCGCCGCCACCAGGAGCGCCCCGAGCGACCCGCCCAGGCCGCGGCGGAGCAGTCTCCCGAGCGTGGTCATGCCCCAGACCTTATCTCGGGACCGGCCTCGCCTGCGAGCGGGGCGACCACCTGCCGGCGCAGGAGCGGCCAGAGGGTCCGCACGTAGAGGGCAAGCCGCTCCGCGGCCTCGCTGGCGAGGTCGGGGTCATCGGGGTCCGAGCATTCCATGAGCTCCGAGACCCGCCGCCACGCAGCGCCCCGCGGCCCGAGGGCCGGGCCGCTGCCCGCACCCGGCAGGATCCCTGCCCACGTGGCCCGGGCGGAGTGGACGCCTGCCAGGCGGCGCTCGTTCACTGCGGGGTCGGGGTCCTCCAGGTGAAGCCCGACCTCGAGGACGGGCCCCTCGACCGGCGACCAGCGCCTCGCCACGAGTTGCACCTCGAAATGGACGGCCGGCTCCCCGTACCAGAGCTTGATCAGCCGCGCATCCCGGGCCGACGCATAGGTGCGCAGGGCCGGGCCGAGGAGACCCCGCAGCTCGTCGTCGATCTGGTCGAAGAAGGCACGGCTCACGCCGGATGAATGTAACCCGACAACTCCCCTCTGCAGGGGCTCCGACCTGCACGCCGGGGCCGAGGCCGTTCGGGCGGTCTACCCGGTTGGTACGTTCCTCAAGCCTGGTGGTGACTTTGTTTACCCGTGTGTCACAAATCCGAATCTTGCCCGAAACATTCCACCGTTAACATCCGGCCCGTGGCCCCCCAGCGGGGCCAGGGGCCCCCGAGTTGTATCCGTGATTCCCGCACGTAACCGAAAGGGAGACGGAAAGACACGATACGAAGGGGGGACGTATTTTGAGGCAACGTTACGAGTTGCTGCCGGTCACACTGCTCTGCCTGCTGGCGCTCATCGCCTCCGCATGCGGCAAGAAGGTTACGGGAGCAACGGCCAGCCCGACCACAACGGCCTCGGCCGGCTCCGGTTCGGGAGCCATGCCGGGCGTGGCCGGCTCCATCATCAAGGTCGGCGACCTGCACTCGCTGAGCGGCACGATGGCGATCAGCGAGGTGGCCGTCAAGAATGCCGAGCTCCTGGCGATCGACGAGGTCAACGCCGCGGGCGGCGTGCTCGGCAAGCAGCTCCAGGTGGTGACCCAGGACGGCGCCTCCGACTGGCCGACCTTTGCCGAGAAGGCGAAGCAGCTCATCACCGTGGACAAGGTCGCCACCGTCTTCGGCGGCTGGACCTCCGCGAGCCGCAAGGCGATGCTCCCGGTGTTCGAACAGGAGAAGAGCCTGCTGTGGTACCCCGTGCAGTACGAGGGCCTGGAGAGCTCGCCGGACATCTACTACACCGGCGCGACGACGAACCAGCAGATCGTCCCGGCCCTCGACTACCTGAAGTCCCAGGGCAAGACCAAGCTCTTCCTGCTCGGCAGCGACTATGTCTTCCCCCGCACCGCCAACAAGGAGATCAAGGCCTACGCCGCCGGCAACGGCATGACGATCGTCGACGAGCAGTACACGCCCCTGGGGTCGACGGAGTTCGGCACCCTCGTCAACAAGATCGCGGCCGACAAGCCCGACGCCGTCTTCAACACCCTGAACGGCGACAGCAACGTCGCGTTCTTCAAGCAGCTCAAGGGTGCGGGCATCACGCCGCAGCAGATGCCCGTCCTGTCGGTGAGCATCGCCGAGCAGGAAGTTTCGGGCATCGGCGTCCAGAACATCGCCGGCCAGCTCGTGGCCTGGAACTACTACCAGACGACGAACACCCCCGAGAACGTCAAGTTCGTCGCGGCCTACAAGGCCAAGTACGGCGCCAATCAGACCGTCGACGACCCCATGGAGGCCGGCTACACCGCCGTGCACCTGTGGGCAATGGCCGCGAACAAGGCAGGGACCACGGACGTAGCGGCCGTCAGGGCAGCGGCCGCCGGGCTCACCTACGCGGCACCCGAGGGCACCGTGACCATCGACGGTGCCACCCAGCACCTGTACAAGACGGCCCGCATCGGTGTGATCCAGCCCGACGGCCTCATCAACGAGGTCTGGAGCTCCCCCCAGCCGATCAAGCCGGACCCGTACCTGAAGAGCTACACCTGGTGGAAGGGATAGGGCTGGGCACGTACGGCGGAGGGGAGGCGCAGACACGACCATGGGAAACCTGCTGTCGCAACTCTTCACGGGCCTGGGCATCGGCGCGACGCTGCTGCTCATCGCGCTCGGGCTGACCTTCACGTTCGGCCAGATGAACGTCATCAACATGGCCCATGGCGAGTTCATCATGGCCGGGGCGTACACCGCCTACATGCTCCAGACCACGTTCGGGAGGGAGACCTCGCTGCTGGTCTCCCTCCCGGTCGCCTTCGTCATCGCCGGCGCCATGGGGGTGGCCCTCGAGACCGTCCTGATCCGCCGGATGTACGGGCGGCCTCTCGACACGTTGCTCGTCACCTGGGGGGTCAGCCTCATGCTCCAGCAGCTCGCCCGCGACCTCTTCGGTGCCGCGAACGTCCAGGTGCTCTCGCCCTCGTGGCTGGTCGGCGGGGTGCACGTCGCCGGGGTCGACATGCCGTACGCCCGCCTCTTCATCATGGCCCTGGTGGCCGCGGCGGTCGCCGGGATCTGGGTCTACATGACCTACCTCCCCCAGGGCCGGCGGATGCGGGCGGTGATGCAGAACCGCCAGCTCGCCGCGTGCAGCGGCATCCCGACGGCCCGGGTCGACCGCCGCACGTTCTTCATCGGATCGGGCCTCGCTGGCGTGGCCGGCGTGGCGCTGACCCAGCTCGGCTCCATCGGGCCGACCCTCGGCACCAACTACATCGTCGACGCCTTCCTCGTTGTGGTCGTCGGGGGGCTGGGGCAGATCCGCGGCGCCGTCATCGCGGCGATCGCCCTCGGCGTGCTCGATGCCTACGTCGAGTGGGGCACCTCGGCCAGCTTCGCCAAGGTCGTGGTCTTCGTGGCCATCGTCGCCTTCCTGCAGGCCAGGCCCCAGGGCCTGTTCGTCCTCAAGACACGGGCGCTGACGTGAGGATGCGAAGGCCCGGCGCCGGGGGCTGGAGGCACTGGCAGGGACGGATCGGCTTCGGCCTCGTCGCCCTCGGGTTCCTGGTGCTCGCACCGGCGACGCTCTCCGACTTCAGCCTCAACCTGCTCACCAAGTACCTCTGCTACGCCATCATCGCCGTCGGCATCGGCCTGGCCTGGGGCCAGGGCGGGATGCTGACGCTCGGCCAGGGAGTCTTCTTCGGCCTTGGCGGCTACGCGATGGGGATGTATCTCAAGCTCCAGGCCGCGGGGCCCGGCAAGGTCCCCGACTTCATGTCCTGGAGCGGCGTCGAGAAGCTGCCGCTGCTCTGGAAGCCGTTCCAGTACGCGTGGGTTGCCCTGCCGGCCGTCGTCATCGCCCCGATGGCCGTGGCGGCGGCCCTTGGGTTCATGGTGTTCCGGCGCCGCGTCCGGGGGGCGTACTTCGCCATCCTGACCCAGGCCCTCGCGGCCGCGTTCGTCATCCTCCTCGTCGGCGAGCAGGGCTACACGGGTGGCACGAACGGCCTGACGAACTTCAACCAGGCCTTCGGATTCGACCTGGCGGACCCCACCAACCAGCGGACGCTCTACCTCGTGACCGTGGTCATCCTCGGCGGCGTCTTCCTGCTGGCCCGCCAGCTGATGGCCAGCCGCTACGGGCGCCTCCTCGTGGCGGTGCGCGACGGGGAGGAGCGGGTGCGGTTCCTCGGCTACAACCCCACGGTGATCAAGGTCCTCGCCTTCACGGTCTCGGCGGGCATGGCCGGGCTCGCCGGGGCGCTGTTCGTACCGGTGGTCGGCATCATCTCCCCCGCCCTCCTCGGCGTCGTGCCCTCCATCGAGATGGTGATCTGGGTGGCGCTCGGCGGCCGGTCCAGCCTCGTCGGCCCGGTGCTCGGGGCCCTCGCCGTCAACTACGCCAAGACCTCGCTCAGCAACCGGTTCCCCTCGGGATGGCTGTATCTCGAGGGCCTGCTCTTCGTGGTCGTCGTCGGCTTCGCCCCGATGGGCCTCGCCGGCATGACCGGCTACGCCCGCAGCGCCCTCGATCGCCTGCGCCGCTCCCCCACCGCCAGGGACGCCGAGGCTCAACGCCGGGAGGAGGAGGCGGTGCCCGTATGACGGCCATCCTGGAGATCAGGGGGCTCGTCACGTCCTTCGACGGCTTCAAGGCGGTCGGCGGCGTCGACCTCACGATCAACGAGGGCGAGATCCGCTTCCTCATCGGTCCCAACGGGGCGGGCAAGACGACGCTGATCGACACCGTGACCGGCCTGGTGAAGGCATCGGCCGGCTCGGTTCGCTTCGCCGGCAGGGAGATGCTGGGCCTCAAGGAGTACGAGGTCGTCCGGGAGGGGATCGGCCGGACCTTCCAGACGCCCACCGTCTTCGAGCGGCTGACCGTCGTCGAGAACGTCGACCTGGCCGCGACCTTCCGGCGGCCCCTGTACTCCCTGCTCCGGCGCCGCCGCGGCGTGGACGACGCGGTTGCGGCGGCCCTGCAGGAGGTGGGGCTGGTCGAGTTCGCCGGCAAGGCCGCCGGCACGCTGTCCCACGGCCAGCGCCAGTGGCTCGAGATCGGGATGCTGCTGGTGCAGAACCCGAAGCTCCTCCTGCTCGACGAGCCGGTGGCCGGGATGACGAGGGAGGAGCGCACGCGCACGGGCGAGCTGCTCCAGGCCATCGCCCTCACCCGGACCCTCGTCGTCGTCGAGCACGACATGGACTTCGTCCGCCGCTTCGCCAGCCGGGTCACCGTGCTGCACGAGGGCAAGGTCCTCTGCGAGGGGTCGATCGCCGAGGTCCAGGCCGACCTGGTCGTGCAGGAGGTCTACCTCGGCCGGGCCGCAGATCGTGAGACCCACTCGGAGGTCGGCTGAGCTTGCTGGCGGTCGACGGCGTCGAGGCGGGCTACGGCCGGACGACGGTGCTGTTCGGCGTCTCGATGGAGGTGCCGGACGACGCCCTCGTGTGCGTCATGGGGCGCAATGGCGTCGGCAAGACCACCCTGATCAAGACGATGATGGGCGTGATCAAGGCCTCCCGGGGCCGCATCTCGCTCGATGGCACCGACATCACGGGCCTGCGGTCCGACCAGCGGGTGAAGGCAGGGCTCGCCTACGTGCCGCAGGGCCGGGCGAGCTTCCCGAGCCTCTCGGTTCGGGAGAACCTGCAGGTGGTGATCGAGGCGTCCCCCAACGGGGTCGCCGCCGGGCAGGCAGCGCTCGACGAGGCCCTCGACCTGTTCCCGAAGCTCCGAAAGCTTCTCGGCCGGCAGGCGGGGTTCCTCTCCGGCGGCGAGGCGCAGCAGCTCGCCATCGCCCGCGCCCTCGTGACCCGGCCGCGGCTGCTGGCCCTCGACGAGCCGACCGAGGGGATCCAGCCGTCGGTGATCATCGAGATCGAGAACGCGATCGCCCAGCTGAACGCCACGAACGGCCTGGCAATCGTGCTGGTGGAGCAGTACATGGAGTTCGCCCTGCGCCTCGCACAGCGCTACGTCGTGCTCGATGCCGGCCGAGTGGTCGCCGAGGGCGCCACAGAGGGCCTGGCGAACGAGGCGGTCCGCAAGCTCCTCGCCGTCTGACCGGTTGTCGCAACTGACCTGCCGGCGATGCCGTCAGCAGGCGGGCGTCCGGTGCGGCCCGGGCACTGCGGCCGAGGCGGTGAGGGTCCAGCTCCCGCCGGCCCGAGTGCCGGTGGGAGCACCGGCGCCGCCGTTCGACGACAGGCGGACCGTGGCGGGCCCGGACGTGTTGGCGGCCATCTTCGCCCACACGACGTCGGTAAGGTCGGGCACCGGGACCCACCCGAGCGAGCTGAGCGCCGCATCGGCGTGTGCCACCACCGTCCGGGGGTCGGTGGCCGTGCGGAACCTGATCGCCACCAGCGGGTCCTGCCATCCGGCGGTGCCGGCCCTGCCGGGACAGCCGGACCACAGCGCCGCAGCGTCGTAGCGGGACTCCACGTCCGCGTCGGCCGGCAGCGCGACCGCGACCTGGGCCAGGGCGCCGTGGATCTGCCCTCCCGGGTCACCGCCCGACACGCCGGCCGGTGCCTGAAGCCAGAGGCTGGCAAGGCCTGCGGCGAGCTCGATGGCCGCGAGCCCGAGTACGAACCGCCCGCGCCGGATCATGCGAAGATCGACCCCCTCATGGCGGTACTGTCGCATACTGGCGGTCCGATTGAACGGAACGTTTCGTAGGATTTTTGCTTTTGCCGGGGACGCCGCTGGGAGCGTGGTCGAAAAGTTCTCGCTCAGCGAGCAACATCCCGCCACCCCGTGGGTGGCCGTTGCTCAAGACGGTCTTACTGCGACGCCAGGGCGCCTTCGATCGCCGTGAGAGCGGCGGGGTTCTCCAGCATCGAGATGTCGCCCGGATCCTCCCCCCGCACGACCGCGCGGATGGCCCGGCGGACGATCTTGGCCGACCTCGTCCGGGGCAGGTCCCGCACGAAGACCACCCGCTCGGGGCGGAAGGGCTTCCCGATCGTCGTATCGACGAGGTCCTGGAGGCGAGCCGCCAGGCCCTCCTCGGGCTCACCTGCAAGGATGCAGAAGCACCACAGCGCCTCGCCCTTCACCTCGTGGGGGAGGCCGACGACGGCGGCCTCGACGACTGCCGGGTCGCCCACGAGGATCGACTCGATCTCGGCGGGGCCGATCCGCCGCCCGGCCACGTTGATCGTGTCGTCGCTGCGGCCGTGCAGGAACCAGAAGCCGTCCTCGTCGATCGAGGCCCAGTCCCCGTGGTGCCACACGCCGGGCATCGCCGACCAGTACGTCGCCAGGTAGCGGTCCGGATCCCCCCAGATGCCCCGGGTCATCGAGGGCCACGGCTGGCGGCAGACGAGCTCGCCGACGCCGCCGCGCACCGGGTGACCCTCCGCATCGACCACGTCGACATCCATGCCCAGCGACGGACCCCGCAGGGTCGCCGTCTTCAGCGCGGTGATCGGGTACGGCGACAGCAGGCAGGCCCCGATCTCCGTGCCGCCGGAGAGGTTGATCACCGGGCATCGTCCACCCCCGACGTTCTCGAAATACCAGCGGTAGGGCTCGGGGTTCCAGGGCTCTCCGGTGGAGGCCAGGATGCGGAGGCGGGAGAGGTCGTGCGCCTCGACCGGGCCGGTCCCCGACGGCATGAGCGAGCGGATGAGGGTTGGGGAGAGCCCGAGGATAGTGACGCCGTGGCGCTCGCAGAGCGCCCAGAGGCGGTCGGGGCCGGGATGGGTCGGGGCGCCTTCGTACAGGAGCACCGTGCCGCCGAGGGCGAGCGTCCCGACGGTCTCCCACGGCCCCATGATCCAGCCCATGTCGGTGACCCAGTGCAGGACGTCACCGGGCTTGCAGTCCACCTGGTAGGCGACCTCGGCCGCCACCTTGACGAGGAAACCCCCGTGGACGTGGACGGCACCCTTGGGCTTGCCCGTGGTGCCGGACGTGTAGGCGATCATCCACACGTCCTCGGCCTCGGTCGGCTCCGTGGGCGCCTCGGTGGGCTGGTCGGCCAGCAACTCGTCCCAGACGACGTCGTGGCGGCGGTGCCACTCCACGTCGCGGCCCGCGTGACGCAGGATGAGGGTCGTCGGGAGGTGGACCATGTGGGCCGCCTCGTCCGCCGCCTCCTTCATCGCGATCAGCTTGCCCCGGTGCCGGTAGCCGTCGGCGGAGATCAGCGCCCTGGCCCCCGCATCCTCGAGCCGGGCCGCCACGGCGGCAGGGGCGAAGCCCGAGAAGATCGGGAGGTAGACGGCGCCGATCTTGGCGATCGCCATCATCGACACGACGGCCTCGACGCACATGGGCAGGTAGACGCCCACCCGGTCGCCCTTGGCGATCCCGATCGACCGCAGCCCGTTGGCGAGCCGTCCCACCTCGGCACCAAGCTCCCGGTAGGTACGGGAGCGGACGGAGCCGTCCTCGCGTTCCTCGATCACCGCGGTGCGCTCCGCGGCCTCCCCCGCGGCGTGGCGGTCGACGCAGTTGTGGGCGATGTTGATCAGCCCGCCGCCGAACCAGGCCGCCCACTCGATCCCCTGGTGGGTGTCGAGCACCCGGTCGTAGGGCCGCTCCCAATCGAGGCCGAGATCGCGCTCCACCTGCGACCAGTACCAGGCCACGTCCTCGACGGAGCGCCGCACCATCTCGTCGTAGGAACGGATGCCGTAGCGGGCCATGAAACGGGACAGATTGGCGCCGTCGAGGTAGTCGGCGGTGGGCCGCCAGATCAGTTCGGGCATTGCTTCGAGAGTATCCTCTGGCAGGGATGCGAAGTGTGACCAACGGCGTGGGGATCGAGTTCGACGTCACCGGGAGCGGCAGGCCGGTCGTGGCACTCCACGGGTTCCCCGACTCGGGCCGGCTCTGGCGCAACCAGGTGCCCGCCCTGGCCAAGGCGGGATTCCAGGTGATCGTGCCCAACCTGCGCGGCTACGGCCGCTCCGACAAGCCTGCCGAGGTCGAGGCCTACCGGATGTCGCTGCTCGCCATGGACGTGCTCGGCATGCTCGACACCCTGGGCCTCGAGCGGGCCCACATCGTCGGCCACGACTGGGGCGCTGCGCTCGCCTGGGTCGTCAGCTCGTTCGCTCCCGACCGGGTGGACCACCTGGCGGCGCTGTCGGTCGGCCACCCCACCGCGTTCCACAACGCCGGCATCCGCCAGCGGGAGAAGTCGTGGTACATGCTGCTCTTCCAGTTCGCAGGGATCGCCGAGGAGTGGCTCAGCGCCGGCGATTGGGCGTGGCTCCGGCAATGGACCGGCCATCCCGACGTCGACGCGGTCATTGCCGAGCTCGAGGCATCCGGCTCGCTGACGCCGGGGCTCAACTGGTACCGGGCCAACCTGGGTCCCCGCTCCTGGGTCGATCCACCCCTGCAGCTCCCCCCGATCCAGGCGCCGGCCATGGGGATCTGGAGCAGCAGTGACGCCGCGCTCACCGAGGAGCAGATGACGGGCTCCGCCCGGTACGTCGCGGGACCGTGGCGCTACGAGCGCCTGGAGGGCCCCGGCCACTGGGTACAGCTCGAGGCTCCCGGCGAGATCAACCGGCTGCTGCTGGACTTCCTGCCGGGTTCGTAGCGCGCGCATGGCTTCCCGAAGGCCCCCACGAAGCCGGTCATGAACGAGCACTACGACGTCGTGGTGGTCGGCGGACGGGTGGCCGGGGCGACCCTCGCCACGCACGTGGCGAGGAGCGGCATGGGGGTGTGCGTCCTCGAGCGGGCGGACTTCCCGAGCGACACGCTCTCCACGCACGTCTTCCAGTACCTCGAGGGCTTCGAACGCCTCGGGGTCATGGAACGGCTCCTCGCCACCGGCGCCCCTCCGCTGACCGAGTTCCGGCTGCGGGTTGACGGCGTCGACATGGCCCAGGAGCACCCCGATCTGGCGATGCTGAACATCCGCCGGCCCGTCCTCGACCCCATCCTGCTGGACAATGCCGCTGCCGCCGGGGCCGACGTCGCCCTGCGGACCCGAGTCGTCGGGCTCCTCCACGACGAGCGGCGGGTGACGGGCGTCCGCATCGAGGATGCGGAGGGCCGCCGCTCCGAGATCCGGGCGCGGGTCGTCGTTGGGGCCGACGGTCGGAACTCGACGGTCGCCCGGCTCGTCGGGGCACGGCGCTACAACGTCACCGAGAACGAGCGAGCCGGCGGCGTCGCCTACTACGAGGGCGTCGAGGCCCACGGGGTGTTCCACCTCTCCATCCTCGGGCCCACCTACTTCATCGGCTCCTCCTGCGACAACGGGCTGTTCATGGCCTGCGCCTACTACGACAAGGCGGATCACCGCCGTTTCCGCGAGCCCAATGGCTTCGAGGAGGCGCTCGCCACCTGCCCGTCGTTTGCCTCGATGCTCAGGGGAGCGACGATGACGGGGCCACCCCTGTTCGCCTCCCGGTGGCAGGGCTTCTTCCGCGAGCCGGCCGGGCCCGGGTGGGCCCTCGTCGGCGATGCAGGGCATTTCAAGGACCCCGCTCCCGGCCAGGGGATCGCCGACGCCGTCCGCCAGGCCGAGCGCCTGGCGGAGTACGTCTGCTACGGCATCGACACGCACACCCTCGGCGACCAGCTCGCCGGATGGTGGCGCTGGCGGGATCACGACGCCGCCGAGATGTACTGGTGGGCCCGGGAGTACGGCAGGGCGGGCCCACAGTCGCCCGTGGTCGTGGAGATGTTCCGCCGTCTCGCCGCCAAGCCCCGTACCCTCCGGGCTGCCCACGCCGTGGCGTTCCACGAGGCGCGCCCGTTCCGCGTCTTCAGCCCGGTCCGGGCGTCCGCGGCTGCGGCCCGCCTGCTGGCCCGTGGGGGCACCCCGCGGGGGAAGGTCCTCTCCGATCTCGTCACCCTCGGCACCCGCGACTTCCAGCGGCGCTGGCGGACGCACCGCCCGGTCTACGAGCGGGGGCCAGGCCGGGACGCCCAAGAGGAGCCGGAGCAGATGCTGCACCCGGGCGTCGAGACCTGAACAGAGCATTCCCTGAGGCGCCCCTCAAGGCGCCGGATAAGAACCGGCGTGTCTATCCTGGCCACGTGACCGAGTACAACGCCTCGACCGCCCTGGTGGTGGTCGACGTCCAGAACGACTTCGCCGACCCGGCCGGCAGCCTCTCCGTGCGCGGCGGCGACGAGGTCCCCGCCTTCGTGAACGCCGAGCTCGCCGCCGCCCGGCCGGCCGGCGCCTTCGTCGTCTTCACGCAGGACTGGCACCCGGCCGAGACGCCGCATTTCGTGACGGGCGGCGGCGTCTGGCCCGTCCACTGCGTCGGCGGGACCTGGGGCGCCGAGCTGCACCCGGCCCTCGACGCCGCCCCTTCGGAGGCCCGCATCCGCAAGGGGACCGGCGGTGAGGACGGCTACTCCGGCTTCACCGTGGCCGACGCCGTGACCGGCGAGAAGGCGTCGACCGGGCTGGAGGCCATGCTGCGTGGGGCGGGCATCGAGCGGGTCGTGATCGTGGGACTGGCGACGGACTACTGCGTGAAGGCGACGGCCCTGGACGCGGTCGCGCTCGGGTTCGAGACGGCGGTGCTGCGGGACGGGATCCGGGCCGTCGACCTGGCTCCCGGCGACGGGGACCGCGCCATCGCCGAGATGGAAGCGGCGGGGGCAACGCTGGCCTGAGGGCGGTCCCCCTCGTCCCCGCAGGACTCGGGTCCCGCCGCAGGCCTACTCGTGGCCGGCTGCCAGCTCCCGGGAGCGCTCCATGGCCGCCTGGATCGCGTTCAGCATGGCCGCCCGGACGCCCGCCATCTCGAGCTGGCGCATCGCCATGATCGTGGTGCCGCCGGGGGAGGTCACCGCCTCCCGCAGTACGACCGGGTGCATCCCGAGGTCGCCGAGGAGCCGGGCGGTGCCGAGCATGGTCTGGACGACGAGATCCGTCGAGGTCGTGCGAGGCAGGCCCAGCATGATGCCGGCGTCGATCATCGCCTCCGCCAGCAGGGCGAAGTACGCCGGGCCCGAGCCCGAGACGGCCGTGACGGCGTCCATGGAAGCCTCGCTGACGGTGACGACCTTGCCCACGTGGGCCAGCACGTCCTCGGCCACCTTGAGGTGCTCGGGCCTGGCGTGGGCTCCGGCACAGATCCCGGCAATGCCCTCGCCGACCTGGGCGGGGGCATTGGGCATCGCCCGGACCACGGGCACGCCGGCGGCGAGCCGCTTCTCGATGAACGCCGTCGAGATGGCGGCCGCCACCGAGAGGACCACGTGGTGGCGGGTCACCTCGGGGGCGATCTCCTCCAGGAGCGCCCCGACGTCCTGGGGCTTGACGGCGACGACCAGGATCCGTGCCTCGCGGGCGGCCTCGACGTTCGAGGTCGTGGCGTGCAGCCCATGCCGGGCGGCAAGCTCCTCGGCCCGCTCGGAGCGGCGGGCGGTGACGATGATCTGGTCGGGACGTCGCCATGCCGAGGCGACGAGCCCCGCAGCGAGGATCTCCCCCAGCTTGCCGCAGCCCAGGATCGCCAGGGCATCGAAACCGTCGGTCACCTGCGGATTTTATCGGGACGCGCCCGACTGCACGGCGCCCTCGTACTCAAGGGGCGGACGGCGTGTGGAAAAATCCGCGCATGCCCAACCGACTGTTGCTGCGCCTCGCCGCCCTCGACGGGGTCCGGCGCCTCGTCACCAGCGCCTCGCTCACCCGGCCGGTCGTCGAGCGCTTCGTCGCCGGGGAGACCCTGCCGGAGGCAATGGCGGCTGCCGGCCGGCTGAAGGAGAACGGGATGGGCGCCATCCTCGATTACCTCGGTGAGAACGTGACCAGCGACGCACAGGCCGACCAGGCGGCTGCCGCCTACCTGGACAGCCTGGCCGCGATCGCCGCCGCCGGCATCGACACCCACGTCTCGGTGAAGCTGACACAGCTCGGTCTCGACCTCTCCTTCGACGCCGCGGTCGCCCGCCTGCGGGAGATCTGCGCCGCGGCGACCGGCGCCCGGACCAGGGTGGCCATCGACATGGAGCGCCACGAGTACACCGACCGCACCATCGAGGCCTACCGGATCGTACGCACGGAGTTCGACCACCCGGTCCTGGCCCTCCAGGCCTACCTGAAGCGCACCGAGGCCGACGTCGAGGCGCTGGCCCCCCTGCGGCCCGCCATCCGCCTCGTCAAGGGGGCCTACGACGAGCCGAAGGAGATCGCCTACGGTCCGTGGAAGACGCGGGACGCATTCCGCCGGCTGCTGAAGCCGCTGCTGGAGCACAACCCGTACACCGGGGTGGCGACGCACGACGAGCTCATGATCAAGGAGGCGATCCGCTTCGCCCGCCGTAAGGACATCCCCCTCGACCGGTTCGAGTTCCAGATGCTGTACGGGGTCCGCCGGGACCTCCAGGTCAGGCTGACGGCGGAGGGCTATGGCGTCCGGGTCTACGTTCCCTTCGGGGAGGCCTGGTACGCGTACCTCATGCGCCGGATGGCGGAGCGGCCCGCCAACCTCCGCCTGTTTGCCGAGGCCGTCCTCCGAGGCTGAAAACTCAGCGGGCCTTGGGGTACGAGCCGAGCACGCGCAGGAACGAGGTGAGGTCGGCGACGGCCTGCAGCGCCTCCTGCGCGGCGGGGTCGTGCGCCGGGGCGTCGAAATCGACGTAGAAGTTCGACTGCCACGCCTTGGCCCGCGAGGGGCGGTGCTCGAGCTTGGAGAGGTTGAGGTGGCGGTCGGCGAACTCCTTGAGGCACCGGTAGAGGGCGCCGGGTATGTCGGCCGTGGCGAAGACGACCGAGGTCTTCTCCGGTGGCCCGAAGAGGTCGGAGCCGCCGCGAGCGATGGCAACGAACTTGGTCGAGTTGTCGGCCCGGTCCTCGATGTCCGAGGCCAGCACCTCGAGCTCGTAGAGCTCGGCGGCCTCCGCCGAGGCGATGGCCGCTGCGCCGGACTCCTTGCGTTCGGCAAGGATCCGTGCGGCCCCCGCCGTGTCGTGCACGGCGATGCGCTCCACCGGCAGCGAGTCGAGGAACTCCGAGCACTGATCGAGCGCCTGGGTGTGCGAGTAGACGGTGCGGACCTCGTCGAGCGGGGTGCCCGGCAGGGCGAGCAGGCAGTGCGAGATCCGCACGATCGTCTCGCCGACGATCGACACGCCGTGGCGGACCAGCAGGTCGTAGCTCTCGTTGATCGACCCGGCATGGCTGTTCTCCAGCGGCACCACCCCGAAGGCGACGGTGCCGATCTCGACGGCCTCGAACACCCGGTGCACCGAATGGAAAGGCACCGACGTGGCCTCGGTGAAGAGCCGTTTGACCGCGCGCTGGCTGTAGGCCCCGGCCTCCCCCTGGTAGCCCACCCGGACCGTCCGCCCGGGCACGTGAAGGGACGGCGGAGCGGTCCCCTCAGGCGAAGGAACGGCCGACTCCCTGGAGGAGGTCTCCCTGGAGGAGGAAAGCGTGGTCATGGCTCAGAACCTAGCATGCGGCCCCTTGCAGAGGGCCTTCGAACGCGATAAGGCCCAAGGTACTCGGGGACGACAACCAGAGCGCACTTCCCCACACACTCTGACCGCCGGCCCTTCAGCACCTTGGGCCCTAAGTGTCCCAAGCGACCTTGGGGACCGTCGAGTCTCGGCTCGCCTGCCGGAAGTGCTCCTACCAGGACCGACCCCACCGGCTATCAGCGAGGCGCTGGGGAAAGGCCTTTCCCCAATACGCCACCGGCCGACCGCCGCGTGAAGCCTGATGGCCCTGCCAGAACTCTCCCGGCGGACTCGCTTCGACGCTGACGAAGTCTCTGCCGACCGCTTGGGACAGAGGGCAAGATACTTATCCGACGCCGGGGGCGTCAAGGGCGTGGCCGGAGATTTCTTCCCGGGCTGTGAAGTTTCTTCCCGCTCCCGTGGCGAGGTCGCCGCGGGTCCCCGGGAAGGCCTCGGCGAAGTCGCGAGCGCTCTGAATGTAGAGGTCGCAGAGTTCGTCGGCTGAGCGCTCCCACGAGAAGTCCGAGGAGCCGCAGACCGCGAGCCTGCCCATGTTCGTGGCGAGCGGACGGTCCGACAGGATGCGCCACACCCGCTCGGCGAACGCCGCGCCGGCCCCGGGCTGGACGAGAAAGCCGGTCTGACCATGCCGGACGATCGACCGTAAGCCGCCGACGCCTGCCGCCACGACGGGGATGCCGCAGGCCTGGGCCTCGAGGGCGACGAGGCCGAACGACTCGGCGTGGGACGGGACGAGGCAGACGTCGGCGGCCTGGTAGTAGCCGGGCAGGCTTCGGTGGGGCTGGGCGGCAACGAACCGCACGACGTCGGCGAGCCCGAGCTCCCCGGCCAGGCGCTGCAGGCGCGCCGGCTCGGCTGCCCCGGCAACCCCGCTCGCCCCACCGACGATCACCAGCGCCACCTCCTCCTTGCGCAGGCGACCCCAGGCGACGAGATGACCGAGCGCCTCGATCGCGGTGTCGGCGCCCTTCAGCGGCTGGAGGCGCCCGACGAACAGGAGCACCTGCTTGCCGGAGAGCCCCAGCTCCGCCTTGGCCGCCTCGCGGTCGCCCGGCCGGAACGTGGCGTGGTCGACACCGGGGGGGATGACGTGGATCCGCTCGGGGTGGGCGGCGTAGAGGTCGATCAACCATTCCCGCTCGTCGGGGGCGGAGGCGACGATCGCATTCGCTTCCGCGATCACCCGCGCCTCGCCCCGGAGCCGGCATTCGGGCTCGACCGGCTCGCCGCTCGCGCGGCCCTCGTTCTTCACGCGCCCCAGCGTGTGGAAGGTGTGGACGAAGGGGATACCCCACCGGGCCGAGAGGATCGAGGCGACCCTCCCGGAGAGCCAGTAGTGGCTGTGGATCAGGTCGTAGCGCACGCCCCGGGCCTCGACCTCGCGGAGAAGGTTGGCCGTGAACTCGGGCAGGTAGGCAGGGATCTCCCCCTTCGAGATGCCGGGGGCTCCGGCCGGGATCTGGTGCACGACGACGCCGGGGTGCAGGATCGTGGCATCCGGGGTGTCGGCCAGGTCCCGCCGGGTGTAGATGTCGACATCGAGGCCCCGGGCGGCGAGCGACCTGGCCATCTGCCGGACGTACACCGTCATGCCCCCGGCGTCACCCACCCCCGGTTCGACGACGGGATTGGAGTGCACCACGAGCATGGCGACGCGGCGCAGCGGGCGGTGCGGAACTGCGGCGACGGATGCATCCCGTACGGCCAGGGTGCTCCTCCCGGGAGAAATTGGCGACTGGGACCCATGTTACCCAAGGCGCGTAACTAGTCAGGAACCAAACAAAATTACGCGCAGGGCCCCTTCGCACCGTCCGGACGGGTGATCTTCACCGCGTGGAGCGGGAGGCGCTCCGCCCCCAGGTCGAACTTGTAGCGCTCGGTGCCCCGAAGGAAATCGAATCGCTGCAGGCCCTGATCGATGCAGCGCCGGATGAGCAGGACCACGATCATGATCCCGGGCGTCAGGGCGGCAGCCTCGGCGTCGAAGGCGGAGTTGTAGAGGGAGAAGGTCCCCGAATAGGTGAACGAGAACGTCGATGCGACGCGCTTGGGGCCCACCTCGAGGAAGTCCAGCGAGAGCAGGCCGAGCGGCTGGAAGGTACGGGCGATCCGTCGAAAAAAGCCAGCACGCTCGAGCCCCATGAACCTGCCCTTCTCACCGACACTCGAGCGGTGCATGGCGAAGAAGTCCTCCAGGTCCGCCTCCAGGGTCTCCTCGGTGGCGGTGATGAGCCGGGCATCGGGCGCTGCCTCCTCGAACCGTCGCAGCTTTCGCCGCAACTCGTGGCGGCGGCTGCGGCCGAGCCCTTCCAGGTAGGCGTCGAAGGACTCGGGCAGGCTCAGCACTGCGGTCATCTCATGCTCGTCCATCTCGAACGGAAGGCCGCGGCGGTCCGCGGCCTCGACCAGCCACTCGGCGAACCCGAAGGGGACGGGCAGGCAGCGCGCGTCGAAGCTGCACCACGAGGGGATCTCTCCGAGGGCATAGTCGAGGAGGGCGTCGGCGATGGCCCGCTGGGACTCGTGGCCGACGGAGACCGGGCCCATGTAGTCGGTGAGGTCGTCGCCGCCGAGGAAGCTCAGCACGGCGGTTTCGGGGTCGAGCACGAGGGGGGCCAGGCCGATCGGCTCGGGGTCGCAGAAGGTCAGCACCAGGAGGCGGCGCCCGGCGCCGAACTCCTCCCACCACACACGGCTCCATTCGGGGGTCGCGAAGATGTGGCGGTAGGGATCTCGCTCGACCAGCATTGGCCACTCCGGCAGGTCGAACGCCTCCGGGCCCTCAGTGAGCTTGACGTCCAGCCCGCACCTCCTAAGTCGCGGAGACGCTAGCACGGCACCACGAGGCGGGGCCCGGGTCCCGGCGAACTGGGATTGCCCATGCCCGTCCATCCGACACGGTCCAAGCTGCGCGCTCAGGCCCACTCTGCCCGGATCGGCCAATGCCGATCGCCGAATGCTGCCCCTCCGGGCCGCATGCAGGATGCCGGAAAATACTGGGGGGAAGGCGGCATCCGTGAGGTTTTTTTTCGTCGAATCTTCTAAAGGAGCGGCCCGTTCCAGCCGACGGTTAGATCGCAGGCGCTAGTTACTTCTGACCAGAGGCTTCGGGCCCACCACCGTTGGTGATACGGCGCCTTGAGGGGCGCCTCGGGCGGGCCGAATCGGTCGAAGGGGCGGAGGTAGGAGCCAGGATGGGCCGTGCCGGTGACAGCAAAACCTTTCTCGCAGTCGCCGCCGCTCTCATGGCGGGACTTGTCATTGCAACGATGCTTGCCATCAACGCCAAGCTCCGGTCCGCGCTCGCGCCGGCCGCGGAGCAGGCGGGCGCCCCGGCCATCAAGATGGTCCCGCCGGTCGCTGCCCCACTGCTGCAGAGCACGGCAGCCCCCTCGGTTGCCAATTCACAACCCAATTCAGGATCCAATTCCTTCAGCCATTCCGTCCCGACGGCTCCGCATGCCGCAACCCCGAAGCGGCAGACGGCCGGCCCGGCCCCCCGGAAGCCTCCGGTGGCAATCGGGTCTGCACCCACCAACGCCACGCAGCCGGCACCTCCACCAGCGCCGCCGCCCGTGGCTCCCGCGGCCGGGACCCAACCCCCGAGCACGCCGACGCCCGCGGTCCCCGTTCCGGTCGCCACCGTCGTCGGGCCGCCGCCGGCCATCCCACCCGCACCCAACCTCTCCGCGGTGGCCACCGCCACCGTCACCGTGGTCCCCGAACCGGATCTCGGCGACAGCGTGGCATCGAGCGGCGAGACGCACCGAGGACAGCGCCGGGACAGGGACGGGGACAGCGTCCACCCCGACCTCACCGCCACCCCCACCGGTCCCGATGCCGAGGCGGACCCCGTGATCAGGCCCGAGGGCGAGGAGGGCGACGACGACGGGGCCGGCACCGCTCCCGGAAACAAAAAAACGGGCCCCGAATTGGAGCCCGACCGGAGCCCGTCCGCGGAGGGTCCTCAGTTCGAGAGCATGGCGGTGGGGTCCTCCTTGCCCTCCCGGTAGCGGCGGATCAGCTCGCCGGTGATCGAGTCCATGACGGCCTGGATGCGCCGGCGGCGCTGCGAGGTCTCCTTCTCGGCTTCGGTCAGTCGCTCGACGATTTCCTCGAGCTCGACGGAGGACAGCTCCTCGAGCCTGGTGAGGTCGGCCGTTGAGGCGAGGCGCTCCACCTCGCGCCGCTGGGTGTCCGCATTCGCGGGCGCAATGATCCGGGGGAGGCGGGACGCGGAGCCCCCGACGCCCTCGGACAGGATGCCGGGCAGGTCCTCCACCATCTCCGTGACCTCGAGCTTGTCGCCCCCGGCGACGCGCTCCACGCCGTGGCGGAGGATGTCGAGCTTGCCCTGGATCAGGCGGCGGGCGTAGGAGACCTCGGCCTCCAGGGCCTCGCACTCCCCCTTCTTTTTCCGCAATTCCTCGACCGGCAGCGTGGTGAGGTTGTCCACATACGAGGGATCGAAGATCCGGTCGACGCTTCTGCGTGATGCTTCGGACATGTGACCCCCTGTCGGTCTTGAACCGATCCCACCTTACCAGCGATCTTCTCTCCGGTCGCCTGGCAGATCCTGTTCGGGCTCCTGGTCCGGACCCTATGATGGTGGAGTGCGGGGTGTCGAGGACTATCTTCAGCAGATCAAGCGGCTCGAGGAAGGCGGCCAGCGCTGCACGGCCACCGTCCTTGCCCAGACCCTGGGCGTTTCGCTTCCCTCGGCGAGCGAGATGCTCAAGCGCCTGGCCGAGGAGGGGTACCTCGAGCGGGCCAAGGACGGGGCGATCCACCTGACCACCTACGGGCGCCCGCTGGCCCACATGGTGCTGCGCCGGCACCGCCTCGTGGAGCGCCTGCTGACCGACATCCTCGGCATGCCCTGGCACGAGGTGCACCGGGATGCCCACCGCCTCGAGCACGCCATCTCGAGCCGGGTCGAAGAGCACCTCGCGGCCGCCCTCGGGTATCCCGAGTACTGCCCGCACGGCCATCCCATCTGCCCCGTCGACCGCCGCGAGCTGCGGCCCCTCGACGCGATGGCCTCGGGCGAGTGTGCGGCGGTCGCACAGATCTCGGAGATCTCCGAGGAGTTGCTCGCCTATCTGGACCAGATCGGCATCCGGCCCGCCACCATCCTGACGATGATCGAGGCCGCACCCTTCGACGGACCGCTGACGTTCGAAGGTGAG
>DASXNO010000254.1:0-2976 GCA_036495025.1 Actinomycetota bacterium | reverse complement strand
ATGCACTGGCGCAGCAGCCGGTGGTCGTCGCGGTCGGCCAGCAGTTTCCGGGCCGGCGCTGCCCCGCGGCCTGGGACGAGCTCGCCACCTGGGCCCGCTCCCTGGAGATGTCGGGCCGGGCGACCGTGCTGCTCTGCGTGCCGAACGCCAACTCGCAGGGCGCGCTCGACATGGGTGTCTACCCGGGCCTCGACCGAGGCCACCGGCCAGGTCCGCCCGGGCTCGGGACCCTGGAGATGCTGCGGGGGGCGGTCGACGGTCGCATCAAGTTCCTGTGGCTCATGGGGGCCGACGTCCTGAGCGACGTACCGGACGCCGCCCTTGCGGAGGCGGCCCTGCGATCGGGCGCCTTCGTGGTGGTCTCGGAGCTGTTTCCCACCGCGACCGCCCTGTCCGCCGACGTCATCCTCCCCGCCGCAGCGTTCGCAGAGAAGGAGGGGTCGTACACGAACCTCGAGCGCCGCATCCAGAAAACGAACCCGGTCGTGCCCGCCCCCGGGGGGGCCCGGGCCGACTGGCACGTCCTCCTCGACGTCTCGGCCCGCCTGGGCACGCCGAGGCCCTGGACCTCCTCGAACGAGATCGCCGCCGCGATCGCTCGCTCGGTGCCGACCCACCAGGGGTTCGGCTGGGAGCTGCTCGGCGATCCGTGGGCGCCCGTCGCCGGCCCCGCAGACATGCCCCCCGAGCTCTGGCACGCCGCAGGAGAGAGCGGCGCCCTTCCCCAGTACCAGACCTCGCCGACGCTGGAGCGCCCCGGGAACGGGTCGCTCAGCGTGCCGGACCGCCGGCTCACCACCTCGTGGCCGCTGCGCTGGGAGCTGCGTGCCGTCGATGCGACGCGTCGCCGCGGCTGGGTCTGGCCGGGCAAGGCGGCGGCCGGGCCGAACCCCGCCACCCTCCCGCCGACCCCCAGGCTGCACGTCTACGAGGACGCTCCGCCCGGTGCCCTCGTCCTGCTCGCCAGCCGGGCGATCTACGACAACGGGGCCATGGTGTCCCACTCCCCGGACCTCGGCGTGGTCACGCCGGCCCCCTTTGTGGAACTGCACCCCGACGAGGCGGCCGCTCGGGGCCTCGTCGCCGGCAGCGAGGTGACGGTGTCGTCCGCGAACGGGGCCGCCGGTGCCTCGGTGCGGGTCCCGCTCCGGACCTCGACCGACACGCCGCGGGGGGCCGCGGCGGTGTTGTTCGACCAGCCCGGGATGGCGGCGAACATCCTGATGGAGTCCTCGGGTGCCGCCGCCTACGTGACGGTGGCCCCATGAGCACGGCGTTCCTTGCCGACCTGGTGGTGATCGTCGCCAAGATCCTCATCGTGTTCGTAGTCCTCAGCATGCTCGTGGTGTTCATCGTCTGGTTCGAGCGCAAGGTGGTCGCCCACATGCAGAGCCGGCTCGGCCCCAACCGCTGGGGCCCGTTCGGCCTCCTGACCAGCCTGGCGGACGGGATGAAGCTGTTCTTCAAGGAGCCGGTGACGCCGCTCGGCGCCGATCACGCCACCTTCGCCCTGGCGCCCGGCATCTCGATGCTCGCCGCCTTTCTCGCCTTCGCCTCGATCCCCTTCGGCACGGCGGTGGTGCTCTTCGGCCATCACGTCACCTTCGAGATCGCCGACCTCAACGTCGGCCTGCTGTGGGTGCTGGCGATGGGGTCGCTGGCGGTGTACGGGGTCGTGCTGGCGGGATGGTCGAGCGGGTCGAAGTACCCGCTGCTCGGCGGGATCCGCTCCAGCGCCCAGATGATCTCCTACGAGATCGCCCTGTCCCTGTCGCTGATCCCCGTCGTGATGTCGGCCGGAAGCCTGTCGCTCAGGACCATCGTCGCCACCCAGCGGGGCGTCATCGGTTCGATCTCGTGGCTGGGTCCGCTCGGCGGGGTGGGGAAGCTCATCCCCCACTGGTACATCTTCTACCACCTGCCCGCATTCGTGATCTTCCTGCTGGCCGGCGTCGCCGAGACGAACCGGCCGCCGTTCGACCTCGCCGAGGCCGACACCGAGCTGGTCGGTGGGTACCACACGGAATACTCGGGCATCAAATTCGCCATGTTCTTCCTCGCGGAGTACCTCCACGTCGTCACGATCTCGGCGCTCGCCGTGCTGTTGTTCCTGGGGGGATGGAACGGCATCGCGCCCCAGCTGCCCGTCCTCCGCTGGATCTGGCCGCTGCTGTGGTTCGTCGTCAAGGTCTTCTTCTTCGTCTTCCTCTTCGTCTGGCTGCGGGCGACCCTGCCCAGGCTCCGCTACGACCGGCTGATGGCGGTGGGCTGGAGGGTCCTGATCCCCGCCGCACTGACCTGGCTGGTCGTGTCCGGCCTCGCGATGGCGGGGAGCGTCTGATGCCCGACGAGCGCCCCCCCGAGAAGCCGCTCGGGCCGTTTCGCGCAACTGCCAACGTCGGGAAAGGCCTGTGGGTCACCCTGCGCCACCTCTGGCGCCGGCCCATCACGATCCAGTACCCCGAGCAGCGCCGGGAGCCGTTCCCCCGCTTCAAGGGCCGCCACGTCCTCGACCGCCACGAGGACGGCCTCGAGAAGTGCATCGGCTGCGAGCTCTGCGCCGGCGCATGCCCGGCCGACGCCATCCTGGTCATCGGGGCCGAGAACACCCCCGAGGCCAGGTACTCGCCGGGGGAGCGCTACGCCAAGGTCTACGAGATCAACTACCTCCGGTGCATCTTCTGTGGGCTCTGCGTCGAGGCCTGCCCGACCGAGGCGCTCGTCATGTCGCACGCCTACGACCTCTCGTCGGATTCCCGGGACTCCCTCATCTTCACCAAGGAGATGCTGCTCGCCGACGCCCCGCTGCAGAAGCGGCCGTCCAGGGAGGAGCTGGCCCCCGGCGAGGAGGTCGGCGACTTCCGGATCCTGAAGGAGGGCCTCGCCCGGGCCCGGGCCGAGCTGGGCGAGCCCCAGCGTCCGGGAACCGGGGGCCGTCCGCTTGCTCCCGAGGAAGAGCGCCCGGCCGCCACCGCC
>DASXNO010000253.1:0-3424 GCA_036495025.1 Actinomycetota bacterium | reverse complement strand
TGATCCCCCTCGACGCTCCGACCGCCTTCGATGCGCAGGGCCGGGAGACGAACCGGGCCCTGGAGCAGGCCCTCGTCGGCGATGGCCGGATCAACCGCATCCTCGGCGCGCTCGAAGATCCCCGGCACGCCGACGTCACGGTCACCTTGGCGCCAACCGGCAAGTTCCTCGACGACCTGACCCTCATGGCGTCGCCCGCCGGGTTCACGCGGCTCACCCCCTCGGGCAACCAGGCCGTCGGCCCAACCGACCCGGCACCGCAGGCCGCCGCCGCGACGATCCTGCGCCTGAGGAGCCTCGCGGCACGGCCCGGGGTCCGGCTGCTGGCCTCGCCCTATTCCGGCGCGCCGCTGCCCGCCCTGATCAGCAACGGGCTGAGCGGCGACGTCACGACGCAGGTGGTGACCGGGCGGGCACAGGTCAAGGCGGTGCTCGGCTTCGACCCCCTCGCCGGCTGGTTGCTCCCCTCCGGCGGCATGCTCGACGAGGCAACGATGAGTCAGCTCGACGCGTTGGGTATCCACAACGTCGTGGTGTCCCCGTCGTCGCTGCAGTCCATCACGCCGCCCCTGCTCACGCCGGGGGCGGACGTCGTGCTGAAGAGCCTTCCGCCCGTCTCCCGGCAGAAGACCCAGGACACCTCGAGCTCGCTCGGGGCGCTGGTGGTGGATGACGTCCTCTCCTCCCGTCTCGGGAGCCTACCCGGGCTGAGCGCGCTGCAGGTCCGCCAGCGATTCTTTGCCGAGTCCGCCACCATCCTCCTCGAGCAGCCGGCCCACACCCGCTCGATTGCGGTCCTCGCACCCTCGGACTGGAACCCCGATCCCCAGGTCGTCAACGGCGTCCTGGACGCGCTGACCCCGACGGGCGGGTCCCCCTGGATGACGGGCACGGCCCCCGACGTCGTCGTCGGGGATGCCTCCGACCCGCCGCCCCGGCTGGTGGTGCAGAACGTGAGCGATGCGCTCCCCCAGTCGCCGGGCCGGGACTACTTCGAGCTGCTGCGGGCGGCTCGGAGCTCCCTGGACGACTTCACGGCGATCGGCCCGCCGGCGGCGATCGTCGACGAGCTCAACCGGCGGCTGCTCGTCGCGGAGGGCTCCCAGTGGTGGGGCCGGGGATCGTCGCCGGACCGGGGCAAGGCCCTGGCCCGTTCGGTCTCGGACGGCGTCAAGGGGGAGTTCGCCAAGATCCGGGCGCCCAAGGACCAGCTGATCGTCCTGACGAACCGCCGCGCCACCATCCCACTCGCCCTCACCTCCGGAACGACCTACAAGGTCTGGGTCAAGGTGGGCCTGGAGTCGGACAAGCTCGCCTTCAAGGACGGCCTGCCGTGCCACACCCCGTCGTTGCCGGCGCAGACGACCTGCCTGACCCTGGAACTGATGCCGGGAGCCCAGACCGTCCCGGTGAAGGCGACCGCCAACTTCACCGGGAGTTTCCACGTCCAGGTCGACCTGCTGACCGACACCTCGGCGCCGGCGAGGATCTCCACCGGCAGGCTCTCGATCCGGTCGACCGCGTACAACGTCGTCGCACTGGCCCTGATGGCGGCGGCCGCAGCCTTCATCCTGCTCTCGCTGGCCCGGAGCATGGCCCGGCGGCGCATCGCGCTCCAGGCTCCCCCCGCCGGTGCGCCGGTAGACTGAATCGGTGATCGACGTCAGGCTCGCCGGCCGTTACCGGCTGGAAACCGAGATTGGCGCCGGAGGGATGACGGGCGTCTGGCAGGCGGTCGACGAGGTTTTGGAACGGCCGGTCGCCGTCAAGATCCTCCACCGCCATCTGCTCTCCAACGAGGTCTTCTGCGACCGCTTCCGGAAGGAGGCGCTGGCGGCGGGCGCCCTCATCCATCCCAACATCGTGTCTGTCTACGACACGGGCCAGCACGACGAGGCCCCCTACGTGGTAATGGAGTACGTCGCCGGTGGGTCGCTGGCCAGGCGTCTCGCGCACGGTCCCCTCCCACCCGCGGAGGTCTCGGCGATCGGCGCAGAGGTCTGCACGGCGCTCGCCCATGCTCACCGGGTGGGCATCGTCCACCGCGACCTGAAGCCGGACAACATCCTGATCTCGGAGTCCGGCCAGGTGAAGGTCACCGACTTCGCGGTCGCCGGCGCCGCCCTCGGCGGGGACCTGACGGCCACGGGGGCGCTGCTCGGCACGCTCTCCTTCCTGGCCCCGGAGGTGCTGGAGGGCGGCGAGCCCAACTCCGTCGCCGATCTGTACGCCCTGGGCGTCGTGCTCTTCAAGGCCCTGACCGGGCGGTCGCCGAGGATGGCGATGGACCTGGGCGCCGGCGCCGGGAGGCTTCGCCCCCCGGCGCATCCCCGCGACTTCCGCCCCGAGGTCCCCCGCGACCTCGACGCCGCGGTGGCGCGGGCGCTGTCGCCGAATCCCACGGAACGTTTCGCCGACGCAGCCGAGCTGGGGCTTGTCCTCCGGTCGGTGGCGCAGTCCCGGCCGGGCCGGGCGGCCGTCTCCCCGGCCCCCGCCCCTCCGCTGCCCGCGAGGAACCTTTCGACGCCCCATCCACCCCGTCCACCGCATCCGCCCGCCCCCGGCGACACGACCTCCTTCGTGCGCAGCGAGGGTCGCTGGCTGGCCCCGGTCGTGCTGCTGGTGCTCGTTGCGATCGCCGTCGTCATCGGCGTGCTGCAGCTCTCGGGCAAGGTCTCGATCATTGGTGGCGGCGGGGGCAGCACCGCTGCGCCGCCGCCGAGTCCGGCGGTGAGCCAGGTGCCGCTGCACGGCGGGGGCACCCTCAAACCCAACCCGCCGGCGGGGGATCCGTATGAGCACCAGGACCAGGTGCCACTCGCCTTCGATGGCAACCCCGCAACGTCGTGGAGCACGCAGTGGTACCCGACGCCGGTGTTCGGCGGGCTCCGGGACGCCGTCGGCCTCTATGGGGACGCCGGCCAGCCGGTGGCACTGAAGCGCATCGAGGTCGACACCGCTCTCCCCGGCTGGACGGCGGCGATCGAGACCTCGGACGACGGCCAGAACTGGAGCGCCCCCGGGCCGTCGGCCACGGTCGGCGCGCAGCAGAGCTTCGACGTGAGTGCCCTGGGCTCGCACCGGTACTGGATGGTGTGGATCACCAAGCTGGTCTCGGGACCGAATGGCTACCAGGCTTCGATAGCGGAGATCAAAGCCTTCCACTGATCCGGGGGCCCGAGGCCCCCTCAAGGGGCCGGGTAAGAGGGCCCATACTGGCCCAGCGACGCTTCTCTACACCGCAGGTCAGCCGAGCGCAGGGGTACGCAACTGCTCGAGAGATTGCGAGCACTACAGGGTGAAAGAACGCCTGGACTGGCGAACACGTGTTCTGTTATGCTTCCCCGAGTATTTCTTCCTGCACTTCGAGGGTCGGACGGCCGCCGGCCAGGGGAACCGCCATGACCACCAGAGTCCGCCCGAT
>DASXNO010000252.1:0-3828 GCA_036495025.1 Actinomycetota bacterium | reverse complement strand
CACGCCGCGAGCAGGAGTGCCGCCACAAGGCAGCGTGACGGATGCCACCACAGGGATCGTCGGGTCACGGCAACAGGGATCCTACCGGGCGTTGTGGGCGGAACACCGGATCCTGTCCGACGCACAAGCGAGGTAAAAATGCCGCGTATACGCGTGATCTTTACCTCGCTTCGGTCAGCTCTCCGCCCAAGTTACGGCGTGCAGATCACCTCGCCATGGACGACCACGAACCAGCCGTCACCCGTGGCCGCCCAGCGGCGCCAGGCCTCCGCGATCTCCTCCAGGTCGGCCCTGGATGCCAGCCCCCCGGCCACCGCATCCTCGGCGATCGCCGAGGCCACAATGCGCTCGGCCCACATGCCACCCCACCACTCGCGGTCCTCCGGCGTCGCAAAGCACCACACCGAGGCCGAGGGCACGACGTCGGAGAATCCAGCGTGGAGCGCCCATCCGAGCAGCCGCCGACCGGCGTCGGCATGGCCGCCATGAGCGCGCAGGACCTCGACCTGGACCTCGCGCCAGCGGTCCAGGGCCGGATCCTGCGGGTAGCAGGCGCCGGCAAGGTAGTCGGTGTCGCGAGCAGCCACGACGCCGCCCGGCCGGCAGGCTCGCCGCATCTCCACGAGCGCCGCGACGGGGTCCGGGAGATGGTGGAGCATCTGATGCGCGTGGACGATGTCGAAGGCGGCGTCCGGCACGGGGAGCCGGTGGGCGTCTGCGACCCGGAACTCGATGTTGTCGAGTCCCTCCGCCCTGTGGCGGGCCTCCGCGATCGTTTCGCTCGCGAGATCGACACCGACCACCCGACCCGGCGCCACCCTGCGCGCGAAGTCGGTGGTGATCGTCCCGGGACCGCAGCCGACGTCGAGCACGTCGACCGCTGGAACAAGGCGGTCGAGCAGGTAGGCCGCGGAGTTGGCCGCGGTGCGCCACCGATGCGACCGCACCACACTTTCGTGATGCCCGTGGGCGTACCGTTCGCTTGCTTCGTGCATGCCGCCAGCATGCCATGAAGCGGCATACGCGCCGCAATGACACCGACACCAGCCGTTTATGCGTGGGTAACACGACGGAAACAGCGAGGCCGTAGGATCAGTCTGGTCTGGGGCGGCCTGGCTGCCGCGGCCTGCGATGTCGACCAGCGGTCCCGGGAGGAGCGTTGCATGTGATCCGGCGAGCCGGGATTCGGGAGTGACGATGCAACGAACGCACGGCAGGCCGCTCGTCACTCCAGCATTCCATCCTCTCGCCGATTTCGCCGACTTCGGGGATGGTGAAGCCGAGATGCTCCGGGACTGCTCCTCCCGCAGGCTGCCGTACACCCACGCCGTCGCGGGCGCCATCGTCGATCAACTGTCGCCCCGTCTCGCCGCCGCCGGCGTCGGAGGGGGCGTGAGCCGGGAGGCGATGGCGACCTGGCTTGCCCGCAGCAGCACCGGTCCGTTCGATGCCGACTTCGCTGATTTCCTGCGGAGGCTCACGCATATCGAGGGTGGGGCAACCTTCCCCGGAGTGAGCGTCCCGATGCCGGCTCAGATGATCGTCGCCGCCATGGCCGTGGTGCAGGGTCAGATCCTGCTGGCCCTCGGCGACGTCACGGACACCATCACGCTGTCGGGCCTGGGGGGCATCTGGATGGACCAGCTCATGCTCCAGCTCGGGATCATGCTGGAGCCCCTGCTGTACGAGCCGACCGGCCCCCGAGACTACACGAGCGCCGCCGACAAGCCTGCGCTGCATCCCTATGCCGATCTCGCGGGGTTCGGCGCTGCAGAGGGCAGGATCCTGGAAGAGACCGGGACACTGCTGGCCCCCCTGGCGAGCGGCGTCGTCTCCCTTGCCTATTCCTACCTGCTCAGCCGGCCCGAGTCGGCCGGGTACTTCCAGGATGCCCACCACCTGGCTCAGCGCAAGGAGACGTTGATGGCCTGGTGGGTGCGCACCGCCTCGGATCCCTACGACGCCGACGGGGAGTTCGGCGCCTACATGCGCCGCGTGGCCAACGCCCACGTCCGCAACGGCGGCATGTATCCGCATGTGGGGATCCCTGCCCAGTTGACGATCGCGCTGATGGGCTGGGTGGAGATGCGCGTCATGACGGCCATCAACACGATCAACATTGTCGACGGCGGCGCGTCGGCCATCTTCGGCCTGTTCGGTGACCCCGCCGTCATCGCCCGGGTGGGCCGAGCCTGGATGTCGATGCTGACCCTGCAACTTGGCGTGCTGATCGATCCCCATTGCTTCCCCGGGGCCCTGAGCAGGGAGTCGTCCGCGTCCAGCCCATTACCCTGAGGTCGAGAGTGGTCGGCACGCGCGCCTGGGCGCGCGAGAAAAGACCAACCTCCTGCGGTGCGTCTAGGCGGCCGAGTCCTTGAGGTAAGGGTCGATCAACGTGCCCAGCTGCAGGGTGAGCATCTTCATCCACGCCGTGCCCACGTCCGCCAGGAGACCCGGGTCGCCGAGCTCGCCGAATGCCGCCGCCCCTGCGGCGTCGAATGCGACCGTGTTGAGCGCCGTCATGACTCGCATCTGCATCCATCCGATCAGGGCGATGGTGAGCTGGGGTGGAATCTCCCGCTGGGGATCCTCGCCGCCCCAGACGTGAGCGCTGACGACCTTCCGCAGGTACTCCCCGAAGTTGTCATTGATCCAGTACGGATCTACGTCCGGGAAGTAGCCGGCAGACTCGGGCCTGCTGAGAAGATAGCTGTAGGCGAGGGAGATCACCCCGTTGCCCGCAGGTTCCAGGAGCGCCCCCGTTTCGCTCAGCAGACGCCCCTCCGCCATGCCGAAACCGGCGAGGTCGGCGTAGGGATGCACCTCGGTGTTGTGGCGGCCGCCGTCGTCCTGGGGGGCGCTGCGCGAGCCGAGGACCGGCTCGAGCATGACGCCCAACTGGAGCATCAGTTGATCCATCCAGATTCCGCCCACCCCCGACAGCGTGATCGTGTCGCTCACGTCACCGAGGTGGATGAGGATCTCCCCCTGCAGCCAGGCGACGAGGCCGATGACCATCTGGGGCGGCAGCGAGACGCTCACCCCGGGGAAGGTTGTCCCCCCCCCGACGTGGGTGACGCCCCGAAGATAGCCGGCGAAGTCCCCGTTGAAGGGCCCGATGGAGCTGCGGCTCAACCATTCCTCGACGATGTCCTGGTCGACGCTCGCCCCGCTGATCCCGAGCCGGGGAAGGCGCGCGGCGAGGTAGTCGCAGACCGACTCGGCGATGGCCTTGGTGAACACCTCGAGATCCGTGCCGGCCTCGTGGAGCATCTCGACCTCGTTGGGACCGAAGGTCGCGAAGTCGGCGAGCGGATGGAAGCCTGCTGTCACGAGGGGACCCTCGGGCGCAACGACGCCTTCTGTCCCCGCCTGGGGGCTCCTCCGAACCTGGGATCGCTGGACCATATCGCGTCCTCCTTTTGGTCACCCCCCGGGCAACCCGTCCCGGCCGCCCGTGTACCCCATCCCGTGTACCCCATCCGGGAACCTGCTTGGGCAGGCTTTTCCAAGATCCTCTGTCAGCAGCCTAGGTGCCCTTGATTGCGCCCCGGTTACCAACACATGAAATCTCGGAGAACGGCCACGAGGACCAACCTCCACGTACCGCCTTGGTGGCCCCCCGGGGGCATGCGGACGTTGCTCGCTTTAGAGCGCTCCACGCGGTAAAGCAAGCAGAGAACCCCACCCCCCGTATTCCTGCTGGCAGGGGGTCTGGTTGGGCGCCAGCGGTGCTGACGCCCGGCCGGCCCTGCCGCATTGTCGTGGTACTGAGACTGCGCAGCCTCGGTCGGTTCCCGAATTGACAAACACGTCAGACAAGGAGAC
>DASXNO010000251.1:0-4408 GCA_036495025.1 Actinomycetota bacterium | reverse complement strand
GCGTCGACCTCGTCATCCCCAGCAAGGATCATCTGGTACAGCGCCGGATCCTGCACGGAGAGGTTCCGCACGGAGAGCTCGAAGAGGCGTTCGGCGGCCGTGGCCATCGCCTGAATCTCGTCCTCGAGATTCCGGAGCTGGTTGCGGAAATGCTGCCGTCCTTCGTGCATGGATGCTATCCCGTCAAGAAGCCACGTGAGTTTGCAACAACTACACCCCGGACTGCCGCCCCGCCGCCCAAGCTTAACAGGGATTCCGGGGTCGCCCGCAGAGACAAAAGCTGGCTCCAACCCGCCACCTGTCGCATCACTCGGGCTCCCGGCCCGGCCCTACCCCTGCTTGCGGGCGATCGCCTGGCCCAGTTCCATCTTGGTCATCGAAGAGCGCCCTCGGATCCCGAGGCGCCGCGCCCGCTCGAGGAGCTCCTCCTTCGAGTGCCCCTCGACGTCGACGCCGCCGGCGGTCTCACGGTTCGTGTCCCGGCCACCCCTGGCCTGGGGGTCCGACGGTCCCCGGTGATCCTTTGGTTCCCAGTGGTCGCCGACCTTTTCGAACGAGTGCTTGAGCGAGGCGTAGGCGGTGCGATGAGCTCGCTCCTCATCACCGCCATACTCCTCGTGGGCCGACTCGAGCGTCTTGGCATAGGTCTCCTGGGCCTTCCGGGGCGAGCGCTGGATCGTCCCCGGGAGGTCGTTCAGGTCTTCCTTCGGCATGGGAACCTCCTCTCGTCAACCGCCAGGCGCGGCCAACCGTCACGATGTTGTCTACCCGGCGGTTCACGCTGGCAGTCAGGCAAGGAGGGTTCTGTGGGGACGGGAGCGAGCCCGACGTTGCTGCAGGCCCTGCGAGCGGATCCGCACCACGCCTCGGAGCTGGTGCTGCTCCGGGTGCTGGCCCAGCTCGGCCCGAACGTCACTGCCGCCGACAACGCCGGGGTCCCCGTTGAGCGGGCGACGCAGCGCCTGATCCGGAGGGCAACCTCGCTGGCCCGCCGGGACGGAGCCGTCATCGGCTCCTCGTTCTACGTCGGCATGCCATCGGCGATGGCCATGATCTACTGCCATCAGCTGCTGCTGGTGCTGCGCATTGCCGCCCTCTACGGGCGGGAGCCTGCTCATGCTGCCCGGGCGGCGGAGCTGTTGGTCTTCCAGGGCCGGTACGCCGACATGGAGACGGCGGCGGCGGCCGTGCGCCAAGCCGGCACCGCGGCGGCCTCCCCCGATCATCACGGGTTCAGCATCCGGACCACGGTCCTGCAGACCGCCCGCCAGATGCCCCAGATGGTGGGCATGCGCGTCCAGAAGGTCCGCCGCGGCGGCCCGTGGGGGATGGTGATCTCGGCGGCCACCCTCGCCAGCTACCTGGTGCCCTTCGTCGGCGTCCCGGCCTGGGCAGCCGCCAACGGCCGGGCCACCAGACAGCTCGGCAGGGCAGCGGTCGCCTACTACGCAGCCCATCCCGAAGCGCCCGCCCCGGATCCGGAGGTCGTCCTGCCGCCGCGTCCCGGGATGCGGGCGCGCATCCTGCTCACCTGCGCCGTGATCGCTACGGGCGTCGTGCTCGGCGTCGCTGCGGCGATGATCCCCCTGGGCACCACCCGCCTCGACGTGCCTCGGTGGGTGGTCATCGTCCTGATGGAACTCTTCCTTGCCGTGACGTTCAGCCGGCTGCTCTGGATCACCCGGCAACGATCGACGACAAGCTCAGCATGAGTTCTACGGTCGCCTGGGAGGTTGGCAACCCCTTCGGCACGTTGAGCTTCAGCGGAGGGCCTGGGTCCTCCAGGAGGTAGTCCGAGACTCGTTCGACCAGGGCTGACGCAGCAGAGGGATCACGCAGCGACGCCCGTATCTCCCGGGCAAGCTCAACAAGGATCTGCTCCTCGGGTTCATGGCGAATTGCTGCCACAAGGGACCGCTGCCATCCCCATTCACCGGTTCTTGCGTAGCCGCGGGCCACGAGGTCGGCGCTCTGCAGCACCATGCTCTTGTGCGACCCGGGGAGAAACAAAGGTGCCAGCCGAAGCGCATCCGCCTCGTAGATCGAGGCCAGGCCCGGGGTGAGAATCTGGTGTCCCGATGCCGCAAGTAAGGCCAGGTACTCGCGGCGAGCCAAACCCGCCAAGAACGTCACTCCCGGGTAGCGGTGGCGCGCTGCGGCAATGAAGGTGGGGCTGCCGCCGACAACAACGATGCGGGCATCGTTCAGTGTCTGATCCAGAGCCTTCATGACCCGATCGGTCATCCAGGCAGCGTACGGGTCTGACCCGTCCGAGACACCCGCGACCGCCATGCCCCCGAATGCCAGAAGAACTCGCGAGGGGTCGGGGCAGCGACAGGGAATCTCGCTGATGTCGAGCGGGAGTATCGGCCGCACCTCAGTGCCGCAGTAGTCATGGACTGGCGATGCGCCGAAGTACCACTGGACCACTTGCCTGAGCCCCCTCGTTGCTGCGGGAGCCAGCTCGGGGAGACGCTCATCCGCCTCCCACATCCAGGCGAGTTGATCGATGTGCACAACCGTGCGCCCATGCTGGAGAAGAAACGCGACAAGAGGAGGGTAGGAAACGACGACAATCGGGTCGGGCTCGGGAGCCAGGGAGTCCAGAAGGTGGCCCCACACCCCTCGATCCCGGGGATTCAAGTCCGTGCGGGATGCCCGGGGCATGCACCTCGCAAGCAGAGAGAGCGCCTGTCCCGTGCTGAAGAAGTGCCAGTCGTAGCTGTCAGCGGCCGACTCTATGGAGTCGAGGAGGCCACAGGCGGGACCGTATCCGAAATTGTCGACGATGCAGGCCACGCGGTGTCGTCGTGGTTGGCTCACGATTGCCGGCGATCCTACCGGCAAGCCTGAACCACACGCCACTCTCCGCTGCGTCCTCATGGCCCCGCTGGCGCAGGGCCGTCCGGCCGGACGAACGCTTCAGGCCGGGAGGCTCTCTGCCGCCCGATCGAGCTCTGCAACCGGGAGACGAACGAAGAAGGTCGCCCCCCTGCCCGCCCGGGAGGTGAACGTGAGTTGGCCACCGTGCTTGTTCACCACGATCGCCCGGGCAAGGGCGAGACCCTGCCCGGTGCCCCTGCCGACCTCCTTGGTCGTGAAGAACTGGTCGAAGATCTTGTCTTCCACCTCGCTGGGGATGCCGCATCCGTTGTCTTCGACCGCGACGAGGGCGGCGCCCTGCTCGCTCCAGGTACGAACGCGGATGCGGCCGGGCTCCCCGGCGTCCCGATCGGCGATGGCATGGGCGGCGTTGACGATGAGATTGAGGAACACCTGGCCGAGCTCGCCCCGATAGCCCTCCACCGGTGGGAGGTCGCCGAAATCCGTCTCCACCTCGGCGAGGTGCCGGTACTCGCCCTTGGCGACGGTCAGCGTGTTGGTCACCAGCTCGTTCAGATCCAGCGGGCCGCGCTCCGACTCCGTGTACCCGAACCGCCGCATGGCGCGGACGATGGAGGTCACGCGCTGGATACCGTCGAGTGCGCCCCGGACGGCATCGGGCATCTCCGCCTCGAGATAGGCAATGTCGACCGCCTGCTCCCGGTCGGCAAGGAGCCGGCCGGACGCTTCGGGGATCAGGCTCTCGCTCTCCCCCAGCACCGCCCGGTAGTCGCCGAGCAGCTCCATGAGGGAGCCGAGCGAATGACCCAGGAACTGGACGTTGTCCCCCACGTACTGCACGGGGGTGTTGATCTCATGCGCGATGCCCGCCGCGAGCCGGCCCACCGATTCCAGGCGTTGGGCCTGGGTCAGATCGGCCTCAAGCCGGCGCCGGTCCGTGACGTCGTGGATCGTCCCCGACGTGCCGGCGAAGCGCCCCTCGGTATCAGCCAGGCTTCGCCAGCGGGTCTCGACCGTGCGCGCCGCGCCGTCGGGAGTCACCAGGCGGTACTCGAGCTCGCCATCCTCTCGTGCGGCGCCGGCCACCCGTGCCCGGTCGTCGGGATGCACCGATTCCACGGCCTGGCGGCCGAGACGCTCGACGACCGGCTCGCCGGTGATGGCCGTCCAGGCCGGGCTGAGGAAGGTCCAGCATCCCCGGCGATCCGTCTGGAAGACAACCTCCCGGCAGGAGTTCACAACGGAGCGGTAGCGCTCTTCACTGGCCTCGAGACGGTGATGCGACTCCTGCTCGGCCGATCTGGCCCGCTCGTTCAGCTTCCAGGCCGCCAGGAAGGTTCCGCTCGAAGCCAGCACGAAGCCGGCGTGGATGAGGGCCCACAACCACGGGTGCTGCACGGCGCTCGCGTGGTCGTAGACCGAGGTGGGGTACAGGGTCCCCATGACGCCGTGGTGGACGACGACGAAGGCGATGGCAAGCAGGAACGGCTGCCAGTCCTGGTACAGGGTCATGAGGCCGATCACCACAAAGAAGTGGAAATGCATCTCGATGAGGCCGCCCGAG
>DASXNO010000250.1:0-6048 GCA_036495025.1 Actinomycetota bacterium | reverse complement strand
GAACATCGACGGGTCCGGTCCGACGACGACGTCCGGCCGGTGCCGGCGGATCTCCCGGATCATGTCCCGCCGCAGCTCGTGGCTGTCCTCGACGTAGCCGTCCTCGTAGCCGAGGAAGACCACCTCCGAGACGCCGAGGATCTCGGCGGCGGCTCGCTGCTCCGCCTCCCTCGTGGCGATGAGCTCCTCGCGGCCGACCGAGGGGTCATTCGACCCCATCGCCCCGTTGGTCACGACGCAGAGGATCACCTCGGTCCCCTCCGACGCCCATTTCGCCATCGTGGCCCCGCCGGACAGCTCGGCGTCGTCGGGATGGGGGGTGAAGACCAGGGCCTTGGCGAACCGGCGCTCGGCGCCTGCCGGCGTCATGGCGTTGCGAAGAAGCTGACGAACTGCAGGGCCAGCCAGGGCTTGGTCCCCCACGTCATCAGCTTGCCGGTGGCGATGGGGCCCCATTGCTTCTTCAGGCCCATGGCGACAAGGAAGAGCGCGACCGGCTCCGCCACGATGTGGCAGTCCACCCGCCGTGGCGGGTTGGTGTCGAGACGCAGGACGCCCTTGTCGAAGGTCACGGCGACCTGCGGGCCGCCCCGAAGGTGCAGCAGGAAGCAGGCGGTGAGGTCCTTCGTCTTCTCCTTCCGCACGAAGCTTTCCATGCCCACGGCAAGGAAGGGCATCATGAGATTGACGTGCGCCCTCGTGACCGGGAGCGGCTTGCGGAGCGCCCGGGCGATGCCGATGGCATGCATGAGCGTGTGGGTCAGCGCGTAGCTGACGAGGGTTTCCATGTCCATCTTCCCGGCGGGCGCCACCACGAGCTCGGTGGCCGGCCGGCCCTCGACGGTGTCGAGGAAGGTCTGCGTGCTGCTCACGATCGCATCCGCCAGCCGGTCGGCCCTCCGCTCGGGGTCCCGCGCGAGCCACTCGGCGTTGGCGGCGGCCAGGCCCTCCCTGGTCATGTCGCCATGCACCCGGGGGATGCCGCCGGCCAGGTCGACAAAGAGCTGGCCGGCCATGGCGACATGGTTGGCCGTCTCCCCCACCGTCCAGTCGGCGCCGGGAATGGGGATTGCCGTGTCCGGCAGCGGCCGGATCATGTCCGCAAGCTTCTCTGCGACGTCCCGCAACGCTTCGCTCGTCCCGGCACGGTCCACTGCAAGTACGCCCATCACGCTCCCTCTCTGCTCGCGTTCACACCCTCTTGTTCCAGGGCCTTCAGGACATCCGACGCCCAGCGGATCGTTGCCCGCTCGTGGGCGATCCCCCGCTGCAGCACGAAGTTGGGATAGAAGAACTCGGGGCGGCCGGCGATCTCGCGCTCGCTCTCCTCGAACGCCCCAAGCGATTCCTCGGCCTGCCGCAACGCCTCCTTGACCTGGGCGGCAAGCGTCTCGCGGTCCATCTGCCCACCGAGGAAAACCTTGAGGCACAGGGGGCTGCGGAAGACCTCCGGGCCCGCGTCGGAACCATCCAGCCAGCGCCGCAGGGCCAGGTGCCCCTGCGGCGTCACCGCGTAGAGCCGCTTGTCGGGCCGGGAGTCCTGAGCGACCTGCCGCTCGGTGGCAAAGCCCTCCGCCACCAGCCGCCGCAACTCGGCGTAGATCTGGCTCTTGGCCGGCTTGAAGAAGAAGTGGGCGATGCTGCCCTCGATGAGCTTGCCGAGGTCGTAGCCGGACATCTCCCCCCAGGTGAGGAGGCCCAGGATGGCGTACGTCGTCGCCGGCAGGTCCTTGCGGTCTGGCACCTGTTTGCTAAGCCTCAGTTCATTCGGCGCCTTGAGGGGCGCCTGGGATGTTCGTTGCGCGCCTTGAGGGGCGCCTGGGTAGTTCTAAACAAACTATAGGGGACGCGGCCCTCGGAGGCAAGTCCTTTTTGGACGGTGGTTCAGGAAAGGATGTCCTTGCGCTGGAACCAGGCCCAGGCGACCACACAGAACACGGCGACGTAGGGGAGCTGCCCGAGGACCCCTCGCAGCATGTCGCCGCTCTGGGGAGGGCGGGCGAGGATCTGCGTCCAGGCCCCCCAGTAGTGGGTCGGCAGCCACTTGGCGACGTTGCCGAGCGACGGAATGGCATCGAGGATCTGCGACACGATCGCGGCGCCGACCGCCACCGACACCGGACCGGCCGGCGACGACGTCATCGTCGACAGCATGAAGGCAAGCGCGGCGATCGCGCTGAGGCTGGCCGCCTCGTACGCCGTGCCGATCGCGAGCTTGCTCAGCGCGGCGCCGGTCCCGAGCGAGCCGAAGGGGATCTGGAGGCGCCCCCAGCCGAATGCGATCGTGCCCGCCGCCAGGCCGGCGAGGGGCACGAGCAGGATGGCGACCGTGCCGAGCAGCATCGAGACCACGAGCTTGTCCCGCAGCAGGCGGGGCCGGGGGACGGGCCGGACGAGCAGGTAGCGCAGCGTGCCCCAGTTCGCCTCCCCCGCCACGGGTTCCCCGGCGAAGAGCGCCACGACGACGACGAGAAAGAACCTCCCCATCGCCTCCAGGGACGCTGCCGCGAAATTCAGGCCCGACTGGGAGGCCAGGGCGAAGATGTCCTGCGGTGCCCCCCGTTCCCCCGCCTGGCCGCGGCCGAGCCAGAAGACCAGGGCGAGGAGTGCGGGCAGGCCAACCATGGCGCCGAGGCCCAGCCTCGTGCGGAGCCGGCGGACCTGCTTGATGAGCTCGACGACCATCCCTACGGGACCTCCGACGGGATGGAGGTGTCGGAATTCTCATCCGGCGCCTTGAGGGGCGCCTCGGGGCTCTTCTGCCCGCGCTCGTCCTCGATCAGGCCAAGGAAGACGTCCTCGAGGCGCCGGCGCGGCGTCATGGCCTGGAGCCCGATGCCCGCGGCGACGAGGGCGGCCGCAACGTCGGCCGGCCGGGAACCGTCGAGATCGACGACGAGGCCGGTCCCCTCGGTCTTCACCCCACCCGCGCCGGCGAGAGGGCGGAGCGCCCGGGTGGCGGCCTCGGCGTCGTCGACCTCGACGTAGACCGTCGGCGAGGACCCCACGAGCTCGGCCACCGTACCGGCCGCCACCAGGCGGCCGCGGTCCATGATCGCGGCGTGGGTGCAGACCTGCTCGACCTCGCCGAGGAGGTGGCTCGAGAGGAGCACGGTGATCCCGCGCTGGGCGAGGCTTCGGATGAGCTGGCGCATCTCGTACATCTGTTGCGGGTCGAGACCGTTGGTGGGCTCATCGAGGATGAGCAGCTCCGGCCGGCCAAGGAGCGCCTGGGCGATGCCGAGGCGCTGGCGCATCCCCTGCGAGTAGGTCTTCACCGGGCGGTTGACCGCGTCGCCGAGCTCGGCGACGGCGAGGGCCTCTTCCATGTGGGCCTCCGACAGGGGCTGCCCCCCGGCCCGCCAGTACAGGCGTAGGTTGTCGATACCGGACAGGTGCGGAACGAACCGCGGGCCCTCCACCAGGGTGCCGACCCGGGAGAGCACCGGGTGACCGGGGCGCATCGTCTGGCCGAAGATCGCCGCGGAGCCGGCCGTCGGGTAGACGAGGCCGATCAGCATACGGATCGTCGTGGTCTTGCCGGCACCGTTGGGACCGAGGAGGCCGAACACCTGGCCCGTTCCTATGGAGAGGGAGAGGTCGTCCACGGCGACGAAGCCGCCCCGGAACCGCTTGCTCAAGCCGGAGATCGTGACCGCGTCGACGCCGGCAGACCCGACGACGGCGCCAGGCGGCACCGCGGCTGGCCGGCGGCGGGTGAGCACCAGGACGGCGGCACCGGCGAGCACGACCACCGCCACGACGGCGAAGGCGGTCATGTGGCTCCCGCCGGCCGGGACCGCAGCCGTGGGAAGGCTGAGGCCGAGACCGGCTGCCGGATCGAGCGTGACGCCGTAGATGCCGGCGGTTCGCTGGTTGGCGTAGGCGGAATCGGTGGCGGCCAGCACGAGCCGGATGCGGTCGCCAGCCCCGAACAGATGCGCGACGGCAGGCAGGGTTACGTCGACGTCCGCCGGCACCCCTGGCGTCAGGCCCGTCAGGCGGATGGCGCCGACGAGGCCGCCCGGCAGGGTGACGGTGGCATCCGTGGCGATGTCCTCCACCTTGACGAACGCCACCAGCTCGGAGGTGCTCGACGACAGCCGGAGCCGGAGGTGGGGCGACCCCACCACCTGCACGGCCCTGGTCAGCGGAGCGGTCTCGAAGGAGGCATTCTGGCCGGGGATGTCGAGGGGGGGCAGGCCCGAGAAGAAGCCGCCCGTCGGGTCCTGGCTGAGCGCGGCGGGCTGACCGCCGGCGGGATTGAGGAAGGGGAGGACGCCGGGCCGGGCGGAGCTGGCCTGGTCGGTGAGCCGCCCGTCCGACGACAGGAAGAGAGTCCGGGAGGCCGGGGGACCCCCAGCTCCCACAGTGGCCCCGGCGACGTAGTGCTTGGTCGCTGCGTCGTACCACTCGAACGCCGGCCCGGTGCTCACCGAGGCATCCGCCTTCAGCCACCGGTCGAACCAGGCGCCCGCCAGGGACTCGATGCGCTGGGCGGTGGACCCGGCGTTGAGGGCGGGCAGGGCGCTGTGGCCGCCAGGGATCCACACCGTCTTGACCGGCGCCCCGTTGGCGGCAATAGCCGCCCGGCTGGCCGCCGCCTCGCTCAGGTCGAAGAGGGTGTCGGACTCCCCCTGCACCAGCAGCGTGGGGACCTTGATGCGGGAGATCACGCTCGAGGGGCTCGAGGCGGCCATGATCGCCAGGGCCTCCGGCGGCGCCTGCCCGGCCTCGGCCGTGGCGACGTAGGCGGCGCAGACCGCGTCGACGAAGGCGGGGCACGGGCTGGGCGATGCGGGCAGGTCGCCCTGCAACGAGGCGAGGGAAGCTCCCCCGAGGAAGACGCTGGCCCACGCCTGCTTGAACACACCCGGCTGGGGGGCCGAGGGCGAGACGTCGTTCGGGAGGAAGCTCCTCACCAGCGAGTTCCAGGTCACGATCGGCACGATCACCCGGATGCGCGGGTCGTAGGCGGCCGCCATCAGGGCCATCCCGCCGCCGTAGGACTCGCCGAACATGCCGACGAGGGGGCCGGCGGCATCCCGGCGGACCTCCGGCCGGGCGCCGAGCCAGTCGACAAGCTGGCGCACGTCCTTGACCTCGTAGTCCGGCGAGTCCAGACCGATCTTTCCGGTCGAGTTGCCGAATCCGCGCGCGGAGTAGAGGAGGACCACATAACCCCGTCGGGCCAGGAAGGCGGCCTCGCCGGCGAGGGCGTGCTTGTCCTGGCCGAAACCGTGGGCACCGATGATGGCGGGGGCAGGGTGGCCGGCGTCGGCACCGGACGGGATGTAGAGGGTGGCATCGATGGCGACGTGGGTGTCTCCAGCCGGACCGTCGACGACGTCGATCATGTGGTCCTCGGTGCGGTATCCCCGCGAGGCAGCGACGGCCGGTGGCACCGCCATCGCCCAGACCATTGCCACGGCACCAAGGAGCGCCGCCCAGCGACGGGAGTTGCTCATAGCGGGCACATCACCACTCTGCCAGCACCGCCGGCCCTGCGGATGTGACGGCCCCACGCGACAAGCCGCGGTCTAGACTTCCCCCATGAGCACAGGCTGGCCCGACCCCCGGCGCAGCACGCCGGCGTCCGGTAGCAACCCGATCCCTGGACCCTCGCCCGGATCGTCCGCCTCGCCGGAGTCGAGGCGGGGCGCCAAGGCCATCGTCGCGGCGCTCGTGCTCGTGGCCCTCGTCGTCTTCGTGATCCGCAACTCGCAGCGGGTCAGCGTGGATTTCATCCTCACGCAAGGTCATTTCCGCCTGATCTGGGTCATCGTCATCTGCAGCATCCTGGGTGGCGTCGTCGGGTACCTCCTGGGGAGGCCGTCACGGGGACGGCATCAGCGCTCGGATGGCGGGAAGGGATCGTCGGGCGACGGAGGCTTCTCCAGCCTGTAGCGGGCAAACAGGTGACCCCTCCCGGCGGAGGCTCAGCAGAGCCGCTCGGGCCCGTGGCGCACCGGCCGGCGAAAGTCGCCCCGTCATGCCGACCGCCGGCGGTGCCCCGCCGAACAGGGCCGGCGAGGTCGTGAGGAACAG
>DASXNO010000249.1:0-24474 GCA_036495025.1 Actinomycetota bacterium | reverse complement strand
TCAGGGTGGTCGCCCACACGACGAGCGCCGCGGCCGCGGGCACGATCCACACCGCGTGGTGCTGCCAGGAGATCGGTGAGACGACCAGCGCGGTGAGCCCGACCAGGGCGACCGCGGTGACCTCGGCGCCAGCACGGTGGGCACGGGTCGCCCGCCAGACCCCAGCGCAGCCAAGGATGAGCGCGAGCGGGACCCACAGCCACACGGCGTGCATCCGCTCGAGTGCCCCGCGCAGCGATTGATTGCTGAAGTAGGTCGGGCTCCCCGGGCGATTCGCCTCGAAGACCAGGTGGAGCCAGAACGCACGGGAAGGCCCCGGGGCGACGACGAAGGCCAGGGCTGCGCAGGCGGTCGCCGTCACGCCAGCCCGTACCGCCGCCGCCCACTGCCTCGTGAGGGCGAAGTAGACGATGAAGATGCCCGGGGTCAGCTTGATGGCGGTGGCGATGCCCACGAGCACGCCGCGCCATCGCCCCGACGCCCTCGGCGTCACGCCACAGTCGAGCAGGCATGCGGCGAGGAGCACGAGGTTGATCTGCCCGTACGAGATTGTCTGGGCCACCGGCACCGACCAGACGAGGACCCCGGCGGCCCCGGCCAGCACCACAGGATGGCTCCATCCCCGGGCGAGGAGGGCGGGCCAGACGGTGAGGTGCAGGGTGACCCCCAGGGCAGCGATGCAGAGGGCAATCCACCCCACGAGGAGGACGCCCTTCGGGACGAGCGCGAGTGGGGCGAAGACGAGTGCGGCGAAGGGCGGGTAGGTGAAGGGGAGCTTGATCCGGAGGGCGTCGCCGAAGCCCGGGCTGTAGGGATCCCAACGGTGCAGGGCGTAGCGCCCGGCCTCCCGGTACACGTCGAGGTCGAGCGGGAACCGTTGCGGATGGATGCGGAGGTGGAGCAGGTAGATGAGCGCGCCAGCGAACACGGCCACGGCGAGGGCCAGGTCGAGGGCCGGCGCCCGGGCAGGTCCAGGGCTCAGGCGTTCCTCGGTCCCGATCATGCTCACGTCCCCCGAACTCCCCCCGAGGCGCCCCCTAAGGCGCCGGACAAGATCAGAGGCGCCGCCACGGCGCACAACTCTACGTCGAGGCTCGGCCCAACATGCTTCCGCTCCTGGTGAGCCACGCGTTTAGACTGATTTCATGACGGAAGGTGTGGATGTAGCCATCCTCGGCGGGGGCAACGCCGGGTACGCCTGCGCGTTGCGCGCTGCCCAGCTCGGGCTCAACGTGACCCTGGTAGAACGCGACAAGGTGGGCGGCACCTGCCTGCACCGTGGGTGCATCCCGACGAAGGCCCTCCTGCACTCCGCCGAGGTGATCGACCACATCCGATCCGCCGGAGATTTCGGCGTGCTCGTCGGCGAACCCTCGGTGGACTGGGGCAAGGTCCTCGGCTACCAGAGCGCCGTGGTCGGGAAGCTCTACCGGGGCCTGCAGGGGGTCATCAAGGCCCGCAAGGTGACGGTCACCGCAGGCTCGGGCGTGCTGATCGCCCCGGATGCGATCGAGGTCACCGCGCCCGGCGGCGACAGGCAGACGGTCCACGCGAGGGCCGTCGTCCTGGCGAGTGGTTCGTACGCCCGGTCGCTGCCCTTCATCGAGATCGACGGCGAGGCCTTCATCACGTCGGACCATGCGCTGACGCTGGGGGACCTGCCGGCTTCGGTCATCATCATCGGGGCGGGGGCCGTCGGGCTGGAGTTCGCCAGCCTCTACCGATCCTTCGGGGTGGACGTCACCATCCTCGAGGCCCTCCCCAGGCTGGCGCCGGGAGAGGACGAGGAGGTGTCGGCCGAGCTGACCCGCCAGTTCCGCAAGCGGGGGATCAAGGCCCTGGCGGGTGTGAAGGTCACGGCCGCCGAGGTCTCCGGCGGCGGCGCCTCCATCACCTATGAGACGTCCGAGGGCCGCAGCGAGGTCGTCACGGCCGAGCGCTGCCTGGTCGCCACCGGGCGAGGGCCGATCTCGGACGGCCTCGGGTACGAGGAGCAGGGTGTCCGGCTGGAACGGGGGTTCGTGGTCACCGACGAGTGGTGCCGGACCGGCGTCGACGGGCTGTGGGCGGTCGGCGACCTGATCACCCAGCCGTCCCTCGGCCTGCCGATCCCGCACCTGCAGCTCGCCCACGTGGCCTTCGCCGAGGGCATCCATGTCGCGGAGCAGATCGCCGGATCGGCCGACCCCGCTCTGGTCGATTACCTCGGGGTGCCACGGTGCACCTACTCCGCACCCGAGATGGCGTCCGTGGGCTACACCGAGGCCCAGGCGAGAGAGGCCGGCTACGACGTCGAGGTCGCCCGCTACCAGTGGGCGGCGTCGGGCAAGGCATCGATCCTCGGTGAGCCGCATGGGTTCGTGAAGGCCATCGCCGAGAAGGGCGGCAAGGTGCTCGGCGTCCACATGATCGGGCCCCGCGTCACCGAGCTGGTGGCGGAGGCGCAACTTATCGTGAACTGGGAGGCCTACCCCGCCGAGGTGGCGGCGCTCCTGCACCCGCACCCGACGCTGTCCGAGGCGGTCGGCGAGACGATGCTCCACCTGGCGGGCAAGCAGCTCCACGGCGCCTAGTTTTCCACTCGTGGCCTGCGACCCCCCTCCGGGCGGGTTAGCGTGGCCCGCTCCGCCTCGCACTCCGCCCGGGCGAAGCACCAGGCGACGTGGTCGTTGACGATCCCCAGGGACTGCATGGCGGCGTAGACGGTCGTCGGCCCCACGAAGCGGAACCCCCGCCGCAGGAGCTCCTTGCTCAATGCCTTCGACGCCGGGGTCGACGCCGGGATGTCGCCCAGCCCGCTGGGCGCCGGGCCGGCCGGTGTCTCGAAGGACCACACCAGCGCGGCAAGCGATTCCCCGGCATCCGACAGCGCCACCGTCGCCTTGGCATTGGCGATGGTGGCCTCGATCTTGGCCCGGTTGCGCACGATGCCCGCGTCGCCCAGCAACCTCGTGACGTGGTCCGGCCCAAACGCCGCCACCGCGGCGGGGTCGAACCCTGCGAACGCGGCCCGGAAGGCCTCCCGCTTGCGCAGGATCGTCAGCCACGAGAGCCCCGCCTGGAACCCCTCCAGGCAGAGCTTCTCGAAAATCTGGCGGTCGCGGGTAACCGGCCGCCCCCATTCTTCGTCGTGGTAGCGGCGGTACTCGGGAGGGTCCGCTCCCCACGGGCACCGGTCGGATGCATTCACTGGGCTGTAGATTAAAGGTGGGAGAGGATCCGGCCCCTTTCCGTCCCAAATCCCGGGCGCCCGTCAAGGCGCCGTGGGAAGAAAGCGAGACCTCGATGGTCTATGAGATGTTCCGGGACCAGCTCCCGGATCCGTACCCCGACGAAACGGCGGAATGGCTCTCCGCCATCAACGACGTCCTCGAAAAGCAGGGCCGCCAGCGCGCCCGGTACCTCCTCACCCGCATCCTCCACCTTGCCCGCCAGCGCCAGATCGGCCTGCCGTCGCTGCTGCAGACCGACTACATCAACAGCATCCCGCCGGAGCAGGAGCCCTACTTCCCCGGCAACGAGCAGCTCGAGCTGCAAATCCGCCGCATCATCCGGTGGAACGCGGCGGTCATGGTGTCCCGGGCGAACAACCTCCACGTCGGCCTCGGCGGCCACCTCGCCACCTATGCGTCGGCGGCGGGGCTCTACGAGGTGGGCTTCAACCACTTCTTCCGCGGCAAGGACCACCCCGGCGGTGGCGACCAGGTCTTCTTCCAGGGCCACGCCGCCCCCGGCATCTACGCCCGCGCCTACCTCGAGGGCAGGATCTCCGAGGACGACCTCGACCACTTCCGCCGGGAGGCGCTCGGTCCGGGCCTCTCGTCGTACCCCCACCCGCGCCTCATGCCGGCGTTCTGGGAGTTCCCGACGGTGTCGATGGGTCTCACGGGTATCAACGCTATCTACCAGGCGCGCTTCAACCGCTACCTGCTGCACCGGGGCATGAAGGACACCTCCGAGCAGCGGGTGTGGGCGTTCCTCGGCGACGGCGAGATGGACGAGCCCGAGAGCGTCGGGGCGCTGCACCTCGCCGCCCACGAGGGCCTCGACAACCTGACGTTCGTCGTCAACTGCAACCTACAGCGCCTCGACGGGCCGGTCCGTGGCAACGGCAAGATCATCCAGGAGCTCGAGGCGCTCTTCCGGGGCGCGGGGTGGCAGGTCATCAAGGTGATCTGGGGCCGGGAGTGGGACGACCTGCTCGCCCGCGACGCCGAGGGCGCCCTCGTCAACAAGATGAACACGACGCTCGACGGCGAGTTCCAGGCCTACTCCGTCGAGTCCTCCGGCGCCTACATCCGGGAGCGGTTCTTCGGCCCCGACCCCCGCCTGAAGCAGATGGTGGCCCACCTCTCCGACGACCAGCTCTGGCGGCTGCGCCGGGGGGGCCACGACTACCGCAAGGTCTACGCCGCCTACAAGGTGGCCACCGAGGTGCGGGATGCCCCCACGGTGATCCTCGCCAAGACCGTCAAGGGCTGGGCCCTCGGGCCCGAGTTCGAGGCCCGCAACGCCACCCACCAGATCAAGAAGATGACGGAGCAGGAGCTGCGCAGCTTCGCCGAGCGCCTCCAGGTCGAGATCCCTGCCAAGAAGATCTCCGGCGAGGAGTTGCCCTTCTACCACCCGGGGGAGCACTCCGACGAGATCCAGTACCTTCGGGACCAGCGCCGGGCCCTCGGGGGCTTCGTCCCGGAGCGGCGGGTCCGGCCGAAGCTCGTCACCCTTCCCGACCGCAAGGTCTACGACTCGTTCGACTCCGGCACGGTGGAGCGGGGCCAGGAGGTCTCGACGACGATGGCCTTCGTGCGCCTGCTCCGCGACCTGATGCGCGACCGTGAGCTCGGCCCCCACGTCGTCCCGATCATCCCGGACGAGGGCCGGACGTTCGGCATGGAGTCGCTGTTCAAGGACTTCAAGATCTACTCGCCGATGGGCCAGCGCTACGACCCGGTCGACGCCAACATGCTGCTCTCCTACACCGAGGCGCGCACCGGCCAGATCCTCGAGGAGGGGATCACCGAGGCCGGCTCGATGGCGTCGGCCACCGCCGCCGGCACCGCCTACGCCACCCACGGCGTCCAGATGGTGCCCTTCTTCCTCTTCTACTCGATGTTCGGCTTCCAGCGCGTCGGCGACCTGATCTGGGCCTTCGGCGACGCCCGGGGCCGCGGCTTCCTGCTCGGGTGCACCGCCGGTCGCACGACGCTCAACGGCGAGGGCCTCCAGCACGAGGACGGGCAGTCCCACCTGCTCGCCGCCCCCGTGCCCAACTGCCGGTCCTACGACCCCGCCTTCGCCTACGAGACGGCCGCGATCGTCCGGGAAGGTCTCCGGCGGATGATCGGTGCATCGGGTAGCCCCGGTGAGGATGTCTTCTACTACCTCACGCTCTACAACGAGAACTACGTCATGCCGGCCAAGCCAGAGGGCTGCGACGAGGGAATCCTCGCCGGGATGTACCTGGTGAAGCCCGCCCCCGAGGCACGCACGCACCGGGCGCAGCTCCTCGGGTCGGGGTCGATCCTGCCCACCCAGGTCCTGAAGGCCCAGGAGCTGCTCGCCGCGGACCACGACGTCGCCGCGGATGCCTGGAGCGTGACGAGCTACAAACTGCTCCGGGAGGACGGGCTGGACGCGGAGCGCTGGAACCGCCTGCACCCGACCGAGCCGCCGAGGGTGCCGTTCGTCACCCGGGCGCTCGAGGGGGCCGAGGGACCCGTCGTCGCGGCGAGCGACTGGGTCAAGGCGGTCCCGGACCTGATCGGCCGTTTCGTCCCCGCTCCCTACGTCGTCCTCGGGACCGATGGGTATGGCCGCAGCGACACCCGGGCGAACCTGCGCCGGCACTTCGAGGTCGACGCCGAGCACATCGTGGTGGCGACGCTGTCGGCGCTGGCGGCGTCCGGCGACGTCAAACCCGAGGTGGTGGCGGAGGCGATCAAGCGCTACGGCATCGACGCGGACCGGCCCAACCCGATCAGCCTGTAGGAGGAGACGCATCCAATGGGGAAGGAGCCGGAGGACTTCGAGATGGTCGCGGCGAGCCTCAGGGCGGACTCGGCGGATCTCCCCACCTTCGTCGAGGCGCTGGCCGCGAAGCTCGAGGGGGCGTTGCCGGGCCGCTGCGAGGTCGACCGGCGGGCGAAGAAGCTCTTCTCCCACGACAAGGTCGTCCGCAACCTCGTCGTGTCGGTGGGGGACTGGCGCTACCGGCTGCAATCCGACGGCTCGGGCGACGTCGAGGCGTCCCGTGCCAAGGCGGTCCGGGGCATCGTGCTGAAGACGGAGCCGCTGCCGCTTGCGGAATGGCTCGCCAGCCTCGCTCGGGACCTCTCGTCCGAGGCCGCCACCAGCGAGCAGGCACGGATCGCCCTCGAGCGGTTGCTGGCGTAGGAGGCCGGCCGGCATGCCCTTCTTCCACCGCCGGGGCCCGGACGGCTCGCAGCAGGACCCTGCGGCCGCCGAAGCCGACCTCCAGGCGGCGCTGGCGGCCCTCGAGCGGGGTGGCATCCCGCCCAGGGCCCAGCAGCGCCTCGCCGAGCTCCGCGAGGGGGACCGCACGATCTTCACCTCCGACCTTTCGGTCAACGAGTTCGCCCTCATGGCTCGCGCCGGCCTCCAGCCGGTCTCGCAGGTGATGGGCAGCTCCGTCCACCACGTCGGGTGGCAGGGGATGCCGGGCACGTTCTTCGGCATGGGCCGGGGCGCCTACGAGCTCAGCGTGCTCTCGCAGGCCTGGAACAGCGCCCGTGGTCTCGCCCTCTCCCGGCTGCAGCAGGAGGCCCGCTTCGCCGGGGCGGACGCCGTCGTCGGTGTCCACATCCAATGGGGGGCCCACGACTTCGCCCCGAACTCCGTCGAGATGGTGGCCGTCGGAACCGCCGTGCGCACCTCCGGTGCCGAGCGCACCGATCCTCCCGTGCTGACCGACCTGTCCGGGCAGGACCTCTGGAACCTGCTTCAGGCGGGCTACCGGCCCGTCGGTGTCGTCGGGGCGACGACCGTCTTCTACGTCGTCCCGCAGTGGTCGACCCAGCGTCTCACCACGAGCTGGCTGTCCGGGCGGTCGAACCAGGAGCTGCCCGACTTCACCCAGGCGATCTACGCGGCCCGGGAGGTGGCGTTCGGGCACCTGAGCACCCAGGCGCAGAGCTTGGGGGCGCACGGCATCGTCGGCGTGTCCATCGACCAGAAGATCGGCCGCCGGGAGGTCGAGATGGGCGAGAACAACAAACGCATCGACCTGATCGTCACGCTCCACGTGCTCGGCACCGCCATCGTCGAGGGGCCGGGGCGCGACCTGGACGTCCACACGACGCTCGACCTGCGAGGAGCCCTATGAGCACGTACGACCCCACATCGATGGAAGGCGTCCCCGTCCAGGCGAGGGAACGGATCGAACAGATCCGCCGGGGCCTGTTCACGAGCGACCTGTCGGTCAACGAGTTCCTGCTCGTCCGCCAGGCGGGCTTCGACCCGCTCGGCCTGGTCGTCGGCAGTTCGATCTACCACATCGGCATCCAGGTCGCCGGCTGGAAGCAGAGCCAGGAGATGGGCGTCCTGTCCCAGGCGATGTACGGCGCCCGGGAGCTCGCGATGACCCGGATGGAGGAGGAGGCCGACCAGCTCGGCGCCGACGGCATCGTCGGGGTGCGCCTCGACATCGGCCGGTACGAGTGGGGTGAGAACCTCGCCGAGTTCATCGCCATCGGCACCGCGGTCCGCCACCGGGAGGGAGTCCTGCACCGGGCGCCGAACGGCAGGCCGTTCACGAGCGACCTCTCTGGCCAGGATTTCTGGACCCTGCTCAACACGGGGTACCGCCCGGTGGGCATGGTGATGGGGAGCTGCGTCTACCACGTCGCCCATCAGGGGATGCTCCAGGCGATGAAGCAGGCGGGCCGCAACGTCGAGATGCCGAACTTCACCCAGGCCCTCTACGAGGCCAGGGAGCTCGCGATGGAGCGGATGCAGAAGGAGGCCGAGGAGCTCCAGGCCCAGGGCATCGTCGGCGTGCAGCTCCAGGAGCGCAGCCACGGCTGGGGATCGCACATCATCGAGTTCTTCGCGGTTGGCACTGCCGTGATCCCGTCCGAGGGAGGCCACGCGATACCGCCACCGTCGCCGGTGCTGAGCCTCAACGACCGGTGATCCCAAGAAATTGCCCCTTGCGTTGTCCGGCGACTCCGTGCTAAGATGGTCGAGTTCCGCAGAAACCGGAGGGGCGACCCAAGGGTTACTGCGGAACACTTCTTTTTTTCAACGAGCGTCATGCAGACCATCGGAGGGGCGCCCACGTGGGCGTTCCTTCTTGTTGTGCTCCTGATCGTCCTTTGCGTGTCTGCCGGCCGGGTGCAGCCCTCCGGCGGGCCCGATGGGACCCCGACGGGACCCAGATGGAACGAGCCGGGAAGAATCACAAAAGCTTCTTAGGCAACGCGCCTGGTGGGTAAGATACCTGCACGGAGCCGCCGGCCCCCGCGGTCCGGGTTGAAAACAACAGTCCGGTAACTTACAGTCGTGGACAATGGCGATTTACGAGGTCGGGAACCCGCCCCGTCCCTGCTCGCATTCCGGGTGCCCCAGTGCGGCTGCTGCCACCCTGGCGTTCGACTACGCCACGAGGCGGGTGTGGCTCCACGACCTTCCGGATCCGCCGGACCCCGCGAGCTACGACCTCTGCTCGAACCACGCCGACCGCTTCCGGCCTCCCCGGGGTTGGGAGGTCGAGGACCATCGGATGACGCTGGCTCGCAGCATTATCGAGGAGCAGATCTTCCAGGCCGACGCCATCTAGGCCAGTTGGCCTCGTTCGGGGCCGGCTTGTGACGCTCGACCGACGCCTCATCCGGGAGGTCCGCACGCTCGACGAGTACGACCTCCGGCGGCTGCTGATCTTCGTCCGGGGCCTTCTCGTTCAGCGCGGGGACCTCCCGCTCGGCCCCGATGAGGTGATCGGCACCGGCCCCGGCAAGGTCGGCTATCGCCGGCAGTCCGTTCGCTGTGGCAAGCCTGGCTGCACCCGCTGCCCGCACGGCCCCTACTGGTACGCCTACTGGCGGGAGGGAGGACGGGTCCGGACCCGCTACATCGGCAAGGACCTGCCCGAGGAAGCGCCCTGACACGTTCACCTGCCTGCGGGCCACCAACGACGTGAAGGTTGGTCGCCGATCGCGCGTATCTGCGCGATCGCGGACTATCCTCGTCGCTGCGCGACCAGCCAGCGGGTGCCCTGGGGAGTGTCGATGACCTCGATGCCGAGCTCCGCGAGCTCTGCCCGGATCCGGTCGGCGCTCGCCCAGTCCCGGTCCCCCCTGGCCCGCTCCCGCGCCTCGATCTTCTCGGACGCCCCGGGCGGAAGCTGGTCGCGGGTGGTGACGTCCCGGCCGAGGTCGAGGCCGAGGAAGCGGTCCCAGGACGTGAGCAGCCGGTACTTCTCGGCTGGCTCGATCGCGGCGGGCCCCAGCTCCGCCACGACGGCCAGCGCCCGGGGCGTGTTGAGGTCGTCGGCGACCGCCCCCCGGAACCGCCGGTCGAGCTCCGCCCCCCGAGCAGACCAACCATCCGGCGAGCCGGCCGGTGAGGTCGCCACCGGGCCGGCGAACCACTCGACCATCTGCTTGCGGTACCGCTCGAGGCCGCGGTCGGCCGCCGCCAGCGCCTCCCAGGTGAAGTTGGTCGGCTCCCGGTAGCGGGTCTGCAGGGCCAGGTAGCGGAAGGCCAGGGGGTCGGCACCCCGCTGCACGAGGTCGCCGAGCACGTAGAAGTTGCCCGCCGACTTGGCCATCTTGCGGCCCTCCGACAGCAGGTGGTAGGCATGCGACCAGGCCCCCACGACCTGGTGGCCGGTGGCACCCTCCGATTGGGCGATCTCGTCCTCGTGGTGGGGGAAGACGAGGTCGGCGCCGCCCGTGTGGACGTCGACGTGGTCGCCGAGGTGCTTCAGGCTCATGGCGGAGCACTCGATGTGCCAGCCGGGATAGCCCTCCCCCCAGGGGCTCGCCCACTTCATGAGGCGGCGGGGGCCAGCAGCCCGCCAGAGGGTGAAGTCGTAGTGGCGCCGCTTCTTCGGGTCGACCCCGCCTCCCGGCGTCAAGGCCCGGTGCCCGGCGGCGAGCTGGTCGACGGTGTTGTTCGACAGTGCCCCATAGGTCGGGAAGGAGTCGACGTCGAAGTAGACCATGCCGTCCACCTCGTAGGCATGGCCGCGCCGCATGAGCGTGGCGGTCAGCTCGACCATCTCGGCGATGTGATCCGTGGCCTTCGGGTAGGCCGCCGCGGGGAGGATGTTGACGGAGCCGGCATCCCGGTGAAACGCCGCCGTGTACTTCTCGGCGATCTCCGCCGGGGAGAGTCCCTCGTCCTCCGAGGCGAGCTGCATCTTGTCCTCGCCGCCCTCCTCCTGGGAGTCGTCGGTCATGTGGCCCACGTCGGTGACGTTCATCACCTTGCGGACGGCGAGGCCCTCCAGCTCGAGGGCGCGGCGGAGCAGATCGGCGGCGATGAAGGTGCGCAGGTTGCCGATGTGGACGGGCCGGTAGACGGTGGGCCCGCACGTGTACATGGTCACGCGGCCGGGCTCGTGCGGCGTGAAGTCCCTGACGGACCGGGTCAGCGTGTCGTAGAAGCGCACGCTGGCCATCGTAGCGCCGCGGTCCGCCCCTTCCGCCCGCCCGGGCCGCCCGCCGGGCAGCCCGCCCGGGACTTACTTGAGGCTCACGCTGTCGATGAAGGGCTGCGCCGAGGCGGGAGGAGCGTTGCGGTCGTTCGCGGTCAGGACCTGGAACAGGGTGTGGTCCTTCAGGATGGCCTCGAGGAACAGGTACCCGTTGTCGGCGCTCGCCTCTACCTCCATGCCCGGGCTTCCGCTCACGGTGTTCGGCACCTGCTTCACGAGGTGGGGGTTCTGGATGCCGGAGTTCTGCAGGGCGCCGTTGACTGCGCCGTTGAGGTTGTTCTGTGGGTTGCTGACGTCGACGCTGCTCGGGTAGGTCACGTAGCTCACGGTGTAGTGACTCGTCCCCAGGTCCGACTTGAAGATGGTGAGATCGACGTTGAGGCCGGACTGGGAGATGTGCTGCGTCTCCCTCGTCGGGGCGCTCGGGAACTTGGCACTGAAGCCTGGCTTGTCGTAGCTCTTCCACTTGGCGACGTCGGCCTGCGCGGCCGTCGTCCTGCTCGAGCACGCCGCCGCGAGGCAGGCCAGACAGGCGGCCCCGACCAGCACCACGACCGTACGGTGCGCCCCCGCGCTCACCAGGCCCCCCTGATTCCGCGGATCCGTCGCCCTCAGCTGGCACGCCGGCGCAGCAGCGCCCGGCGCTCGAGTTCGGTCATGCCGCCCCAGATGCCGTACGCCTCCCGGGCGTCGAGCGCATATTCCAGGCACTCGGCCCGCACCGGGCACCGGTTGCACACCGCCTTGGCCGCGTCCTCCCGGTCACGCTTCTCCTTGACGGTCTCGGCGTGCTCGGGGCCGAAGAACAGGGTGGGGTCCATGCCTTTGCATTCGGCGAGGTCCTGCCAGCGGGCCTCGAGCTCGAGGGACGCCAGCTTGGAGGCGAGCGCCTTGGTCGTCTTCGTCGTCTTCCTGGATGGGTGCTCTTCGTTGGTCACGTCGTCCCTCGCTTAAGGCTCTGCTGTTCATCGGCGCTTCATTCGACGCTTTGGTTCGGACGGTTCTCATTCGACGCTGGACCCGCTTGCATGGTTCCACCTGCCAGGCGCCCGACAGATACTGCTGAAAATCACTTCGACAGTCAAAAACCGCGCCATCGCAGCCCGATTACGAACAGCGAGTGAAGTAAGGTTGTTGCGACAATCGGATTGTGACGTCCCTGTTTCTTGGTACCCATTATCCAGGCCATGTCAACACTTGCTCAAATTCTCTGGCTCCGAGTTGGCGAGGGGTCCATCATTCTCGCGGCAGCTCCCCGAACCTCCTGGCCGGGTAAAGTGCGCACATGAGTCCGTTGGATCTCTCCCGCATCTTCAAGGCCTACGACGTTCGGGGTGTCTATCCGGACGATATCAACGAAACGGTCGCCGAGCGAGTCGGGGCCGCGTTCGCCGCCTTCGTGAAGGCCCCAAAGGTCATCGTGGGCCGCGACATGCGGCTCTCCTCCCCTCCGCTGGCGGCCGCCTTCACGAAGGGGGTCACCCGGCAGGGCACCGGCGTGATCGACGTCGGCGAGGTCTCGAGCGATGCGCTCTACTTCGCCTCGGGCAAGCTGGACGCCCCCGGGGCCATGTTCACCGCCTCCCATAATCCCCCCCGCTACAACGGCGTCAAGATGTGCCAGGCCGGCGCGGGCCCCATCGGGCAGGACACGGGCCTCGCCGATATCCGGCGGCTCGCAGAGAGCGAGCTGGCACCCGCCCCGACGCGGGGCACCGTCGAGACGCTCGATGTGGTCGAGGACTTCGCCAGCCATGTGCTCTCGTTTGTGAAGACGGAGGACATCCCGCCGTTGACCATCGCCGTCGACGCCGCCAACGGGATGGCCGGCAAGATGGTGCCGCCGCTGTTCGCCCGCCTGCCGGTCCGGCTGATACCGCTCTACTTCGAGCTCGACGGCAGCTTCCCCAACCATCCCGCCGACCCCATCCAGATCGAGAACCTCAAGGACCTCAGGAAGACCGTGCTCGACGAGAAGGCCGACCTCGGTCTCGCCTTCGACGGCGACGCCGACCGGGTGTTCCTCGTCGACGAGAAGGCCGAGCCGGTGTCCGGCAGCCTCACCACCGCACTGGTGGCGGTCCGCATCCTTGCCAGGTACCCCGGCGCCCCCATCGTCCACAACCTGATCTGCTCCCGGATCGTGCCGGAGACGATCATCGCCCACGGCGGCACGCCGATCCGTTCCCGGGTCGGCCACTCGTTCATCAAGCAGGTCATGGCCGAGACCGGTGCCGCCTTCGGCGGGGAGCACTCCGGTCACTACTACTTCCGGGACAACTTCCGGGCCGATTCCGGGATGATCGCCAGCATGTTCGTCCTCGAGGCCCTCGCCAGCGAGGGCACGTCGCTCTCCGAGGCGCTGGCGCCCTACCGCAAGTACTGGAACTCCGGCGAGCGCAACACCGAGGTCGCGGATCCCACGGCAAAGTTGAAAGAGCTGGCCGAGGCCTACGCCGACGGCAAGATCGACTGGCTTGACGGCCTGACCGTCGACTATCCGGACTGGTGGTTCAACGCCCGGCCTTCGAACACCGAGCCCCTGCTCCGCCTCAACGTCGAGGCGACGACGGCCGAGCTCGGGGAGGCCAGGACGGCCGAGCTGCTCGCCCGGATCGCTGCTCGCTGAGCAGCGGCGAGGCCAGCGTGCACGAGACCGAGGAGGACCTCGCCCGGCTCCAGGAGCTGCTCGACCGCAGCCACGCCGCCGGTGGCTCCCACCTGCGCAGCATCATCACGCCCGAGCGGCGGCTGAACGCCGCCGAGCTTGTCGAGCGGCTTCAGGGCATGTGCTTGCTGGTGCTCGCCACCGTCACGGCCGACGGGCGGCCCCTCACCGGTCCGGTCGACGGCATCTTCTACCGGGGGGCCTTCCATTTCGGCTCGAGCCCGGAATCCGTCCGCTTGCGCCACCTCCGGGCACGTCCCCAGGTGAGCGCAACCCACCTGCCGGGCGAGGAGCTGTCCGTCACCGTCCACGGCACCGCCGTCCCCGTCGACGTCACCGACCCGAGCAATGCCGGCTTCCGCCAGACGGTCCTCGACGTCTACGGGCCGCGCTACGGTGCGGAATGGGAGCAGTTCCTGGACTCCGGCCCCAGCTATCTGCGGATCGAGGCGGGCAAGATGTTCACCTTCCACATGGCGCCGGCGCTGACGCCCGGGGACGGTGGCATATCCTGAGCCATCCACGAGGTCCGACGAGATGGGAGCCAGGTTGCCGATGGTTGATCAGGAGCTGCTGAAGATCCTCGTCTGCCCCAACTGCCGGGGACAGGTCGAGTACCGGGAGGCCGAGGGCGTCATCGCCTGCATCGGCGTATGCAGGTACCGGTACCCCGTCGTGAACGACATCCCGCACATGCTGGTCGACGAGGCCGTCAAGCCTTGACGCCCGCCGGCACGCCGCCCCACGACCTTGACGATCCCGAAAAGCTTGCAGCAGCCGATCCGAGCGACTTCCTGAGGGCCGTCGAAGCCCTGCCGGCCCAGCTCGGCGAGGCGATCGGCCTCGCCCGGGCCGTCGACGACCTTCCGCCGGCCGAGGGCCTCACGGCCATCGCCGTGCTCGGGATGGGAGGCTCCGGCATCTCCGGCGAGCTGCTCCGGAGCGTGCTGGCGCCGCTTGCGCCCGTCCCCGTCGTGACCATCCGCGACTACGACGTGCCGGCCTGGGTGGGGCCGGGCACGCTGGTGTTTGCCGTCTCGTACTCGGGCGACACCGAGGAGACCCTGAGCGCCTTCCGTCAGGCCGCGGCGCGGGGCGCCCGGATCGTGGCGGTCACCACCGGCGGCACCCTTGCCGGGGAGGCGGCCGCAGGCGGCTACCCGGTTGTCCTGGTGCCCGGTGGCCTGATGCCCCGGGCGGCCCTTGGCTACGTGGGGGTGCCGCCCCTGGTCGTGTGCGGCCGCCTCGGGCTGGCGCCCGGTCTCGACGCCGCCCTGGACGAGGCGGTGGAGGTGGCGACCCGGCGAGCGGCCGAGTGTCACCGAAGCGTCCCGGCCGCCTCGAACCCCGCCAAGGCGCTTGCCGCCCGGCTCGTGGGGTGCCTGCCGCTGGTCTGGGGATCGGAGGGCATCGCCGGGGCCGCTGCCTACCGGCTGAAGTGCCAGCTCAACGAGAACGCCAAGGTGCTCGCCGGCTGGGCGACGTTCCCCGAGCTCAACCACAACGAGGTGGTCGGGCTGTACCGCTCCGGGCGCGACCTGGCCCCCAACCCTGCCCCGTTCGGGGTCGTCGTCCTCCGCCACGAGGGGGAACATCCCCGGACCTCTCGCCGCATCGACGTCACCCGCTCCCTGGTGTCGGACTCCGTCGAGTTCATCGAGGACGTCTGGGCACGGGGCTCGTCCCCGCTGGCCCGGCTGCTCGACCTGGTCACGACCGGCGACCACGCCTCCACCTACCTCGGCATCATCCGCAGCGTGGACCCGGCCCCCATCGCCGCCATCGACATCCTCAAGGCCGCACTCGGCTAGTGGTCCACTAGGCGGGAAGGGCGCACCGTGAAGGTCGCCGTCATCGCGGGGTCCGGTCTCAGCTCGGTGACCGAGCGCATCGAGGGAGAGCGGAGGCCCTGGACGCACCCGGGCCTCGATCGGCCCCCGGCCCCCGGCCACAAGATGGAGGTCGTCGAGGGCACCCTCTGCGGTGTGCCGGCCCTCGGCTTCGGGGGGCGGCTGCACTTCTACCAGGGCTACTCCATGGCGGAGGTGGTCGAGCCCGTTGCCCATGCCCACGACTGGGGAGCGGAGGTGCTCTTCGTCACCAACGCCTCGGGGTCGCTGCGGGCGGAGCTGGCGTCCGGCGACATCGCCCTTATCCGGGACCATGTGAACCTCATGGGCGACAACCCGCTGCGCGGCACCTCGGAGTTCGTCGATCTGTCCGAGGCCTACGACCCCGCCCTTCGTCGTGCGGCCCAGGCTGCCGCCCGGCGGATGGACCTGCGCCTGCCCGAGGTCGTGTACGTCGGGATGGCCGGCCCGAGCTTCGAGACCCCGGCCGAGGTCCGCATGCTGCGGATGCTCGGTGGTGACGTCGCGGGGATGTCGTCCGTCCCGGAGGTCATCATGGCGAGGCGTCTCGGCATGCGGGTGCTCGGCCTGACGGTCGTCGCGAACCGTGCCGGAGCCCCCGCCACCACAGAGGACGTCCTCAAGGCGTCCCAGGCCCGAGCGGCCGACGTCGGCGACCTCCTGGAAGCCGTCGCCGCAGGCCTGGCCTGACGCACCGCCCGGCTCAGATTTTCTCCGGCGCGCCAAAACGGGCCTAAGGCTGTCGGTACCCGCCTGTAGTCTTCTTTGTATGAATACGGGTCATAATTACCACTCAGCAAACAAAGAAGATCCGCTTGGGCGGCTCGCCGCACGACAGTTCGGCGTGTTCAGCCGTGGACAGGCCCTGGAACGCGGCGTCGGGCCCGACGCGATCAACTACCGGCTCCGCTCGGGCGAGTGGCAGCGGCTGCACCCTGGCGTCTACCGAATGCGCGGTGCCCCGCCCTCGTGGGAACAGCGGCTCATGGCAGCCACCCTGTGGGCCGGGCCCGAGTCTGCGGTGTCCCACCGATCGGCCGCCGCCCTGTGGAAGCTGGACGGCATCGATGCCGACGGGGTCGTCGAGCTGACGACTCCCCGGTGCCGAAATCCGGACGTGCCGAAGGGCATCACCCTGCACCGGACGAAGCTCCTCGGGCCCTCGGATGCGGGATGGCTCGGTGCTTTGAGGGTGACGGGCCTCGCGAGGACCCTCATCGACCTCGGGGCCGTGGTCTCGGACCCCGCCGTGGTCGAGGCGGCCATGGAGTCGGCCTTGCGCCGAGACGAGCAGCTCTTCGACCGGATGGTGGAGCGCCTCGGAATCCTGGGCGGCCACGGACGCCGGGGGGCAGGGGTGCTGCGGGAGCTGCTCGCCCTGCGGGACCCCGATGCGGCCCCGACCGAGGGCATGTTCGAGACACTCATCGAGCGGCTGCTCCGGAGGGCGGGCATCGAGATGCCGGTTCGCCAGTACGAGGTCTGGGACGGCGACGAGTTCATCGCCCGCATCGACTTCGGGTGGCTCACGGTAACGCCACACGTGGGACTGGAGCCCCGGGGGTACTGGTGCCACTCCGGGCGGGCCAGGTTCCAGAGCGATACGGACCGCGCCAACCGGCTTGCCCGGACGCGCTGGCGGATCGTCTATGCCACCTGGCAGGACCTGGTCCGCAGGCCCGAGAAGATCCTCGACCCGCTGCAGGAGCTCCTCGCGTGACGGCCTCGGCAGGCCGGAGAGAGCGTCAGTACCGGTAGTGGTCGGGCTTGTAGGGGCCTTCGACGGGGACGCCGATGTAGGCGGCCTGCTCGGGCGTGAGGGTCGTGAGCTTCGCTCCGAGGGCCTCGAGGTGCAGGCGGGCGACCCTCTCGTCGAGGTGCTTCGGCAGGGTGTACACCCCGATCGGGTACTCGCCGCTGCGGCCGTACAGCTCGATCTGGGCGATGACCTGGTTGGTGAAGCTGTTCGACATCACGAAGCTCGGGTGCCCGGTGGCGTTCCCGAGGTTCAGCAGGCGCCCCTCCGAGAGGACGATGACCGCGTGGCCGTCGGGGAACGTCCAGGTGTCGACCTGCGGCTTGATGTTCTCCCGCCGGATGCCCGGCGTCTTCTTGAGTCCCGCCATGTCGATCTCGTTGTCGAAGTGGCCGATGTTGCCGACGATCGCCTGGTGCTTCATTTTTGCCATGTGGGCGGCGGTGATGATGTCCTTGTTGCCGGTGCACGTGATAAAGATGTCACCCTCGCCGACGACGTCGTCGAGCGTCGCCACCTGGTGGCCGTCCATAGCCGCCTGGAGGGCGCAGATGGGGTCGATCTCGGTGACGATCACCCGCGCTCCCTGGCCCCGCAGGCTCTCCGTGCAGCCCTTGCCGACGTCGCCGTAGCCACAGACGACCGCGGTCTTGCCGCCGATCAGCACGTCGGTGCCCCGGTTGATGCCGTCGATGAGGGAGTGCCGGCAGCCGTACTTGTTGTCGAACTTCGACTTGGTGACCGAGTCGTTGACGTTGATCGCCGGGAACAGCAGCGTCCCGGCCCGGGCCATCTCGTAGAGCCGGTGCACCCCGGTGGTCGTCTCCTCGGTGACCCCCCGGACGCCCTCTGCCATGCGACCCCACTTCCCGGGTTCCGACGCGAGGCGCTGCGCCAGCAGGTCGAGGAAGACGTGCCACTCCTCGCTGTCGGCCTCGGTGGCGGCCGGCACGACCCCGGCCTTCTCGTACTCGACGCCCTTATGGATGAGCATGGTGGCGTCGCCGCCGTCGTCGAGGATCATGTTGGGACCTGAGGATCCGGGCCAGGTGAGGGCCTGCTCGGTTGCCCACCAGTACTCCTCCAGGGTCTCGCCCTTCCAGGCGAAGACCGGGATGCCCTGGGGGTCGTCGGGGGTCCCGTTCGGGCCGACGGCGACGGCAGCGGCGGCGGGATCCTGGGTCGAGAAGATGTTGCACGAGGCCCAGCGCACCTGGGCACCCAGGGCCAGGAGGGTCTCGATGAGCACGGCGGTCTGCACGGTCATGTGCAGCGATCCGGTGATCCGCGCGCCCGCCAGCGGCTGAGCGCCGGCGAACTCGCTGCGGACGGCCATGAGGCCGGGCATCTCGTGCTCGGCGAGGCGGATCTCCTTGCGCCCGAGCTCTGCGAGGGACAGGTCGGCGACCTTGAAGCTGAACGATGGCTGGCTCATTGCACCCTCCTGGTTACGCCACTCCGGCGACAGGCCAGGGGCGAATCTCAGCATACCGGTGCGCCACAGTGACGCCCGGTCGTTTTGCGGAAAACGGCTCTGTTGATCCCACGTTCCAGGCGTATACTCATGCGATGGTTCGCCTGGGTCTGTGGTTGCGGGGCCCTCCCGGAGACGGGGTGGGTCCTCAGTCCAGGCCAGTCGCAGGCAAAAGGATCCACGTAAGGCAACCATTGGTTGCTGAGCACGGTGCGACTTAGGGGTAAGTCCTGCCTCGAGCCCGGGATGGTCCCGGGTGACGTCGGGAGAAGGTGCGAAGCATCGCCGGAGTCGACTTGCCAGTGCGGCATCTTGGGATCCAGGCCGATCGGTGCCTGGTTCCGTGCCGGGCGACGGGGGCGGTGCGAGGCCTCAGCAGGCGAGTGTGGGGTCAAAGACCAGGTCAGCCGGGCGAACCTCGCCGATAGGACCAGCGACAGCACTCTCGACCAGTGAAGGAGTGGTGGCGTGATGGACATCACCGTCCGCAGTCAGCACGGCCACATCCCAGGGTCCCTCCAGGATCTCACCGCCTCCAAGATGGAGGGCCTGGGCAGGTTTCTCAGGACGATCACCTCCATCGACGTGGAGGTGGACCGTGACGGCGGCCGCAACCGGAGCAACGCCTTTCTCGTGCGGGTGTCGGTCATGACGCCCGGGCCGGTGTTCCGGTCAAGGGTGATCTGCGACGATCCGATGGCGGGCATCGATGTCGCCGTCGAGCGGTTGTCGCGCCGTCTCAAAGAGTTCAAGCGGCGCCGGTCGGGCCGTCCGCTACACTCAAGACCGAAGACGGCCGTTCTCGGCACCGGTGGCACGCCAAGCGGCGTGCCCGGCGGCACGTCCGGCGGCAGCCCGGACGAGCAATTGTCAGGAATCATCGATGCGGCCGACGCCGAATAGGGCTGCGGTCGAGGGGAGGACCGGGTGGCTCAAGAGCCGGAAGTGACCGAAGAGGCGCCCAGGGCTGGGAGCCTCTTGACGGAGCCCATCCGCGTCATCATCGTCGACGACCACGCCCTGTTCCGGCGGGGGCTGCAGATGGTCCTGGAGGTTGAGGACGACATCGACGTCGTCGGCGAGGCCGGCGACGGGGCCGAGGCGCTCGCCAAGGCCGAGGAGACGGTGCCCGACGTCGTGCTCATGGACGTCCGGATGCCGAAGCGGTCGGGGCTCGAGGCCACCCGGGCCATCAAGGAGATCCTCCCCAACACCAAGATCCTGATGCTCACGATCTCCGACGAGGAGGCCGACCTCTACGACGCCATCAAGTCCGGCGCCTCCGGCTACCTCCTGAAGGAGATCTCGATCGAGGAGGTGGCCAACGCCGTCCGGGCCGTCAACGCCGGGCAGTCGCTGATCTCCCCGTCGATGGCCTCGAAGCTGCTGAACGAGTTCGCCAGCATGGTGAAGCGCTCGGACGACCGGGCCGGCGTGCCCGCTCCCCGCCTCACGGACCGGGAACTGCAGGTGCTCAAGCTCGTGGCCCGGGGCCACAACAACCGGGACATCGCCAAGGAGCTCTTCATCTCGGAGAACACCGTCAAGAACCATGTCCGCAATATCCTGGAGAAGTTGCACCTGCATTCCCGGATGGAGGCCGTGGTCTACGCCGTCCGGGAACGCCTTCTCGACATCAAATGACCCGGTAGAGACGACCTAGACAAGACAACGTAGCCGCCACGGGCCGACGCCCGGAGCCAAGGCCCTGTCTGCGTTGGCGTCATACTTGACCAAGCGATGAGTGCATTCGACTTCATCCTCCATGCGGGCGAGGGTAGACGGTTCAAGAAGATCGTGGATCTCGCGCGCACGGTCGGCGACTGGGAGGGGGAGATGGAGACCCTCTCGGACGAGGACCTGGCCGCAAAGACCGCCGAGTTCCGCCAGCGGGTCGACAACGGCGAGGAGCTGGATGCGCTCCTGGGCGAGGCCTACGCCGCCGTCCGCGAGGCCGCCAAGCGGACAATCGGCCAGCGCCACTACGACGTCCAGGTCATCGGGGCGGCGATCCTGCACAAGGGGGCCATCGCCGAGATGAAGACCGGCGAAGGCAAGACCCTCGTCGCCACCATGCCCACCTACCTGAACGCCCTGTCGGGCAAGGGCGTCCACGTCGCGACGGTCAACCCCTACCTGGCCAAGCGCGACGCCGAGTGGATGGGCCAGATCTACCGGTTCCTCGGGATGTCGGTGGGCCTGATCCAGCCGGACATGTCGATGGCGGTCCGCCGGGGCAACTACAACGCCGACGTCACCTACGGCACCAACAACGAGTTCGGCTTCGACTACCTGCGCGACAACATGGCCATGCGGCTCGAGGAATGCAGCCAGCGGGGCCACTATTTCGCCGTCGTCGACGAGGTGGACTCGATCCTCATCGACGAGGCCCGCACGCCGCTGATCATCTCGGGGGCCGCCGACGAGGCTGCCCGCTGGTACCGCACCTTCGCTCGCCTGGTGCAGCGCCTCAAGGCCGAGGAGCACTACGAGGTCGACGAGGCGAAGCGCACCATCGCCGTCTCGGAGGAGGGCATCGCCCGGGTCGAGCAGCTCCTGTCGATCGACAACCTCTACGACCAGGTCCACACCCCGCTGGTGCACTACCTGGAGTCGGCGCTCAAGGCCAAGGAGCTCTACAAGCGTGACCGGGACTACATCGTGCAGAACCGCGAGGTGCTGATCGTCGACGAGTTCACCGGCCGGACCCTCCCGGGCCGCCGGTGGTCGGACGGCCTCCATCAGGCGGTGGAGGCGAAGGAGAGCGTCCCGATCCAGCAGGAGAACCAGACCCTCGCCACCATCACGATCCAGAACTACTTCCGCCTCTACGAGAAGCTGGCGGGCATGACCGGTACCGCCAAGACGCAGGCCACCGAGTTCGCCAACGTCTACGGGCTCGAGGTCTTCGAGGTTCCCACCAACCGGCCCAACATCCGCAAGGACGAGCCCGACTCGATCTACAAGTCCGAGGACGCCAAATGGAAGGCGGTCACCGACGACGTCGTCGCCCGCCACGAGGCCGGCCAGCCGGTGCTCGTCGGCACGATCTCGATCGAGAAGTCGGAACGCCTGGCCGGCTACCTGTCCCGGCGCGGCGTCGAGCACCACATCCTCAACGCCAAGCACCACGAGAAGGAGGCCTACGTCGTCGCCCAGGCGGGCCGGACGGGCGCCGTGACGCTCGCCACGAACATGGCGGGCCGAGGCGTCGACATCCTGCTCGGGGGCAACGCCGAATACCTCGCCCGGGCCGAGATGTCGGCCCGGGGCTGGGACAACGACGCCTACCTCCTGGAGCAGCTCTCCGAGGAGGACCGGGCCGCCTACGAGGCGGAGTACGAGCCGATCTTCGAGGCCAAGAAGGCGGAGTGCGCCGAGGAGCACGAGCGGGTGGTCGACGCCGGCGGCCTCTACATCCTCGGCACCGAGCGCCACGAGTCCCGCCGTATCGACAACCAGCTCCGTGGCCGTGCGGGGCGCCAGGGCGACCCCGGCGCCACCCGCTTCTACCTCTCGCTCGACGACGACCTCATGCGCTTCTTCGCCACCGGGATGATCTCGACAGTGATGGAGCGCCTCAACCTGCCGGAGGACATGCCGATCGAGTCGAAGATGGTCTCGAAGGCGATCGAGCGGGCGCAGAGCCAGGTGGAGGGCCAGAACTACGAGCTGCGAAAGAACGTCCTCAAGTACGACGAGGTGATGAACCGCCAGCGCGAGGTCGTCTACGAGCAGCGCCGGCAGCTCCTCGAGGGCGCCGACCTCTCCGAGAAGGCCTTGGAATTCGTCGCCGAGACTGTCGAGAGCGCCATCAGCACGTACGCCAACATGGATTCCCTCCCCGAAGAGTGGGACTGGGAGGGCCTCGAGGCGGCGATGGCCCAGCTCTACCCGACCCAGCTCGTCGGCACCTTCGACCGCGAGGCGACGAACTACCCCGCCCTCCTCGACGCCTACCAGGAGGAAGCCCTCGCCTACTACGCCAGGCGGGAGGAGGAGATCGGCAAGGAGAAGATGCGCGAGCTCGAGCGCCTGGTCTTCATCTCCATCCTCGACAACAAATGGCGTGAGCACCTCTACGAGATGGACTACCTCCGGGAGGGGATCGGCCTGCGAGGCTACGGCCAGCGGGACCCGGAGATGGAGTACAAGCGTGAGGGCTACGACATGTTCCAGGCGATGATGTCGGCCACCAAGGAGGAGTTCGCCCGGTACATGTTCCACGTGCAGGTGGTCGAGGAGGTGCCGGACCAGCCCGCGCCCCCAGCCGTAACCCCCGGCGGCCCGCCGAAGGCCGATCGCCCTGTGGACGCACCTGCGGACGCACCTGCGGCCGGAGGCAGCCCGACCAGCACCAACGGCGCCAACGGGCAGGGGGCGTCATCCAAGCCTGCGCCTGCGCCTGCGAAGGTCACCGCCTCCGTGGGCGGCGGGCCCGCCCCGGACCCGGGCGACTTCGAGAAGGTGGGCCGCAACGCCCCGTGTCCGTGCGGCTCCGGCCGCAAGTACAAGAAGTGCCACGGGGCTGAGGTCTAGGCACAACCGATCAGGAGGCCGAGAAGCTCCCGACGGGAATCGGGCCAGGACCGGTGACCGAGCCGGGCACGAGCTCGACCCACGTGTTCCCGGGCGTCAACGGGATCTGGTGGCCGGCCCCGTCGAGGTAGTACGTGGGCTGGCCAAGGCCCTCACCGGGCCGCCACCATGTTCCCGCCACGCACGTGCCCAACCGGCAGACCAGCGCCCGGCCCGTGCCGAGGAGCTGCGGCACCGGCTGGTGGGAGCCGCTGGGGTCCTCGATCCACCAGCTCATGATGACGGGGACCGAGACCACGATGACGTTCGCAGCGGAGAGCACCGCACCGCTTGCCTCCGTGGCGGGGGCGCTGCCGTAGTACCGCTGGTAGTTGTTGGTCTGGGGTGCCCAATGCCAGTACACGTCCGAGTTCGGCGAGAAGTCGGCGTGGACGAGCGTTCCCGGCCCACCCGGCGGCGGTGAGGCCGAGTACTGGAAGATCGGCGTCGCCTGGGGCAGGCCCTGGGCGTCCGGCCGGGCATACAGCGCCTGGGTGCTGGTGTAGAGGTTGTGGGGAGAGGCCCGGCCGCCGTCCCGGGTGTAGCCACCGCCGGTGCTGTAGCCGACATCGACGAGCCATCCGGCCCTCACGGCCGAGGCGAGGGCCTCGAGCGACGGCGGGCTGCCGGAGGCGTTGCCGAACAGCGACTTGCCCGACTGGTTGACGAGGTACGGGTCGGCCTGGCGGACGCTGCGCACCGGCTCGACGCGGCCGGCGTCGTGGCACTGGTAGACGACGACGAAGCGGGTGATCCCTCCTTCCACGGGCTCCTCGTAGATGACGTCGGCCGCATCCAGGCCGACCGGAGGCCGCGACTCCGGGGCGTTCTCGACCTTGATCGCCAGCGCCGGGCGGTTTGGCACCGGGCCCCCCGTCGCCCCGGTCAGGGGGCACGTGGCTGGCGGTGGCGGCGGTGGTGGCGGCGGCGGCGGCGTGGGCGAGTGTGCGGGCGTCGGGGAGGCCTTGGCGGGGGCCGCGGTCTTGCTGGCCTTGTGGCTGCAGCCCGTCATCACGACCGTGGTCGCCAGCGCGACGCCGATCCACCGGCACGCGCGGCTATCCATTCTGAACATTGGGGGGTTTCTCCTTTTTGGCAACCGCTTTTCCCGGGTTATCGGGTGCGGGCGCTCACGACTGTAGCGCCCCGGATGCCCGGGAACAAATCTGCTGTCCGTTTCGATCCGTCCGAGCGGTTTCATCCCAGGGTTCCCCCGGGAACCCGCGAGGGGCTCCGCCACCGTTCTGCCCCAGGATGTCGGCGCCCCCGACAGCGCTCTCTGCACCTCCAGCCAGTGACACGTGGGAACGCTTTTCGAGTCCGTCCTGCTTCTTTGTGAATCTCTAAGCGTTATTCGCAGCCAGATTCACAAAGAACATCCCAACGGGGAACCGGGTGTCTTCCCCGAAGGTATCATCGGGTGCATGGAAGACCTGAAGGCGCGCC
>DASXNO010000248.1:0-47105 GCA_036495025.1 Actinomycetota bacterium | reverse complement strand
GCGGCACCTACGGCTTCTCGTTGCTCGGGACGACCGTTTCGGTACCTGAGAGCAACGAGAAAGATTCGCCACCGAACGGGAACCTGGTCAAATGGAGGCCATGCCAAGCGATCCCCGTCGGTGGGGCTGGAAGATCGCCGCCGTCCTTGCCCTGGTCATCGTCCTGGTCGGCGGGGTCGTGCTGCTCTCCGGCGTCGGCCGCCATCCAGCGCAACGCCCCATCCCGCGTCACTCACCCGAGGTCGGCCCCAGCCCGACCGTGACGCCAACCGTCACCCAGAGCGCGTCGCCCTCGCCGGCGGCCAGCGCCACCCCGACGCCGACCCCCCCTAGCCCCACGCCGAGCGCGACGCCGAGGACGTCGCCCGCACCGCCGGCCTCTCCGGCCGCCGGGCCATCCGGCCTCGCCATGCCCCTCGGTGACCTCCCGGGCTGGAAGCGGGTGTTCTCGGACGACTTCGGTGGGACCTCCCTCAACACCGCGGCCTGGGGCGCCTACAGCGGCCAGCCCGGCGGCGACCCGGGCGGCCTCTGGGACCCCTCCCACGTGGTGGTGCACAACGGCATCCTCGAACTGCAGACCTACCAGGACCCCGCCCACGGCGGCCGCTGGGTCTCCGGCGGCGTGTCGAGCGCCCAGGCGCTCAAGCAGACCTACGGCAAGTACCTGGTCCGGTTCCGCATGGACCCCGGCTACGGCGTCGCCGGCGTCGTGCTGCTCTGGCCGAGCAGCGGCGGCTGGCCCCCGGAGATCGACTTCGCAGAGGACGGCGGCGGGAACCGCAGCGGGACGACGGCGACGCTGCACTACGGGGAGAGCGACGCTCAGGTCGCCCGGTCGGTCAGGGCGGATTTCAGTGTGTGGCACACCGTCGGCGTCGAATGGACCCCCGGCCGCCTCGTGTACACCCTCGACGGTTCGGCCTGGGACACCGTCACGAGCTCGCAGGTGCCCTCGCAGCCCATGGAGATGGACATCCAGGCCCAGGCCGGGACCTGCGGGCAGGTGGAGACCCCCTGCCCCAACGCCTCCACCCCCGCCCACGTCAACCTGCAGGTGGACTGGGTCGTCGCCTACCGGCCGGCCTGAGACCAGACCGTGCCGGCTCGGCCCGGCGTGACCTCAGATCTCGACGTAGACGACGCCGCGCTCGATCTTGACCCGGTAGCTCGGCACGGGCTCGGCGGCGGGACCCCGCAGCACCTGGCCGGTGGTCACGTCGTACTGCGAGCCGTGGCACGAGCACGTCACCGTCGTCCCCTCGAGCTGTCCCTTGGCCAGGGAGCACCCGGCGTGGGTGCACAGGTCGCCGATGGCGTAGACCTCACCGTCCACCTCGGCGAGGCCCACCCAGGTCTCGCAGACGTCGTAGGCGGCCACTTCGCCCTCGGCCAGATCGATCTTCTTCGTCACGGTCTCGAACTGCATCCCGGCTCCTTCCCTGATGGTCCTGATCTGCCTATTCTGCTGCTTTCCCCAAGGCTGCTCTCGGAGGACCTCCGGTGGGGGCGGTGTCGCACCACCGGGATCCTCGAGCGAGGATCCTCAGCCAGCTGACACTACGGAGGTTACCCATGGACGAAGCGAGCACCGACCTCGGCTATGACGTGGTCGTCATCGGGGCCGGCCCGACCGGCGAGAACGTCGCCGGCCGCGCCACCAGGGCGGGCCTCAGCGCGGTCGTCGTCGAGGCCGAGCTCGTCGGCGGCGAGTGCTCCTACTGGGCCTGCATGCCGAGCAAGGCACTGCTGCGGCCGCCGGCAGCCGTCGCCGAGGCCCGCAGCGTCCGGGGTGCCGGGGCGGCGGTAACGGGCGATCTCGATGTCCCGGCCGTGCTGGGGCGGAGGGACGACTTTACCCACGGATGGAACGACGAGGGCCAGGTCCGGTGGCTCGACCAGCACGGTATCGACCTCATCCGCGGCCACGGAAGGCTCGCGGGGCAGCGGCGGGTCGCCGTCGACCAGCCGGGCGGCACGGTGGAGCTCTCGGCCCGCCACGCCGTCGCCCTTGCGACGGGGACGGTCCCGGCCGTCCCCCCGGTGCCCGGCCTCCGGGAGGCGAAGCCGTGGACGAGCCGGGACGCGACGTCCGCCAAGGCGGCGCCCCGTAGCCTCGCCGTCCTCGGCGGGGGCGTCGTGGGGTGCGAGATGGCGACCGCCTGGTCCGGCCTCGGCACGAAGGAGGTCACCCTCATCCAGCGGGGGGGCCGGCTCCTGCCGGGCAACGAGCCCTTTGCAGGTGAGGCGGTGAAGGCGGCACTCGAGGCGCGGGGCGTTCGGTTGCTGCTCGGCGCCAGCGCCGCCCGGGTCGAACGGGACCCGGACGGCCGGGTCACCCTCGAGATGGCGGACGGTGAGACCATCGTCGCCGAGGAGCTGCTGGTCGCGACCGGGCGCAAGCCGCACACCGACGACATCGGCCTCGAGACGGTCGGGCTCGAACCCGGAACCTGGCTGGAGGTCGACGACTCGATGCTGGTCGGGGGGGTCGACGGAGGATGGCTCTACGCCGCCGGCGACATCAACCACCGGGCGCTGCTCACGCACATGGGCAAATACCAGGCGCGGATCTGTGGCGACGTCATCGCCGCCCGGGCGGCCGGCCGCCCGGTCGACCCGGCGCCGTGGTCAGCCCATGCCGCCACCGCCAACGACGCCTGTGTCCCCCAGGTCATCTTCACCGACCCCGAGGTCGGCGCCGTCGGCCTCACCGCGGACCAGGCGGCCTCCCGTGGCCTCCGCATCCGTGCGGTGGACTACGAGATCGGTGACGTGGCGGGGGCGCGGCTCTTCGCCGACGGCTACCGGGGCCACGCCCGCATGGTGGTCGACGAGGACCGCGGCGTCGTCGTCGGGATGACCCTCGTGGGGATGGCGGTCGGTGAGATGATCCACGCGGCCACGATCGCCGTCGCCGGGCAGGTCCCCCTCCACCGCCTCTGGCACGCGGTCCCGTCGTACCCGACGATGAGCGAGCTCTGGCTGCGCCTGCTCGAGACCTACGGCCTCTAGAGAGACGGACGAGCGTTCAGGCGGCTGGCGACGCTTTCGCCAGCTCTGGGGGATGGCAGCACTGCACTATGGACGGCTGGATCGCGGCCTGGACGGGCACCGATCGCCGGATGGTGGCGAAGGCGATGAGACCTCCGAGTGCGGAGAAGCCAGCGGCGATGAGCATGGCCTCGCGGAACCCCCTCGTCAGGACCGAGGCCGGCGACGTCTGCAGGCTCACGATCGCCGGGAGCACCGCCACCGACAGCAGCCCGGCCAGGCGGGCCACGGCGTTGTTGACCGCGGAGCCGACGCCGACGTGGGCGTCGTCGACCGCGGCGAGCACGGCGGCGGTCAGCGGGGCCACCGTCATCGCGAGACCCAGCCCGAACACCAGGGCGGCGGGCAGGATGCCGGTGACGTAGCGGACCCCCGGCTGGACCCGGGAGAGCATCACGAGGCCGGCGGCGACGACGAGCGGGCCGATCGTCATGGGCAGCCGTGGCCCGGTTTTCTGGGCAAGCGCCCCGAACCGGGCCGACAGGGCGAGCATCAGGATCGTCACGGGGATCAGCGAGAGCCCGGCGGCGAGCGCCGAGTAGCCGAGCGCGAGCTGCAGCTCGAGCACGACGAGGAAGAACGTCCCGCCGAGCCCCGTGTACACCGCGAGCGTCGTCAGGTTGGCCCCGGTGAACTGGTGGGACCGGAACAGGTTCAGCGGCATCATCGGCTGGCGCGTCCGGCGCTCGATCGAGACGAAGGCCGCCAGGCTGACGACGCCGACGACGGCGGCCGCCGCCTGGGCGGGGCCGAACGAGCGCGCCCCTTCGATGACCGCGTAGCAGGCCGCCGCCAGGCCGACGGTCGCGGTCACGGCGCCGGGGAGGTCGACGTGGCGTTCCATGGTCTCCTCGCGCGTCTCCGGCACGTGCCGGAGTGCGATCGCGATGGCGAGCGCGGCCAGCGGGACGTTGATGAGGAACACCAGCCGCCACGAACCGGTGTCGACCAGCCACCCACCCAGGAACGGCCCCACCGCGGTCGAGACCCCCGCCAGGCCCGACCAGGCACCAACGGCCCGGGCGCGGTCGTCGGGGTGGAAGGTGGCCGAGATGATCGAAAGGCTGCTCGGCACCAGCAACGCGCCGGCCATGCCCTGCACCGCCCGGGCCGCGATCAGCACGCCGATCGAGGGCGCCAGGGCGCAGAGCGCGGAGGCGGCACCGAAGCCCGCCAGCCCGGCGACGAAGAGCCGCCTCCGCCCGTAGATGTCGCCGAGGGAACCGCCGAGCAGCATGAGGGCGGTAAGGGTGATGAGGTAGGAGTCCACGGTCCACTGGAGGCCGGCCACCCCGGCGTGGAGGTTGCGAGCGATCGCCGGGAGCGCCACGTTGACGACGGTCCCGTCCAGGAACGCGATCCCCGAGCCGAGGACGGTCGCACCGACCACCCACCGGGCGGTCCCCGTCCCCATCCGCACCGTCCGGGCCGCAGCGCTGGGAGCCACGTCAGTCCTCCTCGCTCTCGTCGGGGTGCTGCTGCCGGCCATCCGGGCGACGGTCGGACCGCTTGTCAGGATAGGGGATCACGCTGATCGACCCGTCGACCTCCAGGACCGCGCTCTGCACCTGGTGCAGATCCGAGAGACCGTAGGCGCGGATCGCCGCCATCAGCTCGTCGCGGTTGATGCCCTGGCGCCGGAGGCGGTCGGTGAGCACCCGGCCCGCGTGGACCAGGATCGTGGGGGAGCCGATGACCAGCCGCTCGGTGCCGGGGTAGCGGACGATCAGCCGCGTGAGGCCCCAGGCCAGCAGGACGACCACCGAGGACGTGACGAGGCCCACGCCGATGTTGCCCTTGCCGCCGGTCATCGAGTTCTGGACCGAATTGGCGAGGGCCATCAGCATCACGAGGTCGTAGACGTTGAGCTGGCTCGCCTCTCGCTTGCCGAGCAGCCGCAGCCCGGTGGCGACGACGGCGAACACGATCACCGTCTTGGCCGCCTGCACCTCGAGGCCGTGGGCGGTGATCGGCGGGAGGGCGCTCACGGGAGCCTGAACTGCTTGAAGTGACGCTTCGTGCGGTGCACGGGAGTCCCTGCCGGCACCACGCTGATGGTCCCGTCCACCTCCAGCACGGCGAGGTGCACGTCCTCGGGCTTCTCGTAGCCGTGCTCCCGCAGCGCCTCGGCCAACTGTTCCCGGGTGATGCCGTTGCTCTTCAAGCGGTCCTCGAGCACCTTCCCGTCGTGCACGATCAGGACCGGGTCACCGACCAGCAGGTGCTCGAAGCGGCGTGAGCCCCGGATGAGCTGGTTGAACCCGCGGTTCATCGCCAGGAGCACGAAGGCGGCGACCAGGCCGCCGCCGAGCGTCGTGTCATTGCCGAGCATCGAGTTCTGGACGGCGTTGCCCAGGATGACCACCATGACGAAGTCGTAGAGGCTCATCTGCCCGAGCTCCCGCTTGCCGAGCCAGCGGAGCCCGATGATCAGGAAGACGTAGATGATGGCGGTCTTGGCCGCGATGACCACCGCGCCGGTGGCGCTGGGATGGTCGAAGATGTCGCGCAGCATGACTGGCCCAATTATCGCCGCGGGACTCGGGACAGAGGTGCGATCGATCGCGATCGTCGCCGGATCGACGGCGTCGATCTACCTGTTCCTCATCGTGCTGCTGCGCCTGTTCGGCCGGCGCCAGCTCGGCCAGCTGACGGTCATCGACCTCGTCGTCGTCCTCCTGCTCGGCAGCGCGGTCGAGACGTCGCTGATCCACGGCGACGTCTCGCTCCCGGCCGGCTTCGCCAGCGCCGGCACGCTCCTGCTCATGAACCGGCTGCTGACGGCGCTCTTTCTCCGCTCGGAGCGCTTCTGCAACCTCGTCGGCGGGGGACCGGTGCTCCTCGTGCACGACGGCAGCCCCGTGGAGGAGCACCTGCGCCGGGTGGGGATGACCCACACCGATCTGGAGGAGGTGCTGCGGGCCCGCGGCTACCAGGGCACCGCCGGGGTGCGGGAGGCGATCCTCGAGACCGACGGGTCGGTGAGCGTCATCCCCCGGTCCCCGGGGTCGGCTACGACGACGTGACGGTGATCTTGTCGATGTACACGGGCTGCGCCGGCTGCGACTGCTCGCCCTGGCTGTTGGCGACCGTCTTGACGGCGTTCAGCTTGTCAATGGTGTCCAGGCCTGAGGTCACCTTGCCGAGGACGGCGTAGAGGGGCTGGAAGTTCGACGCGGCGCTGTCGGCGGGAACGATGAAGAACTGGCTCCCAGCGCCGCCGGTCGTCCCGGCGTTGGCCATCGCCAGCACGCCCTTGGTGTACCGGAATCCCGACGGGATGGTGTCGGTGACCTCGAAGCCCGGACCGCCGCTCCCGGTCCCCGCCGGGTCACCACCCTGGATGGCGAAGTCTTTCACGATGCGGTGGAACGTCAGGCCGTTGTAGAAGCCCTTGCCGGCCAGGTAGACGAACTCGTTCACCGTCTTCGGCGAGTCCTTGACGTCGAGGGACGCCACCATCGTGCCGCACGAGGTCTCGATCGTGGCGGTGTAGGTCTTCGACGCCGACACGGTCATCGGCGGCGGCGTGGACTGGCTGACCGTGCCGCCGCGGGGCGGCTTGGTGGTCGAGCAGGCGGCGGCCGCGGGCGTGCCGGTCGCGGTAGCCGCCGCAGGGACGGGCGGGCTGCCGCTCGGGGTGGCCGAGCTGGTGACCGTCGCGGTGGCCGCCGGAGGGGTCGTCGTCGAGACCTTCTTCTTCGGCTTGCCGAGGAGTTGGTTCAGTCCGAGGTAGCCGAGCAGCAGCACCAGCACGACGCCGAGCCCGATGTTGCGATTGCGTGTCCGTCGCCGTGCGGCGGCCTTCTTCTCGGCTTCGATGCGGGCCAGCCGGCCCTCCTTCTTGCGTGCTCGCTTCGCAGATTTCGACACCTACACAACCCCCGATCGATGGGTCGACAGCGTTGATATGGTCACAACAAATCAGCCGGTTCGGCTGGTTCAGGCACGTTCAAGCACGTGCCACAAGTTCAAGGGCAAGACCGTCCAGGATATCTTTCTCGGAGACCCGCACCGCCGGGAACGACCACCTGGCCATCACCCTGGTCAGGATGGCGCACCCGGCGACGATGACGTCCGCCCGCCCGGGTGGCAGCGCCGGCAGGGCCTCCCGCTCGGGGAGCGACATCCGGGCAAGCCGCTGGTAGAGACCCGCAACGTCGTCCCGGGTGAGCTCGGACCCGTGCACGAGCCTGGGGTCGTAGCGCTCGAGGCCGAGGTTGATCGCGGCGAGCGACGTGACGGTGCCCGCGACGCCCACGAATCCGGCGGAGGAAGGGTCGGGGAGCTCCTCGTTGGCGGCCTGCAACGCCTGGTCGATGTCGGCCTCGAGACTGTGGAGCTCCTCCTGCGTCGGCGGGTCGTGGGCGAGGTGGCGCTCGGTGAGGCGCACCACGCCGAGCTTCAGCGAGATCGCGCCCTCGATGGCAGCGGGCCCTTCGAGCGCCCCCTCCTTGCGACCTGCAGCGAGCTCCGTCGATCCTCCGCCGATGTCGCAGACCAGGTAGCGGCCCCCCGGCAGGTCCTCCGTCGCCCCGGCGAACGACAGGGCCGCCTCGGCCTCGCCCGTGAGCACCTCGATGTCCAGCCCGGTCGCCTCCCTCACGGCGGCGAGCAGCTCCTCGCCGTTGGCTGCCTCCCGGACGGCGCTGGTGCCTGCGACGCGGATCCGCCCGGCCCCCAGCTCCCGGGAGCGGTCCACGAACTCCGCAATGGCGGCCGTCGTGGCCTTGATCCCCCGAGGGGACAGCCGCCCGGTGGCGTCGACGCCCTCCCCGAGGCGGGAGAAGATCAGCCGCCGCTCCACGTCGGTGAGGCGGGGGGTAGGGCCGCCCTGCACCTCGGCGACCTCGGCGACGAGCAACCGGGTGGTGTTGGTGCCGGCATCGATCGCGGCCACCCGCATCCCGATCGCCGGGGTGCTGCCCGCAGGCATCGGGCTCACGCGCCTCCCGGTTGGACGCACGGCACGGCGGGATCCTCCCAGGCGAGCTTCTCGAGCACCTCGGCCCCCGCGGGGTTGTCCCCGGCGACGAGCTGATGGGCGGTGTGGGCGTGCAGGCACTTGATCCTGCCCCCCGCCGTCCCGCCCCCGCCGGGATGGCGCACGGGCCCCGGCACTCCGCCCGAGGCGCCCCTCACGGCGCCGGATGAACCGGCGTCGCGGCGTGCCACGTAGGCCTCGGTGGCGGCTCGCAGCTCCTCGGCGAGCGCGGGGTCGGCCGCAAGCCGCTCGTTGAATGCTGCCATCCACCCGCCGGCCTCGAGCCGCCCGACGGCCCGCGAGAGCGACCGGCAGGTGAGCCACCACAGGGTGGGGAACGGGGTGCCGTCCTCGAGGTGGCGCTCGGTCTCGATCACCTGGGGCAGTCCGCACGCGCAGCGGCGCGCCACCCTCCACCGCCCCCGTGGCGGGCGGCCGAGCATCAGCTCGACCGCGATCCGATCGTCCATGTGGTCAGCTGGACAGGGTGAGTGCCAGGGCGTCTCTGCGCCCGGATTGCAAGGCGCGAAGAGCGCCGCGTGCTGGGCACGCAAGCGATGAGCAACGCAGCAAGCCGGGATGCAGACGAGCTCTACGGCCTCTTGCTGTCCCGGTGGCGGCGAACGTCTGCCAGGCGTTCCTGGGACTGGCGCATGAACCGCTTGAGCTTTGCCTCGAATTCTGGATCCCGGTCCCCCTTGCGCGGAGGGTGGGCTTGCCACGACGGGTCGGCCTGCTTGATGGAAAGGTCGATCTTGCCGTCCTCCTTGATGGCGACCACCTTGACGGTGACCTTGTCGCCCTCGTGGAGGTGGTCCCGGATGTTCCGCACATAGTTCCGGTCGACCTCGGAAATATGGACGAGTCCGGTTTCTCCCCCGGCGAGCTGCACGAATGCTCCAAAATCTGCGATTCGAATAACAGTCCCCTCAGCGATTCCTCCTACTTCTGCCAAGTAACCTCCCCACTCATTATGGAACGTTCATCCTACCGAGTTAAAACGCACCCGCAACCGGTACATTCCCGGACTGGACCGGTTGCACCTCATGGCGCAGGAGCCCGACGACGACCGAGTCGAGCAATGCTCGCCACGACGCCTCGATGATGTCCGTCGACACCCCCACGGTCATCCACGACGACGCCGCGTCCGTCGTCTCGATCAGCACCCGCACCTTGGCCGCGGTCGCGGAGGCCGGATCGAGGATGTGCACCTTGTAGTCGGTGAGGTGGAAGGCGGCGATCTCCGGGTACGTCGGCCGCAGGGCAACCCGGAGCGCCCGGTACAGCGAGTCGACGGGGCCGCTGCCCTCGGCGGCGGCGACGACCCGCTCGCCGTCCACCTCGACCCGGACCGTCGCCTCCGCCACCGGTTCGCCCGCCGCCTCCTCGACGATGGCCCGGAAGGAGATCGGCTGGAAGTAGCCCTGACGCCATCCCTTCGCCTCGTGCAGCAGCAGTTCGAGCGACCCGTCGGCGGCCTCGAAGGAGTAGCCCTCGAACTCCAGGTGCTTGAGGCGCTCGAGGGCAGCGCCGATCTGGGCGTCCCCGATCTTCAGCCCCAGCGTCGCCGCCCGCGCCCGCAGCGTCGCCGCTCCGGCGAGGTCGGAGGTGAGCAGGTGGCGGTCGTTGCCGACGGTGGCGGGGTCGATGTGCTCGTACGCCCGGGACGTCCGCACGACCGCGGAGACGTGCAGCCCTCCCTTGTGGGCGAAGGCGAAGTTGCCCACGTAGGCCCGGTGTGCCTCGGGGGCGAGGTTGCAGACCTCGGCGACGAACCGGCTGACGTCGGTCAGCTCGCCGATCCTCGTGTCGTCGAGGACCCGGATGCCCATCTTGAGCTGGAGGTTGGCGGCGACGGCCAGCAGGTCGGCGTTGCCGCAGCGCTCGCCGTAGCCGTTGACGCAGCCCTGGATCTGGCTCGCCCCGGCGCGCACTGCCGCCAGCGAGTTGGCGACGCCACACCCGGCGTCGTCGTGGAAGTGCCCGGCGACCCGGCAGGGAAGCCGGTTGACCACCGCGGCGACCGTTGCCTCGACCTCGTCGGGCAGCGTCCCGCCGTTGGTGTCGCAGAGAACGACGACCTCGGCCCCCGCTCCTGCGGCGGCCTCGACCACCGACAGGGCGTAGGCGGGATCCTCCGCGTGGCCCTGGAAGAAATGCTCGGCGTCGAAGAAGACCCGCAGGTGGTGCCGCCTGAGCCACTCGACGGATTCGGCGACCATGGCGACGTTCTCCTCCAGCGGCACCCGCAGGGCCTCGCGGACGTGGAGGGTCCAGGTCTTGCCGACGATGCAGGCAACCGCACACCCGGCCTCGACGAGGGCGGCGAGCTGCGGATCGTCGTCGCAGGCGATCCGTGGACGGCGGGTCATGCCGAAGCAGGTCAGCACGGACGACTCCCAGGTCCGCAGGCGCGCCCGGGCGAAGAACTCGGCGTCCTTGGGGTTGGAGCCCGGCCAGCCCCCCTCGACGTAGGGCATGCCAAGGCGGTCGAGGCGGCCGAGGACCTTGAGCTTGTCGTCGACCGAGAGGCTGATGCCCGCCCGCTGGGTGCCGTCGCGCAGGGTCGTGTCGTAGAGGTCGACCGTTCGTCGATCCCGGGGGGTGGGCACGGACTGATCCGGCGCCTCGACGGGCGCCTCGCGGTCCGCCATCAGCCCGCCGCCTCGGCCAGCCACTCGCCGATCTGGCGGGTGCCGGCCCCGTCCGGTTGCGCCCCGGCGACCTTGCCCGCCACCGCCGCCACCGCCGCCTCGATCCGGGCTGCGCCCGATTCCTCGCCGAGGTGGCGCAGCATCAGGCCGGCGGAGATGACGGCACCGATCGGATTGGCCTTGCCGGTCCCGGCGATGTCGGGGGCAGAGCCGTGCACGGGTTCGAAGACCGAGAGGCCCTGCGGGTGGATGTTGCCGCTGCCGACGTAGCCGATGCCGCCGACGAGGCCGGCGGCAAGGTCCGACAGGATGTCGCCGAAGAGGTTGTCCGTGACGATCACCTGGAAGCGCCGCGGCTGGGTGACCATCAGCAGGGCAGCGGCGTCGACGTGGCTGTAGGCGGTCGGCACCTCGGGATAGTTGGGAGCGATCTCCTTGAAGACCCGCTGCCACAGGCTGCCGGCCCGCTCGAGCACGTTGACCTTGTGGACCATCGTCAGGCTCCGGCCCTCCCGGGCGGCGAGCTCGAAGGCGTACTCGGTGACGCGGCGGACCGCCTGCGTCGTGTTGACCGACACCTCGGTTGCCAGCTCTTCCTGCGGTCCGGCGAGCGTGACCTCCCCTTTCCCGGCGTAGAGGCCCTCGGTGTTCTCCCGGACGATCGTGAGGTTGAGGTCGGCCGGGGTGACGCCCGCCAGCGCGCTCGGGACGCCCTCGTAGAGGCGGGAGGGCCGGAGGTTGACGTAGAGGTCCAGCTCCTGGCGCAGGCGCAGGAGCAGGCCGATCTCGAGCACGCCCGGCGGCACCCGAGGGTCGCCGACGGCGCCGAGGAGCACCGAGTCCTGCGAGCGGATCTCGCCGAGCACCGACGCCGGCAGGACCTCGGACGACCGCAGGTAGCGCTCGGCGCCGAGGTCGTAGTCGGTCGTCTCGACGCGGAAGCCCTCGGCGGAGGCGACGGCCTCGAGGACGCGCAGGGCCTCGGCCGTCACCTCGGGGCCGATCCCGTCGCCGCGGATCAGCCCGATGCGGTAGGTGCGGGACTCCGTCATCGGCTCAGGCGCCCGCCGGCGCGCCGGCGGCGAGCTTGTCCCGCAGGTAGGGGACCAGGCCACCGGCCTCGATGATCGCCCGCATGAACTCCGGGAACGGCACGGCCGCGGCAGTCACGTCCCGGGTGAGGTTCGTGATCTTCCCGGAGACGAGGTCGATCTCCAGCTCGTCGCCCTCCCTGGTGATCTCGACGATCTCGCGGCACTCGACGATCGGAAGGCCGACGTTGATCGAGTTGCGGTAGAAGATCCGGGCGAACGTCGATGCGACCACGCACGCGATGCCGGCGCCCTTGATTGCCACCGGGGCGTGCTCCCGGGAGGAGCCGGACCCGAAGTTCTCGTCGGCGACGATGACGTCGCCCTGCCGCACCCGCAGCGGGAACGTGGGGTCGAGGTCCTCGAGGCAGTGCTTCGCCAGCTCCGCAGGGTCGGTGGTGTTGAGGTAGCGGGCCGGGATGATGACGTCGGTGTCCACGTTGGCGCCGAGGCGGTGGACCTTGCCTCGCAATGTGCTCATACCAGTGCTCCTACGTTCTCGGGGTGGGTGATCCGGCCGGTGATGGCGGTTGCCGCCGCCACCGCCGGGTTCGCCAGCCAGACGTCGGCGTCCCGGTGCCCCATGCGGCCCCGGTAGTTGCGGTTCGAGGTGGACAGGCAGCGCTCGCCCGGGCCGAGCACGCCCATGTAGCCGCCGAGGCAGGGCCCGCAGACCCCCGCCGCGACCGAGGCGCCGGCGTCGGCGAAGACCTGGATCAACCCCTCGTGGAGGGCCTGCTGGTACAGGTCCTGGGTTGCGGGAATGACGATCAGGCGGATGCGGGGGTGCGCCTTGCGCCCGTCCAGCAACGCCGCGGCGGTCCGGAGGTCCTCCATCCGCGCATTCGTGCAGGAGCCGATGAAGACCTGGTCGACCTCCTGGCCCTCGACCTCGGAGACCGGCACGGCCCTCGACGGCAGCGACGGCTGCGCCACCATCGGCTCGAGGGCGGCAACGTCGATCTCCAGGGTGCGGGCGAAGCGGGCGTCGGGGTCGGAGACGGCAGCGTCGAAGGGACGCTCACGGCCGTGGAGCTGCTGGCGGCGCCTCACGTAGTCAACCGTCACGTCGTCGGGCGGGACGATGCCCGACTTGGCACCGCCCTCGATCGCCATGTTCGTGAGGGTGAGCCGGCTCTCCATCGAGAGGTGAGCGATGGTGTCGCCGCTGTGCTCCATGGCCATGTAGAGGGCGCCGTCGTCGCCGATCTCGGAGATGACCTTCAGGATCATGTCCTTGCCGACGACCCAGCGCCCCGGCTCGCCGGAGTAGACGATCCGGAGGGTCTCCGGAACCCGCAGCCAGATCTCGCCGGTGGCGAGCACCCCGGCGAGGTCCGTCGAACCCACGCCGGTCGAGAAGCAGCCGAGCGCCCCGTAGGTGCAGGAATGGGAGTCGGCGCCGATGATCACGTCACCGGGGGCGACGAGGCCGTCCTCGGGGAGCAGGATGTGCTCGATGCCCGCACGGCCGACCTCGTAGAAGTGCGTGATCTCCTGCTCGCGGGCGAAGGTCCGCATCCGCATCCCGAGCGATGCCGAGGCGATGTCCTTGGCCGGCACGAAGTGCGACGGGACGAGGGCGATGCGGTCCCGGTCCCACACCCTGGGGACGCCGATCTTGCTGAAGGCGTCGATGGCCATGGGGGCGGTGATGTCGTTGGCCATCGCCAGGCTCACCTTCGCCATGATGAGGTCGCCGGGGCGCACACGCTCCCGGCCGCTGGCGCGGGCGAGAATCTTCTCGGTGATCGTGCTGCCGTGCTGGTCGTCGCTCATCAGGGTGCCTCGACTCTCTGGACAGGGGTGGTGGAGACCGCCCGGTTGATGGCGTTGAGGTAGGCGCGGGCCGATCCCTCGACGATGTCGGTGGCCACGGCCCGCCCGGTGTGGAAGTTGCCCTCGTACTGGATGCCGATGCTGACCTCGCCGAGGGCGTCGGTGCCCCCGGTGACGGCGCCGACGTTGAACGAGATCAGGCGGGCGTCGAGGCCGACGGCCCGCCGGATGGCGCTGCAGGCGGCGTCGACCATCCCGTCGCCGAGGGCGGCCTCCTCGACGATCTGGCCGTTGTGGCGGACCCGTACCGTGGCGGTGGGGGACAGGTGCGTTCCCCCGGCGACCTGGATGGACTCGAGCGTGTAGACGTCCTCGACCTTGGAGATCTCGTCGGTGACGATGGCGACGAGGTCGGCGTCGGTGAGGGAGACCTTGCGGTCCACCAGGTCGCGGAAGCGTGCCCAGGCCCGGTCGAGGTTGTCGCCGGTCAGCTCGTAGCCGAGGTCGGCCAGGGTCTTGGCGAAGGCGTGGCGGCCGGAGTGCTTGCCGAGCACGATGCGATTGGACTCCCAGCCGACGGAGGTGGCGTCCATGATCTCGTAGGTTGTCCGCTCCATCAGCACGCCGTGGGCGTGGATGCCGGCCTCGTGGGCGAAGGCGTTGGCGCCGACGATCGCCTTGTTCGGCTGGACCGGGTAGCCGGTCAGCATCGAGATCAGCCGGGAGGTGCGCACGATCTGCCTCGTGTCCACGCCGGTCTGCACGCCGAGCGACGCCCCCCGGGTATGGATGGCCATGACGACCTCCTCGATCGAGCAGTTGCCCGCCCGCTCGCCGATCCCGTTGATGGCGCCCTCCACCTGCCGGGCGCCCGAGGCCACGCCCGCGAGCGCGTTGGCGACGGCCACCCCGAGGTCGTCGTGGGTGTGGGTCGACCAGATGACGCCGTCCGACCCCTCGACCTCGGCGATCAGGTAGCGGAAGAGCTCGGCGTACTCGTAGGGGAGGCCGTAGCCGACGGTGTCGGGGACGTTGCAGGTCGTGGCACCGGCCCTGATGGCGGCCGAGTAGACCTTGACGAGGTAGTCCGGGTCGCTGCGGGTGGCGTCCTCGGCGGAGAACTCGACGTCGGCGGTGTAGGAGGCGGCTCGGCCGACGCCGGCAATCGTCGCCGCCATGACCTCGTCCGGGGTCATGCGGAGCTTGCGCTCCAGGTGGATCGGCGACGTGGCGATGAAGGTGTGGATGCGGGTCTTCTGGGCGTCCTTGATGGAGGCCCATGCCGTGTCGATGTCGCCGGGGACCATCCGGGCGAGGGCCGCGATCGTGGGTCCCTTGACGCTGCGGGCGACGGCTTCGACGGCGTCGAACTCGGTGGGCGAGTTGACCGGGAAGCCCGCCTCGATGACGTCGACGCCCAGGGCGGCGAGCTGGGTGCCGATCTCCACCTTCTCCCTGGCGGAGAGGTTGATGCCCGGGGACTGCTCCCCGTCCCTGAGGGTGGTGTCGAAGATGCGTACTTGGTCTGGCATGGTGGTCGGTCTCCTCTGGGTCGTGAGTCCTGCTGGCACCTTCGCTGTGGCCCCGAGCCGCTTCCTTGCGGGAGCACCCGGGGCCGTCAAAGGACGAGCAGCACCCAGTCGGGGGCTCTGCCCCCAACTCCCCCCGAGAACGGCCCCGTTGCCGGCGCGTTCGCAGGAGCAGAGTACGGCCGCACGATCCGGGTCATCGCCGCTTCAGCCAGGGCATCATGGCTCGCAGCTCCGCCCCGACCTGCTCGATCTGGTGGGTCCTGGCGGCCTCGCGCAGGGCGTTGAAGTTCTTCGATCCCGACTCCATCTCCTCGACGAACTCCTCGGCGAAGGCGCCGCTGCGGATGTCCTCCAGCAACTGGCCCATCGCCTGCCTCGACGGCGCGCCGACGACCCGCTCGCCGCGGGTGAGGTCGCCGTACTCGGCGGTGTCGGAGATCGAGTGGCGCATGTTCGCCAGGCCCCCCTCGTAGATCAGGTCGACGATGAGCTTCACCTCGTGGCAGCACTCGAAGTACGCCACCTCCGGCTGGTAGCCGGCGGCGACGAGGGTCTCGAAGCCGTTGATGATCAGGCGGGTGAGGCCCCCGCAGAGCACCGCCTGCTCGCCGAAGAGGTCGGTCTCGGTCTCCTCGGCGAAGGTGGTCTCGATGAGGCCGGCCCGCGTGGCCCCGATCCCGTAGGCGTAGGCGATGCCGGTGGCCTTGGCGTTCCCGGTGGCGTCCTGGTGGACGGCGATGAGGGCCGGCGTGCCGATCCCCTCGGTGTACGTCCGGCGCACGAGGTGGCCCGGCCCCTTGGGGGCGACCATGAACACGTCGATGTCCGGCGACGGCTGGATGCGCCCGAAGTGGATGTTGAACCCGTGGGCAAACGCCAGGGCGTTGCCCGGCTCGAGGTTGGGGCCGATGGCCTCGTCGTAGGCGGCCTTGGCGTGCTGGTCGGGCAGCAGCACCATGACGACCTCCGCCTCGGCGGCGGCCTTCGAGGTCTCCAGCACCCGGAGGCCCGCAGCCTCCGCCTTCTCCCAGGAGGGCGATCCGTCGCGGAGGCCCACGCGGACGTCGAAGCCCGAGTCCTTCAGGTTCAGGGCGTGGGCGTGGCCCTGCGAGCCATAGCCGAGCACGGCCACCGGCCGGTTCTGGAGCACCGTGGGGTCGGCGTCCTGCTCGTAGTACATGGTTGCCATGACGAATCTCCTCTGTTCGATCCGGCGCCTTGAGGGGCGCCTTGGTACTTGATCCGGCGCCTTGAGGGGCGCCTCGGCTGGTGGAACCGCTCCTACACGGCAGCCCGGAGCTGGCGGTCGTTGATCCCTCGCTCGCCCCTGCCGAGGGCGATCCGGCCGGTCTTGACGAGCTCGATGATGCCGTAGCTGCGGACGAGGTCCTCGAAGGCCGCCAGCTTGTCCGGCGGGCCCGAGACCTCGGCGGTGACCGAGTCGGTCGTGACGTCGACGATGGTGGCCCGGAACACCTCGACGAGGTCGAAGACCTGGCTGCGGGTCTGCGGCTCGGCATGGACCTTGATCAGCATCAGCTCCCGCACGACCGAGGCCGTCGGTTCCAGCTCGATGACCTTCAGCACGTTGATGAGCTTGTGGAGCTGCTTGGTCACGTGCTCGAGCGGCTTGTCGGGGAGGTCGACGACGACGGTCATGCGGGACACGTCCGGCATCTCGGTCGTGCCCACCGCCAGCGAGTGGATGTTGTAGCCGCGCCGGGAGAACAGGCTGGACACCCGCATCAGCACGCCGGGCTTGTTCTCGACCAGGATCGAAACGGTGTGCTTCACGAGTCCTCCTCCGGTGGGTCCTGCGAGTAGAGGGTGTCGCCATGGGAGACGTGGTCGGTTTCGAACTCCGGCCCGAGGATGATGTCGTCGTTGGAGGTCCCGGCAGCCACCATCGGGTAGCAGTTCTCCCCGGGGTCGCAGCGGAAGTCGATGACAACGGGGCGGTCGTCGACGCCGCGGGCCTTCTCGATCACGGCGTCGACCTCGTCGACGCTCTCGCAGCGCAGCCCGACGCAGCCGTACGCCTCGGCCAGCTTCACGTAGTCGGGGATGTCCCAGCCGAACCCCACCTGGGAGTAGCGCTCGGTGTAGAAGAGCTCCTGCCACTGCCGGACCATGCCGAGGTGGGCGTTGTTCATGATGCCGATCTTCACGGGGATCTTCTCGACGGCCATCGTCGCCAGCTCCTGGCAGGTCATCTGGAAGCAGCCGTCGCCGTCGATGCACCACACCTCGTCGTCGGGCATGGCGACCTTGGCACCCATGGAGGCGGGGACGCCGAAGCCCATCGCCCCGAGCCCGCCCGAGTTGATCCAGGTGCGGGGCCGCCGGAAGCGGATGAACTGCGAGGCCCACATCTGGTGCTGGCCGACGCCGGCGACGTAGATGCCGTTGCCGCCGGTGATGTCGGAGATCCGCGAGATCACGAACTGGGGCTTCAGCATGCCGTCGTCGAGCTGGGTGAAGCGGTAGGGGAAGCGGCTCCGCCACTCGTCGAGCTGGCGGGTCCAGGCGGCGTAGTCGCCGGTGGCCCCCTTGGCGATCTCCGCCTGCAGCGCCGAGATGAGCTCCTCGAGCACCAGCCTGGCGTCGCCCACGATCGGCACGTCCGCCCGGCGGTTCTTCCCGATCTCGGCGGGGTCGATGTCGGCGTGGATGACCTTGGCCTCCGTGGCGAAGGCGGGCAGCTTGCCGGTGACCCGGTCGTCGAAGCGGGTGCCGAGGGCGATCAGCAGGTCGGCGCGCTGCATCGAGGTGACCGCGGTGTAGTTGCCGTGCATGCCCGGCATCCCCAGGCACAGCGGGTGGTCGTCGGGGATCGACCCCCGGGCCATCAACGTCGTGACGACGTGGATGCCGGTCAGCTCCGCCAGCCTGCGCAGGGCCGGACCCGCCCCTGCGGCGATGATCCCGCCTCCGGCGTAGATGACGGGGCGCTCGGCCTCGAGGATCAGGCGGGCTGCCTCCCGGATCTGGCGGACGTTGGGCTTGGTCTTGGGCTGGTAGCCGGGCAGGTCGACCGGGCTGGGGTCGTGGTACGGGAACCTCGCCTGCAGGACGTCCTTCGGGATGTCGACGAGCACCGGGCCCGGCCGTCCGGTCGACGCCACGTGGAAGGCCTCGGCGATCGTCTGGGCGATGTCGCCGGGATCCATGACGAGCCAGTTGTGCTTGGTCACCGGCACGGTGATCCCGGTGGCGTCGGTCTCCTGGAAACCGTCGCTGCCGATCAGCCAGCGCGGCACCTGGCCGGTCACCGCCACGACCGGCACCGAGTCCATGTAGGACGAGGCGAGGCCGGTCACCAGGTTCGTGGCGCCGGGCCCCGAGGTCGCCATGCAGACGCCGACCTTGCCCGACGCCTGGGCGTAGCCGTCGGCGGCGTGGGCCGCCCCCTGCTCGTGGCGGGCGAGGACGTGGTGGATCGACGAGTCGAGGAGCGGGTCGTAGGCCGGCAGGATGGCGCCGCCGGGGATGCCGAACATGTGCTCCACGCCCTGGGCCTCGAGGGCCCGCATGAGGGCCTCGGCTCCGGTGATCTCCTTGCTCAAGATGTGCCTCCGCATCGTGGACGACTGGCTGGTTGCTGGCAATAAAAAACCTCTCGGTCCCGAGAGGTAGGAAGCGCGCGCCGGGCAGCGAGAGCGCGCGCTACATAAGTACAAGAATGGGGGCGTGAATGTCCCTCATGCTCCTCCTCGCTTCCTGCGACCGCGCCATCCCGCCCCTGTTCGTTGTCAGTTTCCCTCGATTGTGGTGGACATCTGTCGATCCGTCAAGGCGCGGCCGGCGACCAGACCGGCGCCGCGCCCTGGACCTGTACCTTTCGGACGATGTCGCCCGTGCGCACCGTCCCCGCGACGACGATCGAGCCGCAGAAGCCCCGCAGTCGCAGCGCTCGGCCAGCCTTCGAGTTGACGAAGCGCATCGCGTCCCGGCCGAAGCGCGCCTCGTACTTCCAGCACGCGAGATGGGGTTTTGCGCTGACCTCGATGACGGCCGACCCGATGGCCAGCCGGGTGCCTGCGGGGAGGTTCTCGTGGCTCAGGTCGAGGTCGACGTAGAACTGGTCCCCACAGAGGGCCCAGCGCTCCCGCTCGATCGCCACGAGCGAGGTCACCCGGCAATTCGTCATGGTGACCTGCTGGGCAAGGAGCGGGGAGCCGTCGGGGGTGTGGCGGCTGCCGCGAGGCCGCCAGTTGTCACCGATCAGACCCTCGACGCAGTCGAGGACCGCCTCCTCCAGCACCAGACGCCGGGACGTGCCGGGCCGGCAGGCGATGAGCTCGACGGTGCCCTCGTCGCGTGGGGAGCGCCGGATGTGGTCGAGCCCGGCTTCGAGTGCGACGCGGCTCAGGTGCTCCATTGCCCCGTCAGTATGCCCGGCGCCCGCGCCGTCCGGAGCCCTCTCCGACGTGGGGAGGGTTTCGCGCCGATGAGCGCGATTTCGTCCTCGCCTCGCGAACCTGGTCGCTACGATGGCGGGGTGGCTCTCGATCCCGCCGTCCGGGCCGCCCTCGAATCCGTCCTGGCCTCCGAGCCGGACAACGCCGCCGTGCGGATCCATCTCGCCTCGCTCCTCGCCGACAACGACCCCGCCGCGGCCCTCGACCACGCATCCCGGGTCCTGGCGGCCCATCCCGACCATCCCCAGGGCCTCGAGATCGCCGCCCGGACCGCCCGTGCGGTCGGTGAGGAGCAGCGGGCGGCCGCCTACGAGCGCCTCCTGCAGGCCCTCACCTCCTCGCTGCCCCCGGCAGGATCGCCGCCCCCGGCGGGGCAGGCCTCGCTTGCCAGCAGCCCCGGCGCCCGGGAGCCCCTGGCCGCAGGGGATGGCCTCGAGGGCGAGGCGGACATCGACGCGTTCCTCGAAGAGGTGCTCGGCTCGGAGCCCGACGTCCACCGGGCGGGGACGTCCGGCCGCGAGCGGGGGCCCTCGCGGGTCACCCTCGCCGACGTGGGGGGCCTCGACGAGGTGAAGCACCGCCTCCAGACCTCCTTCCTCGGTCCGATGCGCAACCCCGAGCTGCGCAAGATGTACGGGAAGTCGCTCCGGGGCAGCCTGCTGCTCTACGGCCCCCCCGGGTGCGGCAAGACCTTCCTCGCCCGGGCGGTCGCCGGTGAGCTGGGCGCCCGCTTCTTCGGCATCGGCCTCCACGAGGTCCTCGACATGTGGCTGGGCCAGAGCGAGCGCAACCTCCACCAGATCTTCGAGACCGCGCGCCGCACCGCTCCCTGCGTGCTGTTCCTCGACGAGGTCGACGCCCTCGGGCTCAAGCGCAGCCACCTCGAGCGCTCTGCGGGCCGCAACGTCGTCGTCCAGTTGCTGAGCGAGCTCGACAGCGCCCGCAGCGACAACGAGGGGGTCTTCGTCCTCGGAGCGACGAACCAGCCGTGGGACATCGATCCGGCGCTCCGCCGGCCCGGCCGCTTCGACCGCACGCTGCTGGTCCTGCCGCCCGATCTCTCTGCCCGGGTCGCCATCCTCCAGTACCACCTGCGGGACCGGCCCGTCGGGCAGCTCGACCTGCAGCGCCTGGCCAACCGGACGGAGGGGTTCTCCGGCGCCGACCTCGGGCTCCTCTGCGAGTCGGCCGCCGAGTCGGCCCTCGAGGACTCCCTGCGGACCGGGACCAACCGCCCCATCGAGTCGGGCGACTTCGACCATGCGTTCCGGGAGGTGTCGCCGAGCACCCGGCCCTGGTTCGAGGTGGCCCGCAACTACGCCATGTTCGCCAACGAGGGAGGAGCGTACGACGACCTCCTGACCTACATGCGCCGCCACAGGCTGGCCTGAGGCACGGCCGAGTGCACGGAGCGGGCGCGGACGGCGCAGAGACGAACGACCCGGGCCCCGGTCCCGGCACCAGCAGCGATCCGTCCCGCATGTCCCCCACGTCCCCGGTTGCCCTGCTGCTGCGCGCCAGCGCGCTCCTCGACGCCAAGCGCCCCGGCGATGCCATCACGCTGCTGCTCCAGCTCGCCGGCCGGGACCCGGGCAATGCCCAGACCCTCTGCCTCCTTTCGCTCGCCTACCTGCAGGTCGGCCAGCCCCAGGACGCCCTCACCGCAGCGCAACGCGCGGCCGCTGCGAACCCCACGGCCGAGTGGCCGCACCGGCTGCGCTCCTCGGCGCTGGTGAAGCTCGGCCGGGCGAACGAGGCGCTGGCGGCGGCGAGCGTGGCGGTCGCCCTGGCCCCGAACCTGCCGGAGGCCCGCATCCTGCTCGCCGAGGCGCAGGTCGCCAACGGGCGGCTCGACGAGGCCCGGGCTGCCGCGGAGCAGGCCCGGTCGCTCGCGCCGGACCGCCCCGGCGGCCACGTGATGCTCTCGATGGTGGCGGCGCAGGCCGGGCGATGGCGGGAGGTCGAGCACCACGCCCGCGCCGCGCTGGCGCTGGACCCCGAGGACACGGCCGCCCTCAACAACCTTGGGGTCGCGCTCCAGAAGCTGGGCCACCGGCGTGAGGCCGTCCACTACCTGGGCACCGCCTCGCGCCTCGACCCCCGCAACCCGCTCTACCGGACCAACGCCGTCCGGGCGGCGTCGCGGTACTGGGGGCCGGCGGTGCTCGCCGTCCTCATCGGCATCCAGTTCCTCACGGGTGACGTCGCCGTCGCGTTCGTCCTGGCCGTTGCGGGCCTCGCCGGATGGCTGATCGTGTCGATGACCCACGGCAACAGCCCGAGCGTCTGGCGCGCCCTGCGGGAGCGCCGGACCCATCGCGGATCGGTCACGGCGGACCCGAAGGCGAGCCACGAGCTGATGAGCGCGCTCCGCAAGCAGCGTCGCTGCCTCGATCCCGCCGATCCCCCGGTGAGGGGGAACCGGTCCATGGTGCGCCTCATGCTCATCGCTGCGGTGGCAGCCCTCGCCCTGTTCCTCGGTTCGGCATTCGTCCTCCAGGCGGCGCAGTCCGGGCGCGGAGCCGGCGACATCGCCCTCAACGCCCTGGCGGCGGCAGGCTGCGCCGCGGTTGCGGCCCTAATGTTCCGGCTGGCCCTGCGCCCCGGCCGCAGGCGGGGGTGATCCGGCGGGCTCGTTCCCGGATGAGGCAGACTGGGGTCCGAGAGAGTTCACTGCAGTTCCCACCGAGTTCCAAGAGGCCGACAGGAGCACCAGATGAGCGACGACGAGTACCTCCGGCTCAAGCCGCGCAGCACCGACGTGACCGAAGGCGCGCAGCGCGCCCCCGCCCGGGCGATGTTGCGGGCGGTCGGGATGCGAGATGACGACTTCCGCAAGCCCCTGATCGCGGTGGCGTCCTCGTGGAACGAGGTCACGCCCTGCAACCTCCACCTCGACAAGCTCGCCGACCGGGCGAAGGCAGGGGTGCGGGAGGCCGGCGGCTACCCGCTCGAGTTCACGACCATCGCCGTCTCCGACGGCATCTCGATGGGCACGGAGGGCATGCGGGCCTCGCTGATCTCCCGGGAGGTCATCGCCGACTCCGTCGAGCTCATGGTCCACGCCGAGCGCCTCGACGGCGTCGTCACGATCGCCGGCTGCGACAAGAGCCTGCCCGGCATGGTGATGGGGGCCGTCCGGCTCAATCTGCCGACGGTCTTCCTGTACGGCGGCACGATCATGCCCGGGCGCTTCCATGCCCGCGACGTCACGATCCAGGACGTCTTCGAGGGCGTCGGCGCCCATGCCGCCGGCCGGATGACCGACGAGGAGCTCTACGAGCTGGAGTCCTCGGCCTGCCCGGGGGCCGGGTCGTGCGCGGGGCACTACACGGCCAACACCATGGCGGCCGCCGTCGAGGCGCTGGGCCTGTCCCTCCCCGGCAGCGCCACCCCGCCAGCGATCTCCGAGCGGCGGGCGGAGGCCGCCTTCGATGCCGGGATGGCCGTCGTCGAGCAGCTGCGGACCGGCCTGCTCCCCAGCGACATCGTCACCCGGCGATCGCTCGAGAACGCCATCGCCGTGGTCATGGCCACCGGCGGGTCCACCAATGCCGTGCTCCACCTCCTGGCCATCGCCCACGAGGCGGGCGTCCCCCTCGAGCTCGACGACTTCGATGCGATCTCCCGGCGGGTGCCCCACATCGCCGACCTCCGGCCCGCGGGCCGCTTCGTCATGGCCGACTTCGACCGCGTCGGTGGCGTGCAGGTGGTCATCCGGGAGCTGCTGGAGGCGGGCCTGCTCCACGGCGATGCCATGACCGCCAACGGCAAGACCCTCGCCGAGAACGCCCTCGCCTTCGGCGGCGATCCGGACGGCGAGGTGATCCGGCCAATGTCGGACCCCATCCACCCCACCGGCGGGACCGTGGTCCTGAAGGGTTCGCTGGCCCCCGAAGGCGCCGTCTGCAAGGCCGTCGGTGCGGAGGGCAACGAGTTCCGGGGCCGGGCCAGGGTGTTCGACTCCGAGCAGGACGCCATGGCCGCCGTCACCGCGGGCAGCATCGTCCCGGGCGACGTTGTGGTGATCCGCTACGAGGGCCCGAAGGGCGGCCCCGGCATGCGGGAGATGCTGGCGGTCACCGGGGCCATCTTCGGCCGTGGCCTCGGCAAGGACGTCGCCCTCATCACCGACGGCCGCTTCTCCGGCGCCACCCACGGCTTCTCGGTGGGCCATGTCGCTCCCGAGGCGGCCGACGGGGGGCCGATCGCCCTGGTCGCCGACGGCGACGAGATCGTCCTCGACGTGCCCGGCCGGCGCCTCGACGTCGCCGTGCCCGACGGCGAGCTGGCCCGCCGCCGGGAGGCCTGGTCGCCTCCGCCGCCCCGCTACACGCGCGGCGCCCTGGACAAGTACGCCCGGATCGTCAACAGCGCCGCCCGGGGAGCCGTGACGACGCGGTAGCCGTACCGAGGTGGTCTAACCGTCTGATTTGGTCACGAGTGGCTTTGGTTCGCCCTTCGACCCGTTCGTCTCGCTGAGCTCGGCCTTGAGGTCGGCCACCCGGGCGAGCTCGATCCGGGTCGTCGGCGTGGCGACGGCGATGGCCTTGTTCCGGCGCTCGTCGATGATGTCCTTCATGACGACGCTGATCGCGGCGCCGACCGGAATCGCCAGGAACGCCCCGACGATCCCGCCGAGCTCGCCGCCGGCGAGGGTCACCAGGAAGACGCCGAAGCTTCCGATCCTGACCGTGCGACCCATGATCAGCGGGTACAGCGTGTGGCTCTCGATCTCCTGGTAGACAAGGAAGAAGCCGGCGAAGACCAGGGCCTTCCACGGGTGGGGGTCGAGCACGAAGGTCGCCGCGGTCACGACGGCGCCGCCGAGCGTGGCCCCCACGAGGGGGATCAGGTCCAGGAGGAACATCACCGCCGCGAGGACGGCCACGAACGGGACCCGCATCACCAGCAGCGCGATCGCGGTGACCGTGGCCGCGAGGAGGCTGATCAGCAGGTTGCCGTTCACGTAGCCGGCGACGGACTCGAGCACGTTCCTGCCGAGCCGGCGCGCCCGCTCCCGCTTGAAGTCGTCGAGGATCAAGCCCAGGGCGCCGTCCGCGAGCCTCGGCCCGTGCAGGAGCATGAAGATGGCGGTGGCGATCGTGGTGAACGTGAGCACGATGCTGGTGAGGGCCGTCTGGGCGACGCCGAGGATCATGTCCCTGTGCCGCGTCACCCACTTGGGGACCTGCTGGAGGAACCGCTGGGTCTCGCCGACGAGATCGACATGGCGGAGCCGGGGGCCGACAAGGGGCAACTGCTTCACCCGGTTCATGAGCGGGGGCAGCCCCTGCCGGAACACCTCCGACTGGTGAAGGAACGGCTCGTAGATGAGGTACCCGAAGCCCACCAGCAGGCCGAGCGTCAGCAGGCACACGATCGCCACCGCGTAGCCCCGCCGGGAGAGCTTCAGGCGACGCTGCATCCAGGAGACGGGCCGGTCGAGCGCCGCCGCGATGAGGGCGGCGATCAACACGATCAGGACAAATCCTCGAAGGACGGCGAGCAGCCAGAGACCGGCCAGCATGGCAAGCACGATGGCGGTGATGCCCGCGGCGACTTTGTAGGGATTTCTCACGTGCGGACCATTACCCTTCCGGTAACAGACGAACCAGGCAGATGTGTTTAGTTCGGAACCGGCCGGCGGGGTGTATTGGCAGCCGGTGACTGCCACCGGCATCGACGAGCCACGCAGGGGATGCCCCTGGCAGTGGGGCCACTCACCACTGCCGGGAGCACTTCGCTCGAGGCAGTCGTCATCGACCCTGGATGCGCCCCTCGATCTTGGCCTCTCTACCGGCGCACCGGCTGCGGCACCATCGATACCCCAACCGCCCGGTGGCTACACCCGGAACGGTCTACCAGGGCGAACTGCCCTGCCAGGGCGAACTGGGAGGCGGGGGGCCGGGGCACCTGGTCGGAACCAGGGGGCGGACGCAACCCCTCGGGCGTCCGCCCCCGTCCCATCCGTTCCCCGGCGCTGAAACCTGTGTCCGGGACGGCCAGTCCCTGACTCGGGATAAGTGTGCCTTCGCACGGACCACAATGGAATAGTACTAGCAGGTCCCTTTGGGGGTGGTGCTAGCACGATTGCTTGCCACGCACCTTGGCCCAGGGTGAACAATGGGCGGGTCATGCAACCGCAGCGCAGCACCCCGGGGGGTTCGCCTCCATGGAGGTAGCCTCCCTGCGCGTCGTCGTGGTCGACGACGACTATCTCGTGCGCGAGGGGGCTCGCAGCGTCCTGTCCTCCGTGCCGGGCGTCGAGGTCGTCGGCCTGGCCGCGAATCCCACCGAGCTGGACGAGCGCATCGTCGAGACCTTCCCGCAGGTGGTGGTGCTCGACATCCGGATGCCGCCGACCTACCGCATGGAGGGGATCGAGGCCGCCCACAAGATCCGGGCCGAGCACCCCGGTCTCGGCGTCGTGCTCCTGTCCCAGCACGCCGACCCCGAGTACGCGCTCGAGTTCCTCCGGGACGGCTCCGCCGGGCGCGCCTACCTCCTGAAGGAGCGCCTCGGCGACCCGGCGCAGCTCGTCGAGGCCATCCGGGAGGTCGCGGCCGGCGGCTCGGTGCTCGACCCCAAGGTGGTCGACGGGCTGCTCGAGGCCCAGCGCCGCCGGGCGCACTCCCGCCTGCAGGGCCTGACCGAGCGGGAGCACGAGGTCCTCGGCCTCATGGCCTCGGGGCGCAACAACGCAGCGATCGCCCGGGACCTCGTCCTGTCCGAGCGGGCCGTGGAGAAGCACATCAACTCGATCTTCCGCAAGCTGGGGCTCTCGGAGCAGATGGAGGTCAACCAGCGGGTGGCAGCCGTGCTGTTCTTCCTCCAGCGCAACGAGTAGGCGCCGGTCCGGCGCGCCGCATTCGTGGAGCGGCGAATCGGTGCGATAGCCTCCTGGCCGAAACCTGGCAAAAGGGGGGCCACGTGACACCGAACCTTCAGGCCACCGGCAGAGCCGCGCGCACGCCGCCGGTGCTCGCGGCAGCCCTGTCGGCGGTGCTCGTGACCGCAGGCTGTAGCCACAGGGTGGCCGCAGGACACGTCAACGGCACCCTGAGGGGCGTTTCGATCGGTTCTTCGGTCGGGCTCCCGGCGCAACCGCTCTCGGGCGTCGTCGTCCTCACCGACGACACGGGCAAGGCCACCAGGGTGCAGGCCGGAGCAAATGGCAGCTACGCCGTCTCGCTCCCGGCCGGCAGCTACAAGGGGACGGTCGACAGCTTGAGCTCCACCATCCCGCCCACGTCCTGCCACACCCAGATCGATTCCTACACCGTGCTCCCGGGCGCCACCTCGACCATCGACTTCCTCTGTCGACCATAGAGCCGCCTGGACGTTAGGAGCGCAGCGCGCGCATACGCGCGATCTGCTCCCATCTTCGCCACCGCCCCTACCCTGCGGCGGACCCGGCCACCCGGCGCAGGGACTCCGCCCGGCGCTGCAGGTCCTCGATGACCGCGGTGGCCCGCCGCATGTCCATGTCCTCGGCCATGCTGGCGGCCCGGCGGAGCAGGTCGATGACCGCGACGGCGTCGCCGGGACCGTTGCGGGACGTGAGCATCGCCGCATGGTGGGTCAGCGTCAGCACCATCAACGGCCTGGCCCCCAGTGCCTCGTTGGCCGCCATGGCCGTTTCGTAGAGGCGGCCCGCCTCCTCGAATCGCCCCAGGGTGCCGGCGAGGATGCCCAGGAAGGTGGCGGCCGACCCGAGGCAGAAGCCTCCCGCATGCACCACGATGCAGCGCTGCTCATACGGTTGGAGCAGGTCGTGGAGGATCCCGGCCCGGCGGTAGTCCCGCAGGTACGCACAGACCAGCGACGCCATGGCGATCGAGCCGAGCCAGTTGCCGTCCCGGGGCAGGTCGGCGAAGTCCGCGGCGGCCAGTTCCTCGAAGTAGGCCCTCGCCTCGACCGGGCGCTCCAGCTCGGCGTAGATCACCGCCAGCCCGGTACGCCATCCGGGCAGCCAGGGGTAGCGGTCGGCCACCTCGCGGGCCTGTGCCTCCACCTCCTCGAGCAGTCCCCGGCCCCAGTGGTGGAGGAACCGCTGCGCTCCGAACCGGATCTGGGCGGCCTGGCCCGGACCGTGCCCGCTCGTCTTGAGTGCCTCGATCATGTGTGCCTCCCCGTCGGCGAAGCGGCCCTCCAGGAGGGCGATCATCGCCTTGAAACTCAACACCTGCCAGCGGAAGAGCGGTTGGCGCAGCTCCCCCGCATGCCGCACCCAGTCCTCCATCCCCTCGTCCACCGCCGCACGGTCTCCCCGCTCCAGCAGGGTGACCAGGCGAAGATGCCGGCCTCGCGAGGCGGTCTCCCGGTCGCCGGTCTCCTCGCCGAGACGAACGATCTCCTCCGCGGCGGCCAGGCGCTCGTCGAGGGCGTCCGGTCCGAGCACCGACCGGAACCGGCCGTAGAGGGCGATCAGCTGGGCAGAGGGGTCGCCAAGGGCCTGGGCAAGCTGGACCGCCTCCTGCCCCAGACCAGCGCGCCGCTGTACCTGGTCGGTGTAGTAGAGCTCGACGGCCAGACGAGCCAGCACCCTGATGCGGAGGCGTGCGGTGGTCGCCTGCGCCGGCTCGCCGGGCCCTCGCCGGCGCCGGCGGCCGGAGCGGGGGGGCGGCCACGACTCGAGCGCGGTCAGCGCCTCCTCGAGCAGGCCGACGAGGACGTCGTCGGCACCCTCGGCAAACTCATAGGCGCCGAGGCCCTCCCCGTAGCCGACGGCGGCGGCGGCAAGGCGGTTGGCGTCGTGCAGGCTCCGCGCGATCGATGCCGCCTCGGTGAAGGACTGCCTCGCCCCTGGGGTGTCGCCGGCCCGCCACTGGGTCTCGCCGAGGGCGAGCAGAAGGTCGCATCGCCGTGGCTCCGGCACCTTGACCTCGTGCTTGCTCCGGTCCCCTCCGAGGGACCGCAGCGCCCGCTCATAGTGGCAGGATGCCTCCTCGAAGGCCAGCAGCGACGCCGCCCGCTCACCGGCTCGGGCCGCATAGTCGACGGCCCGGGTCCCGGCCCGTCCCCGGCCCGCCGCCTCGTGGTGGTGGGCAAGCTCGGCCAGGTGGGCCTCGAGATCCTCGCCGTAGAGGTCTTCGAGGACCTCGGCGATGCGGCGGTGGAGCCGGCTCCGGCGCCGGGGCGCCAGACGCCCGTAGATCGTCTCGCGCAGGAGGGTGTGGTTGAAGCGGTAGGAGCCCCCGGGTGCCATCGCGGCCGGCAGCTCCACCAGCACCCTCGCGGCGACCGCCTCCTCGAGCGCGGCGGACACTCGGTGTGCCGGGATGCCAGAGACCCGTTGCAGGACGGCCAGGTCGAACGCGCGCCCGATCGCTGAGGCCACGGCCAGGACGTCGTTGCAGGCCGGCGACAGATGGTCCATGCGTCGCACGATGGCCTCCCGGACCGTCTCGGGGAGGTCGAGGTCGCATGCGGCCGGCTGGTCCTCGACCTCGAGCCGGCCCTCGGCTGCCAGCAGGCGGACGACCTCGCGCACGAAGAGGGGGTTGCCCTCGGTCTGGCGGTACACGGCCGAGAGGACGGGCCCGGTGGGCCTGGCGCCGGTGACGACCTCCGTGAAGCGGGCCACCTCGTCCTCGCCGAGGCCGGGGAGGGCGATGGTCGTGGCCGCCTCCCCACGCAGGACGCTCAGCGTCTTCTCCAAGGGGTGCGCGGGCGACAGCCCGACGCGGTGCGTCCCGACAACGAGCAGGCGGCAGCCCTCCAGCGCCCCGGCGAGGAACTCCGCCAGGAGCAGGGAGGACGTGTCGGCCGACTGCAGGTCGTCCAGGATGACGACGAGGGGACGAGCGGCGGCCGCGGTGCGGAGCAGGGACGTGATCGAATCGAAGAGCCGGAACCGTGCCTGCCGTGGGTCGTTGACCGGGGGCGCGGCGGCCCCCCCGAGGCGCCTCGAGAGCTCGGGGACGATCTGCGCGATGTCGGCGACCCCGGGTCCCATCAGCGCCGAGAGCTCCGCGGGGTCCCGCCCACGCACGTACGCCCGCAGCACCTGGATCCAGGGCCAGTAGGCGGGCGCTCCCGCGCCTTCGTAGCAGCGCCCCACCAGCACCTCGGCGCCGCGCGAGCTTGCATAGGTCGCGAGCTCGTTGGCGGTGCGCGTCTTGCCGATGCCCGCCTCGCCGCTCAGCAGCACCATCCGGCCTCGCCCCGCCGCCGCCTCCTCGAACAGGTTGCGCAGGGTCTCGATCTCCCGCTCGCGCCCCACGAAGACCCCCGCACCGGCGGTCTCGGCGAGGACCTGCTCGATGCCCGGCACGACGTCGACGCTCTGCCGGCTGGACGGCGGCGCCCGGCGGGGGTCGAGCGGCAGGGAGGCGCGGATCACGGTGCCGGCTCCTCCTGAGGTGATGAAGAGGTCGCCCCCGAGGGAGCGGATGCGGTCGTCCATGCCGGTGAGGCCGTGGTGGTTGGCGTCGGCCTCGCGCTGGAAGCCGACGCCGTTGTCCGAGACCGTGATGGTGAGGCGCTGCTCCTCGATGGCGAGGGCGATCGCGATCTCCGAGGCCTGCGCATGCTTGAGCACGTTGGCGATCGCCTCCGAGAGGATGAAGTAGGCGCTGGACTCGATGTCGCGGGCGAGGCGCGGCAGGGGGTGGGGGTCGGTCGTGATCCGGGTGGTAATCGGGATCCTGCCCGCCTGGGACCGCAGCACGGAGGTGAGCCCGAGGTCTCTGAGGACCGAGGGGTAGAGGTCGTGGCTGACCTCCCGCACGCGGTCGAGGACGCGCTCGATCTCCGCTCCCAGCTCGGCGAAGGTTCCCCTGGCCGACGCGGGGTTGCGGCTCACCCGCTCCGCGGCCATGCCGAGGCCCATCTGGAGCATGACGAGTTGCTGCTGGAGCCCGTCGTGGAGGTCGCGGGCGAGGCGGCGGCGCTCCTCGTCCCGAGCCGAGGTGATGCGCAACGAGGCTTCCTGGAGGGCGTCGGCCTGGCTGCCGATGATCTCGAGCTGGGAGCGCACCTCGAGCTTCATGGTCTCGAGGGTGGAGGCGAGCTGGCCGATCTCATCGTTGGACCCGTGGACAAAGTGGGCATCGAGGTTGCCGGCGGCCACCTGCCGCGCGGTGGCCGACAGCACCCGCAGCGGCCTCGTCACCATCCGCACCGTCACCCAGGACAGGGCGACGGCGGCGGCGACCAGGAGGAGGACGATGACGAGCAGGTCGGTGGCGGAGATCTGGCGGGGGCTGGCCCGGCCGGACAGCCAGCCGGCGTAGACGGCGGTCACGACGCTGCCGACGATCAGGGCCACGATCAGCGGTGACACGATCTTGATCAGCATCGAGGCCCGGACCCTCGTGGCAAATGTCCGGAGGGCCGGGCGGGGCGCGTTCGAGTCGGGGCTCATCGCCGCGCGGTCGTCATCGTCGGCGGTACGAACCGGAGCACACTTCCCTCCTCCCGAGGTGGGCCTGGTTCGCGGGTCCAGCAATGATTGTCGCCGAACAGCGACACTGTAGCCCGTGAGCCCCCGTGATCCCGCCCGCCGGCTCAGGCCGGTCGCCGGCCGCGTGCTCGTGGCGCTGCTGCTGGCCGGCTGCTCCCCGGCGCCCGCGGCCGCTCAGGCCGCCACGCCCGGCGTCGAGCGGGCCTACCTCGCGTGGTGGCGCGCGCGGCAGGCGGCCTACCTTACGGCGGACGTGTCGCCGCTCAGGGCGGAGGCGACGCCCGCCGCCCTCGAGGTCGACCGGCAGCGCATCGCCGATCTCCGGGCGGCGGGCCACGTCCTCCAGCTCTCCGCCGAGCACGGGATGCAGACCGTCGTCTACCGGGACCGCACCACCGCATCGGTCGACGACGTCTGGGTCGACCACTCCGTCGAGCTCGACGCCGCCACGCGGTCGCCGACCCAGCCGGACCCGGACATCACCAGGCACGACAGCACGACCCTGCGCTGGCGGGGCGGCCGCTGGCTCGTCGACGGGGTGTTCCGCTTCGGCTCGTCGAGCGAGTTGCCCGGCGAACCCGTGTCGTATGCCGCGGTCGCCGGCGGCCAGTCCCTGCCGGACTTCTACCGGGTGCCCATTGAGACCGCCTACTTGAAGGTAGGCCGGAAGGGGGTCGAGCACAACGACCGGGTGGCGATCGCGCAGGACAGCGTGGCCTGGGTCTACGACACCGCCGCCGACGGCTCCTCGGTCACGCACACCGCAACACGTCTCACCCAGGCGTCGTCCGGCGTCTGGGAGGTCTTGAAGAGTTCGACGGTCCAGCCAGGCTCGTGACTCAGCTGCTCAGAGCGAGGCCTTGATCCCGGACCACGCCAGGTGCAGCCACGAGACGTGCCGCGGGATCGACGCCGCGGGCGTGGGCCTGGCCGGCTGGGGGTGCACGATGATGTAGGACGTCTCGCCCGGCCGCACGTAGCCAAGCTGGTCGCGGGCAAGCTGCTCGACATGCTTGGGGTCCTGCATCGCCTGGATCCGCGCCGTCAGCCTGGTCGCCTCGGCGTTGCCGCCGGCAAGGGTGGCCTCGTCGCTGCGGATCTGGTGGTGCTCCGCCCAGAGCTGGCGGGCCGGGCCTGTCGCCATCATCGCGAGCAACAGGAGGATGATCCCCAGCAGCGTGCCGTGAAAGGTGAGCCGCATCCGGCTTCAGCCCTCGTCGCCGGCCGGGGGGCGGAACCAGCGGAACCGGGGGAAGGCGCCGGGGCCTGCGAAGGCGGCCGACTCCCCCAGCTCCCCCTCGATCCGCAGGAGCTGGTTGTACTTGGCGACGCGGTCGCTGCGGGCGGGGGCGCCGGTTTTGATCTGGCCCGATTCCCACCCGACGGCGAGGTCCGAGATGGTGGCGTCCTCGGTCTCGCCGGACCGGTGACTGATGATCGCCGAGTAGCCGCTGCGGAGCGCGAGCCGCACGGCCTCCGACGTCTCGGTCAGCGTGCCGATCTGGTTCACCTTCACGAGGATGGCGTTGGCGGCGCCGAGCTCGATGCCCCTGCGCAGGCGTTCGGGGTTGGTGACAAAGAGGTCGTCGCCGACGAGCTGGACCTCGTCCCCCAGCGATGCCGTCAGGGTGACCCACCCGTCCCAGTCGTCCTCGTAGAGCGGGTCCTCGATGCTGACGATGGGGTAGCGCTGCACCCAGTCGGCGAAGCGCTCGGTCAGCTCGCCGGCGCTGAGCGTCGCCCCCTCGCTGGCGAGGACGTAGGAGCCGTCCCGGTAGAGCTCGTTCGCGGCGACGTCCAGGGCGAGCGCCACCTCGGTGCCCGGCTCGTACCCGGCCGACTCGATGGCCTCGACCAGGGTCCGCAGGGCTTCCTCGTTGCGGGCGAAGTCGGGGGCGAAGCCCCCCTCGTCGCCGATGCCGGTCGACAGGCCCCGCTTGCGCAGGGAGGTCTTGAGGGTGTGGTACACCTCGGTGCCCATCCGCAGCGCCTCGGCGAACGAGGCGGCGCCGTGGGGCACGATCATGAACTCCTGGATGTCGAGGCTGTTGTCGGCGTGGGCGCCCCCGTTGAGGACGTTCATCAACGGAACCGGGAGCACGTGGGCGCCGGCGCCCCCGAGGTACCGGTACGGCGGGATGCCGAGCTCGTCGGCGGCGGCCTTGGCGACCGCCATCGACACGCCGAGGATGGCGTTGGCGCCCAGCTTCGACTTCGTCGGGGTGCCGTCGAGATCGAGGAGGATGCGGTCGACCGTCCGCTGTTCGTTTGCGGGCTCGCCCTCGAGGGCCGGAGCAATGACCTCGTGCACGTTGCGGACTGCCCTGAGGACGCCCTTGCCCGCGTAGCGGTCGTCGCCGTCGCGCAGCTCCAGCGCCTCGAAGCTGCCGGTCGAGGCCCCGGAGGGAACTGCTGCCCTGGCCCATCCACCCTCGTCCGTCGTCACCTCGACCTCGATGGTCGGGTTGCCTCGGCTGTCGAGGATCTCGCGGGCCACGATGCGCTCAATCGTGCTCATTAGAGGACTCCTGTTGACGAAAGTAACAGGAGTTTACTCGCGCGGCTCTCCGCCACGCGTGGATTCACCTCGAAGTTCGGAGGAAATTCGTTCGCAGCGAACGAAAGGGCGCCAAACGTCGCGGTTCAGAGGTAGGCGAGGATGATCGCCAGGAGGTAGGCGACGCAGAACGCGGCCCCCAGGGCGATGCCTGCGATCGCCAGGCCCCGCCCCTTCAGCGAGCCGTTGGACTGCTGGATCTGCTGCAGGCTCACGAGGCCGAGCGCGATGCCGGCGAGCGCTCCCAGGCCGAACAGCCACCACCCGAGCGCCGCCGAGAGCAGCGCCGCGACGGCGAGGGGGCTGGTCCGCGGGGCCGTCGCAGGCCGCCGCCCCTCCTCGTTGCCCCAGCCTCCCCAGGGGGTCTGAGGACCGCCCGGGCCGGGTGCGGAATGGCTGGCCGGCCGCCTCGCGGCCTGCCCGGCGGACGGGGCCGCCGGGGGCCAGGGGGTGGCCGGTGGCCCGGGTGGGGGCCACTGGCCCTGCGGTTGCCCCGGCGGCGGCCACGGACCTGGCGAAGGAGGAGGTGGCGGAGGCGCGTCGGCGGGTGCCATGGTGCCGAAGGCTTCCTAGTCGCCCGGGGGCGTGGGGAACTGCACGAGGCCCTCGGGCGCCCCGCCGGCAGTGTCCGAGAGGTGCCGGTTGGCCGTCCGGCGCAGGGCGCCCTCCGGGTCGACGCCCGCCTGCTGGGCGAGGGCCACGACCTCGAAGAGCAGGCTCCCGAAGGCCGAGTCGGCCTCCGGTCCGCCGGCCGATGCCGCGGCGTGGACCAGGGTCGACAGATGCTGCGTCGACGCCGCCCATGGCCGGCCGGCGCCGGAGATCCGGCGCTGGACCTTGTGGGCGTACAGGAGGGCGGGCAGGTCCTTCGGGATGCCCTCGGCCCGCGTGGTTCGGCCCTTCTGCTCGTGCTTGAGGGATTCCCAGTTGGCCACGACCTCGTCGGCCCCGCTGACGATGACGTCGCCGAAGATGTGGGGGTGGCGGTAGACGAGCTTGGCGATCAACTCCTCCACCACGTCGCCGATCTCGAAGGCCCCGGCGTCGCTGGCGAGCTGGGCGTGGAAGACGATCTGCAGCAGCAGGTCGCCCAGCTCCTCCTCGAGGTCGACCATGTCCTGGCGGTCGATGGCGTCGAGGACCTCGTGCGTCTCCTCGATCAGGTGGATCGCCAGCGACTGATGGGTCTGGGCGCGGTCCCAGGGGCAGCCGTCGGGGGAGCGCAGCCTCGCCATCACGGCCACGAGCCGCTGGAACGCGATGGCGCCCCTGACCGCCGGCGGCCCGGCGAACGTCCCGGTCATGGGGTCGGCCGCCGGCAGCCGGTCCACCTCGGTGACCGCGGGCTCGACGGTGACATCGATACCCGCGGAGGCCGCCGCCCGCAGGATCGGGACCGCCTCGGGCGCCTCGAGGGGGTGGCCGGCCACGGCATAGACGCAGGAGTCGCACCGCTTGGCCCAGCGGATGACCGAGGCGGCGATCGCCTCGGGCTCGGTCTCCGACACGCTCTCGAAGTTGAATCCCCGGGCCAGGATCGTCTGGGCAGCCTCCTGGCTGGGGTCGCGGATTCGCAAGGGCCGCCCCGAGGCGAGGAGTTCCCAGGACCGCAGCGTCAGCAGCTCCGCCGCCCCCGGTCCCAGCCCGACCAGGTGCAGCCGGCTCATGGGCCGCCCGGTCCCGTGCCGGTGGGCGGGCCGGCGGGCGGGGAAGGCGGCTGAGCGCGGGCCGGAATCACCACCGAGTCGGTGGAGGCGTCGAACTCGCCGAAGGACGGGTTGATCTGGACGCGGTTCTTGGCGACTGCCTGGTGGACCCAGGCGCTGAAGGCCTGCTGGCGGGGCGTCTGCTCGAGCTGGTTGTTGATCGTGGCCGTCGCATCGGCCAGCGGTCTGCCCTTCGCGATCAGCTTGATGATGTGGTAGCCGAACTGGGTCTGGACGGGCTGCGGGGTGACCTGGCCCGGCTGGAGGGCGAGGGCGGCCTGCTCGAACGGGGCGACCGCGCTGCCGGGCGCCACCCAGCCGAGGTCACCGCCTGCAGCCTTCGAGCCGGTGTCCGTCGAGTACTGCCGGGCGAGCTGGCCGAAGTCGTCGCCGGCGACCGCCCGTGCATCGACGGACTTCGCGAGATCGACGTCGGCGGCGCTCGGCGTGCAGGTCCCCTGGGCGTCGGCATGGGAGCAGATCAGGATGTGGGCGACGTGGTACTGGGCGTCGAAGCTGGCCTTGTTCTGCTGGTAGTAGGCCGCAACCTGGTCCGGGGTGGCGTTGATGCTGTTGACGACCTTGGCCTGGACGCGGCTCACGATGAGGTTGAGCCGCTCGTAGCGGGTGAACTCGTCGAGGTTGAGCCCCTGCTGGGCCAGCGCGCTGTTGAGGGCCGCGCCGCCGCCCAGGCGCTGCCGGGTGCTGGCTAGCGCTGCCTGGACGTCGCGGTCGCTGACCGAGACGCCCACCTTGCCTGCCTCGTTCACCACCGCCTGCTGCTGGACGAGCTGGGTCAGGATCTGGATCTTGGCATCGACCCGGTTCAGATTCGACTTCGGACCCTGGAACAGGTTCGAGAACTGCGCCTGGGAGGCGACGACCTTGAGCTGCGTGATCACGGCGGCCTCGGCGATCTTCGCCCCACCGACGACCGCCGCCGTCGGTGCGACGTAGGTGCCGAGGCCGCCGCTACAGGCGGGCAGCACCAGCCCCATCGTCGTCACGGCGAGCAACAGGAGGCGGCGACCGGAGGTCGTCCCCGCTCGGGGGGCGCGCGGGCGGCAGCGAAGGAGTCGCATGCTCATGCGAGGTTACTCACTTTGAGGAGCCCCCGCAGGGTGTCGAGGACCCAGGCAACGAGGTCCCTGCCCCGTGCCGGGATGATGAGCGTGCCGGTCACGGGCTTGTAGGTCGAGCCGGGGTACAGGCGCGCCAGGCGGACCTCCTGGGAGTCCAGCAGCGACGGCACCGGCCGCGCCTTCATCACGCCGTCGCGCACGGCCAGCTCGGTGATGCCGGCCTCGGCCATGTAGGCCCGCAGCTCGGCAACCGCGAGCAGGTTGGCGGTCGGCTCGGGCGGGGCTCCGTAGCGGTCGGTCAGCTCCTCGCGGAGGGCCTCGACCTCCTCGGAGGAGCGCACCTTCTCGATCTGGCGGTAGGCCTCGATCCGCAGCGATTCCCGGGCGATGTACGACGGGGGGATGAAGGCGTCGACCGGCAGGTCGATCCGCACCTCGACCGGAGCGTCGACCGGTGTGCCGGCCAGTTCCTGCACCGCCTCGTTCATCATCTTCACGTACAGGTCCAGGCCGACCGCGGCGATGTGGCCGGACTGCTCCGCACCGACGAGGTTGCCCGCGCCCCGGATCTCGAGGTCCCGGAGGGCGATCTTGAAACCGCTGCCCAGCTCGGTGAACTCCGACAGGGTCTTGAGGCGCTCGTGGGCCTCGTCGGTGAGCACGTCCTCGTCCGGATAGAAGAAGTAGGCGTAGGCGCGCTCCCGGGCGCGGCCGACCCGGCCCCGGAGCTGGTAGAGCTGGGCCAGCCCGAGGCGGTCGGCGCGCTCGACGATCAGGGTGTTCATCGCCGGGATGTCGAGACCGCTCTCGATGATCGTCGTGCAGACCAGCACGTCCGTCTTGCCGTCCCAGACGTCGATCATGACGCGCTCGAGCTCCGCCTCGGACATCTGGCCGTGGGCCACCGCCACCCGGGCCTGCGGGACGAGGGCCTGGATCCGCCGGGCGGCCCCGTAGATGGAGCGCACCCGGTTGTGCACGTAGAAGACCTGGCCGTCCCGGGCGAGCTCCCGGCGGATCGCCGCCGTCACCATGCGCTGCTCGTGGGCGCCGACGTAGGTGAGCACGGGCCGGCGGTCGGCCGGCGGGGTGTCGACGAGGGACAGGTCCCGGATGCCGGTGAGGGCCATCTCGAGCGTCCGGGGGATCGGGGTGGCCGTCATCGCCAGGGCGTCCACGTTGGCCCGCAGCTTCTTCAGCGCCTCCTTGTGCTTGACGCCGAAGCGCTGCTCCTCGTCGACGATCAGCAGGCCGAGGTCCGAGAACTTGATGTCCTTCTGGAGGAGGCGGTGGGTGCCGATCACGACGTCCACCTTCCCGCTCGCCACCCCTTCGACGACCTCCGCCTCCTCCTTGGGCGTCAGGAAGCGTGAGAGTTGCGCCACCTTCACCGGGAAGCCGGCGAAGCGGTCGCTGAAGGTCTGGGTGTGCTGCTGGGCGAGGATCGTCGTCGGCACGAGGACCGCCACCTGCTTGGAGTCCTGGACCGCCTTGAAGGCGGCCCGCACGGCGATCTCCGTCTTGCCGTACCCGACGTCGCCACAGATCAGGCGGTCCATCGGGACCGGCCGTTCCATGTCGGCCTTCACCTCCTCGATCGCCCGGGCCTGGTCCGGCGTCTCGAGGTAGGGGAAGGCGTCCTCCAGCTCACGCTGCCACGGCGTGTCCGGCCCGAAGGTGTGCCCCTCGGCAGCCTTGCGCTTCGCGTAGAGCACGACGAGCTCCTTCGCGATGTCCTGCACCGCCCGCCGGGCTCGCGACTTCTGCTTCTCCCAGTCGCCGCTGCCGAGCCGGTTGAGCCGGGGAGCCTCGCCGCCGGCGTACTTCGTGATGACGTCGAGCGACTCCACCGGCACGTAGAGCCGGTCGTCGCCCGAGTACTCGATCAGGAGGTAGTCGCGGGAGATGCCCGCCACAGTTCGGGTGACCATCCCGAGGTAGCGCCCGACCCCGTTGGTCTCGTGCACGACGTAGTCCCCGACGGCGAGTTGGAGCACCAGGGCGGTGGCACGTGCCGCCGGGTCCGCCGAGGGGGCGGCCACCGGGCGGCGCTTGCCGAAGAGGTCCGCCTCGCCGATGAGCGCCAGGGCCGGCTTGTCGTCGAGGCGCAGCAGGAAGCCCCGGTCGACGGACGCCGTCGAGATGGCGGCGGTATCGACCCTGGCCGCACCGGCCACCGGCAGGCCGAGGCCCGCCTGGGCGAGGATCTCCCGGGCGCGGTTGGCGGTTCGGCCCGCCGCAACCGCCACCGTGGTGCCCTCGGCCTGGTAGGCGCGGATCGTCTCGACGAGGCGCTCCGGCTGGCCGATCGACTCGTCCCAGCCGGTGACGTCGAGGTCGATGCCCTCCTCCGCCCGGGCATAGGGCCAGAGCTCGATGACCTGGCTTCCCCCGGATGCCTCCTCCCACGGGATGAACATGCTGGCGGACTCGGGGGAGGCCCACTCGGCGGCCTGGGCGAGGAAGTCCGAGGCCCGGTCGCGGCAGGACTTGGGATCGGCGATGACGACGGCGCCCGCAGCCGCGATCAGGCCCGCGGGTGGCTGGAGGGGACCGCTCAGGGTGCCGAGCCACGCCTCCATCCCGGGAAAGGCGATCCCGGCCGCCAGCCGCTCCAGGTCCGACTGCCGCCCCGCGCCCGGCCCCTGGAGGCTCAGGTAGGCGTCGTCCTCGTCGTCGTCCTCCTGCAGGGCCACCACCGGCTCGTCCTCCCGGGGCTCGGTGTTCTTATCCGGCCCCTTGAGGGGGGCCTCGGTGTTGAGCAGGCGGCGGGCCGCCTCCATGTTGCCTGGGCCGAGGAGCAGCTCACGGACGGGGAGGATGTCCACGCCCGCGGTCTCGCCGAGGCTGCGCTGGCTGCCGATCGAAAACGCCTTGAGCGATGTGATCTCGTCGCCGAAGAAGTCGGCCCGCACGGGGACGGCCCCCGGTGGGTAGACGTCGAGGATGCCGCCGCGCACCGAGAACTCGCCAGGCCGCTCCACCAGGTAGTTGCGCTCGTAGCCGAGTGCGGCGAGCCGGCGCTCGAGGTCCTCGAGGTCGATGACGGTGCCTCTCTCCAGGTGGAGCGCCTCCGTGGGGGGCGCCCCGACCTGCTGCAGGTAGGCGCGGACCGACGTGACGACGATGCGCAAGGGGGGCGTTCCTGCGGGCAGGGTTTCCGCCCCGCCCCCGGCCAGCTCCCACAGGATCCGGAGCCGCCGCCCCATGGTGTCGAGCGTCGGCGACATCGCCTCGCCTGGGAGCACCTCCCAGGCCGGGAAGACCTCGACGCGTGCCCCGGCCACCCAGGGACCGAGCGCGGCGGCGAAGGCCTCGGCGTCGCGGCTGCGGGGGAGCACGACCAGCAGCGGCGACACCCGCTCCGCCAGGCCCGCGACCGTGGCCGGGCGCGCGACATCGGGGAGACCTGCCTCGCCCTCGGACGCGATCGCATCGAGGACGTCGGAGCGGTCCCACAGTTTCAGGAGGTCGGAGAGTTCACCGGGCATGTGCGCGAAGGAGAACCCGATCATGTGGCCATCGGGCTCTCCTCCATGCTACCCGTTGCATCGTGCGTCTCTCGGGCCGGATACCGGTCTGGCTGGCCAGGGCCCGCCGGCAGGGTCCTTTACGTGAATCGCTTCACGAATGCGAGCGCCGTGTCGGCGACCTCCCGCCAGCCGCTGTCGATCGTGAGGGCGTGCCCGCGGCCGGGGATCCCGACGATCTCGGTGACGCCCTCGTTGCGCTTCTGCCGCTTGTAGGACGCATTGGCGATCGACCGCGGCACCGTCTTGTCCTTCTCGCCGGAGATGATCAGCAGCGGTCCACGGTCCCGGTTCTTGGTTTTCACCTTGGCTTCCGTCCACGGGTTGAGGTTGGCGGTGGCTGCCTGGAAGAGCGGCGCCCCGGACGCCGGCACCGCGAAGCTCTCGTACAGCTCCTTCGCCTCGTCTTCGCTCACCGCATTGGCAAAGCTGAAGCGGAACTGCTCGTAGGTGAGCGGCACGGCATGGTTGCGGTTCGCCGGGTTGCCGAGGACCGGCCGTGAGGACTTCAGCGCGGAGATCGGGAGGGGCAGGACGCCGCGGAAGGGAGCCGGATCGATGGCCACGGTCACCGCGGCGAGCCCGCGGCCGGCGAGGATCTGGGCGAGCAGGCCCCCGAAGGAGTGTCCGATGACCGCCGGCTTCTTCGTGAGCTTGCGGATCACCTCCTCGAAGTGGTCGGCTACCTGGCCCACCGTCTTGTGGGCGAAGACCTCGGGGTGTGCCTTGGCGTCCTGGACGGTGTCAGGGTCGTCCGGCCATCCGGGGGTGAGCGGCGCGTAGCCGGCCTCCTCGAAGACCTCGGCCCAGCGCTGCCAGCTGCTCGGCAGCAGCCAGAGTCCGTGGACGAAGACAACGGGTGTGAGGCCGGTGGAATTTGCCCGGTCGATGGAATCCGATTCGTGCTCGGTCACTGTGGCCATGTCAGCCCTCCCCGGCGCGGTCGAGCGCGGCGGGCGCCGCACCCCAATCTCCCAATCTCCCCGCGATGATGCCACCGACGACCGGGGCTGGGAAGACGAGACGAGGCAGACAAGCCTGGTAACTTTCCTTCGCCTGGCGAAGGTTTTGTACCAGACTTCTCACGGAACCGAAGCTGAACGCGGCGACAGGCCAGGGCTCTATCATGGCGGGGCCTATGGCGACGTCATCGGCGGGCCTTCCCGCCCCCGGGGTCCAGGGTCCGCAGGCGCTGGGAGCCGGCCTGATCCGGCGGGCGCGGGACGCTGCCGCCACGACCCCGGGCCGGATGCGGGTCATCTCGCTGGCGGTGCTGGCCTGTGCGGCGCTGGCCTGGGCGCTCGGGTTCTTCGCCGTCTCCCATCGCCAGCAGGGCATCCGCACCGTGGCCACAGACGTCCAGCCGGTGGTCGTCGAATCGCGCAGCATCGCAAGCCTGATGTCGGGTGCCGACGCCAGCGCCGCCGACTCCTTCCTCGCTGGCGGGGTCGAGCCCGCGGACCAGCGCGCCCGCTACCTGGCCGACACGAAGCAGGCACAGGACGAGCTCGCCAGGGCCGCCGCTGGCGGAGGGGCATCGGCCGGTGCCCAGGACGCCATCCGGGCGATCGCCGAGTCCACCACGACCTACGCCGGCCTCGTGGAGAGCGCCAGGGCGAACAACCGCCAGGGCTTCCCCGTCGGCGCCGGCTATCTGCGCCGGGCGACCGCCCTGCTGAACACGACGATCCTCCCGGCTGCCGACCGGCTGCATCAGGATGCGGTCACCCGGCTCGACGACGGGTACGCGGCGGCCGGTGGGAGGGCCGCCACGGTGGGGGTCGTGATCGCTGCCGTCGTGCTCTTCGCCGCACTGGTGGCTGCCCAGGTCTTCCTCCGGCGGCGCACCAACCGTGTGTTCAACGTCGGCCTGGTGGCGGCCACGGCGCTCTCGGTGCTGCTCATCGGGTGGACGCTGTTCTCGCTCGTGACCGAGGGCAACCAGGTCGCCGCCGCCCGTGACCGGACGAGTGCCCTCAACACGCTTGCCCAGGTGCGGGTCACCGCCTTCGGGGCCAAGAGCGACGAGAGCTTCGCGCTGATCGCCCGTGGCAACGGGGCGAGCAAGTACGCCGCGTTGCGCACTGCGGTCAACGATCTCGGCGGGCCGAATTTCAGTGGCGGCTTTCTCGGGGATGCGGTGCGGCGCGCCACCGCCGGCGAGGAGCGGACGTCGATGAGCAGCGCGGTGGCCGCCTTCACGTCGTTTCTCGCCGCCCACGCCACCATCGAGCAGCTCGACTCGACCGGCCAGTCCCAGCAGGCGATTGCGGCGGCACTCGCGGCGGGTCCGGGTACCGCCAACGGGGCCTTCGATGCCTTCGACCAGACGATCCAGCGGGTGTCGGTCCTCACACAGCAGGAGTTCGACCGCCACATCGGCAGCGCCCGGGGCCACATCACGGGCCTGGCGATCGGGATCAGCATCGCCTTCCTCCTCGTGGCGGTCCTCGTGCTCTACGGCTTCCAGCAACGGATCGGCGAGTACCGGTGAGACGGTGGACGGCAGGTCTGGCGGTGCTCGCCGTGCTGGCGCTCCTCGCCGGCTGCAGGGGGACCGCCCCGACCGCCGCCCTCGCGCCGCAGGCGGCCGTGGCCCAGGCGACCTCGTCGCCATCCGCCGCATCGTGCGGCAACGTCGTGGCGAGCCTCCGGCCCCCGGCGACGCTGCCCCCTCCCGGCCAGATGCCGGCCGGCACGTACATGCAGACGATCCAGCAGCACGGCCGCCTCGTCGCCGGTGTCTCCGCCGACACCAAGCTCTTCGGGTTCCTCAACCCCTTCGACGGGCAGATCGAAGGCTTCGACATCGACGTCCTGCACCAGATCGCGCAGGCCATCTTCGGCGACCCCAACAAGATCGAGTACCGGGCCATGACGGGGGCCGAACGGATCAACAAGATCAGGGACAGCTCCGTCGACCTCGTCGGGCGCACCTTCACGATCACCTGCGATCGTCGCCAGCAGATCGACTTCTCGTCGGTCTACTTCGACGCCGGCGACAAGGTGCTGGTGAGGAAGGACTCGACGGCCAGGGGCATCCAGGACCTCGGCGGCAAGAAGGTCTGCACCACCGCCGGGAGCACCTCCATCCCCCACCTCAACGCGGTGCCCTCCAAGCCCGTCCCGTACATCCTGGCCGACTTCACGGACTGCCTGGTCGCCTTCCAGAACGGCGAGGTCGACGCCATTGCGACCGACGACGCCATCCTCGCGGGGCTGGCGGCGCAGGACCCCTACGCCAAGATCATCGGCGACCGGTTCTCGGACGAGCCGTACGGCATCGGGATCTCACTCGGCCACCCGGAGTTCACCCGCTTCGTCAACGGCGTCCTCGACCAGATGCGGGCCAACGGCACCTGGGCAAAGCTGTACGCGCAGTGGCTCGTCCCCTCCCTGAGCGCCACGGTGCCTCCGCCCCCCGCGCCGGTGTACCGGGACTGAAGCCGGCGGGGGCAGCGTGAAGCACGCCCTCCATGTCCCAACCGTGGGCGAGTTCGCCGATCCCCGGGTTCTTGCCGACCTGGCGGCTTCTGCCGACGAACGTGGCTGGGACGGCTTCTTCCTATGGGACCACCTCCTTCGCCCGGACACCGAGCCCCCCGAGGTGGCCGACACGCTGACGGCCCTCGCGGCGGTGGCGTCCGTCACCACCCGGATCCGGCTCGGCCCGATGGTCGCGCCGCCCGCTCGCTACGGCCCGCAGCGGCTGGCCCGGGCGTCCGTGACTCTGGACCAGCTCTCGGCTGGCCGTCTCACTCTGGGGCTGGGGCTCGGACACGACCGGTGGGGAGAGCTGCGCCGCTTCGGCGAACCCACGGATCCCCGTGAGCGCGGCGAGCTGCTGGACGAGGGGATCGAGCTCCTGGTCGCCCTGTGGTCGGGGGAGGAGGTCCGCCATCGCGGCCGCCACTACGTCGCAGACCCGGTGCGATTCCTTCCGGTTCCCGTGCAGCGTCCCCGCATCCCGCTCTGGTTCGCCGCCCGAGGGAACGCCCGGCGGCCCGTGCGACGGGCGGCCCGCTACGAGGGCCTGTTCCCGGTGGACGTCGATCCCGACCAGCTCGCCAGGATGCTCGACCAGGTTGGCGCCGAACGAGGCAGCATGGAGGGCTTCGACGTCGCCGTGTCGATCCCTCCGGGCGGTGACCCCGCACCCTACGCGGCCCGAGGCGCCACCTGGGTCTTCCGCGGCGTCCAGCCGCACGACTCCGTCAAGGACGTGCAGACCTGGGTGGACGCCGGTCCCGAGGCTTAGATTCCGTCACAAAGTCTGCTGGGGGCCCTTTTTGACGGAATCTACTTTGACGATCAGCTAGGTCTTCCGGAGCGTCAGGGTCGTCCAGGCCCCCATGTGGATGCGGTCGCCGTCGGCCACCGGGACCGCCTTGTTGGTGTCGATCGGGTCGGTGCTGTCGTTGAGGAACGTCCCGTTGGCCGACCCCGGGTCGATGAGGGTCCAGCCGCCCTCCGGGCTGCCGACGAGCACCGCGTGCATGTGGGACACGCCCGGGTCCTCCGGCGCTCCCGACAGGTCGATCTCCGGGTTGATGCCGCGGGAGGTGCTCCGCCGGCCGATGACGACCCGCAGGGTCGTCAGGGAGAAGACCCGGTCCGGGTAGACCGCGGGGAACGGGATCTCCTCGGCCTGCATGCGGTCGTAGTAGTCGCGGTCGGCGACGACGACCGCCTGCCACGTGGGTGCGGCGAAGGCCCGGCCCGACGCGGCGGCCGGTGCCGAGTACGGCGACGACGACGGTGCCGGCACGCCACTGCCGGAGGTCACCTCGCCCGGAGGAGCCCGAGGCGCCGGAGGCGCCGCCGCTGCCACCGGCGCTGCCGCGGGCTCGGGGACACCGCCGGGCGCTCCGAGGGTCATGTCGTAGCCACAGACCTCGCAGAACCTGTCCCCCTCGGCGTTGGGCGCCCCGCAGGCCGGGCAGGCGACGGTCGTTCCCGCTGCGGCCGCCGAAGGAGCCGGAGCGACACCGACCTCGCCGGCGGCGGCGAGGGCCGGGGCGTTCGGTTCGCCGCCGATCTTGGCCCCGCACTGGTCGCAGTAGTCGGAGGTGTCCGACAGGTGGCCGTTGGGGCAGATCGCCTCGGCCATCAGCGTGTCACCCGCACGGTCTTGGTCGACCGGGTGTCCAGGGTCATCTCGTCTTCGTCGGCCACCCTGGACTTCATCCTCACCTTGCCCGTCGCCGGGTCCTCGACGTCCACCACCTTGGCGAGCAGCTTTGCAGTCTCGGTGTTCCCGGACTGCGCCGCAAGCTGGACCGCCCGCCCCAGCTTCGTCGTTGCCGTCTCCATGTCCCCCTGCTTCCTGGCCTCGAGGCCCTCTGCAATGGCGTCGGCCAGCTCAGCCTGGCCGGTGTAGTGCGCAACCTGCTTGTTGATCTTCGTGGAGAGAGCCGAGTCGTCGGTCCAGACCGCCTTGACGAGGGCCTGACCCGCCACCTGCCCGTCGACCACCAGCGACACCCGCGCGGCGAGCATCTCGTCGCCGACCCGCCCGGGGTGCACGCTGACGGCGACGTGGTAGTCCCTCGACTCGTCGCCCCAGGCTCCGGTGGGGTAGTCGCCCGACAGCGGGTTGACCGTCACGCGCCGGTCGGTGAGGTCGAGGAGGTCGGGGGCAACCTGCTTCACGAAGCTGATGCTCGCGCCCTGCGGCGTCCACAGCCGGATATTGACGTCGGCGAGGGACTTGCCCATCGCCTGGGCCATCATCGCCTCGAAGTCCGCGGCGAGGCCGGCGGGATCCGCAACGATGTCGACGGTGCCGAGCAGGGCGGTCGCGATCTTGCGCAGCTCCGACACGATCCAGTCGGTGCCGACGCCACGGCAGTCGCACTGGAAGACCCCCGAGGCGGCGTCGATCGCCGCCTGCAGCGTCTCCGGCGACTCGTGCTCGTCCTTGCCGTCCGTGAGCAGGATGGCGTGCTTGATGCCCGGCTCCCGGGCGACGAGGCCCGTGATGAGCTGCAGCCACGAGCCGATCGCCGTGCCGCCGCTGGCCTCGAGCCGGCCGGTGGCCTGCTGCGCCTCCGATCGGGTCTGGCTCGAGGACGTGGCAAGGCCCCCGGCGCGCGGGTAGACGACGCGGGCGGAGTTGTCGCCCGAGATGACCGCGAAGCGGACCCCGTCCTTGATCGCCGCCACCGCGGCGGCGGTTGCCTCCCGGGCCGCCCGGATCTTGGACCCTCCCATCGAGCCCGAGGTGTCGACGACGATGACCTCGACGCCCGCGCCGCCCGGGGCAGGGCCGGACCCGAAGCCGCCTCCGGCGCTCGTCCCCGAGGCCGAGATCGTGACGACGGCGTTGACCTGCATGGCCCCCTCGGGGAGGTACTCGTTCTGGAAGCACTCCAGGTGGAAGTCGGCCATCTCGCTACTCCTCGCTCTCGTGGCTCTCACTCGCAGGCGGGCTCTCGATCCCCGGGGCAGCCTCGGGCGGCGTCTCGCTCACGGGTTCGGGAGCGCCGAGCGCCTCCGCTGCAACGGCCTCGACCGCCTCCGCCTCCGGAGTACCGGCGCCGCCCTCGACCCCCCAGGTCGGCGCCCCCAGCGGCTTCATGGCGATGGTGATGTTGTCGTGGCCCCCCGCGTCGAGGGCGGCGTCCACCAGGCGCCGTGCCGTCTTCAGCACACCCTCGCCGGGCGGCCCCGCCGCCACCAGTTCCCGAAGGGACGCCGGGGTCTCGTAGTAGTTCCAGAGCCCGTCCGAGCAAACGAGCACGAGGCCGGGACCCGGCACCGTCACCGTCTCGATGTGCGGCGCCAGCTCCGGTGCGTCGGTCCCCAGCCAGTGGGTGATCGTGTGCGCATCCCTCCGGGCATACGCCTCCTCCGGGCTCACCCCCGCCGCGATGGCCGCCTCGGCCAGCGAGTCGTCGTGGGTGAGCAGGCGGCTTGCCTCCGCCGACGTTGCGTCGATCCAGTACGCGCGGCTGTCGCCGACGTTCGCGGTCACGAGCTGGTCGCCGATCACGACGACCGCCGCCACCGTCGTCGAGGGTGCCTGGAGGTAGCCACCCTGCTCCTCCGGCGGCGCGTTGCGCACCGCCTCCTGAGCTGCCGCCAGGGCGTCCGCCAGGGCCGCGGCGGCCTCCCGGGCCCCGGGCTCGTGCCCGGACAGGGCACCCACGACGCCCTCGGCCAGGGCCGCCGCGGCCGCTGCCGAGGCCTGGTCGGGGTTGGCCGTCGTGGAGACGCCGTCGCAGACCACCAGCACCGAGAAGCCCTCGGGCGCCCCGATGGCGCCGGCGTCCTCGTTGCGGTGGTGGCGGAGGCCCTTGTCGG
>DASXNO010000247.1:0-3322 GCA_036495025.1 Actinomycetota bacterium | reverse complement strand
GATTCCGGTCGTCGCCTACGCGGCCGGCGCACTGCCCGAGACCATCGGCGACGCCGGCATCCTCTTCACGGAGCGCTGCGCTGAGGAAGTGGCGGCCCTCGTCGATGCGGTCGTGAGGGACCGACCCCTCCGGGACCGGCTCGCCGCCGCGGGTCGGAAGCGGGTCGGAGCCTTCGGCCCGGCCGAGTTCGAGGTCCGGGTCCGCCGGCTGTTCGGGCCCTTGCTGGATCCGGAGCCATGAAGGTCTCCTACGTGGTCCAGCGCTACGGCCCCCAGATCGTCGGCGGCGCCGAGGCGGCCTGCCGTCAGTTCGCCACGCGTCTGGCCGCCCGGGGCGTCGACGTCGATGTGCTCACCTCCGCCACCACCGACGCCGTCACCTGGGAAAACAACCTGCCCCCCGGACCCTCGACCGACGAGGGCGTCAGCGTCGTGCGCTTCCCGACCACGGCGCCGCGGGCTGCCGGCTTCGAGCGCCTGTCCGACCGTGTCCTGTCGACGACCGACCCCGATCCCGCCCTGGTCGACCGATGGGTGCGGGACCAGGGGCCGCTTGTGCCGTCACTGATCGAGGAGATCCGGTCGAGGGCGGACGAGCCCGACCTGTGGATCTTCTACACCTACCTCTACTATCCGACGCTCGCCGGCCTCCCGCTGGTGGCCGAACGCTCCGTGCTCCACCCCGCGCTCCACGACGAGGCCCAGGCGCGCCTTCCCATCGTCCGGACGGTGGTCCGCTCGGCCGCCGGTGTCTACCTGCACTCTCCCGAGGAGTGGGAGCTCATCCTGCGCCTGATGGGGTGGCCGCCGGGCAGGGCCGGGCTCGTCGGCCTGGGCGTCGACGAGGGCAAGGGGGATCCGGACGCATTCCGTAGCCGGGTGGGCCTCGGCAACGAGCCGTACCTCATGTACCTCGGCCGGGTCGAGGACGGCAAGGGCACCACCGACCTCGCCCGCATGTTCGCGGCCTTCAAGGGGCGCCACCCCGGTCCCTTGAACCTGGTGATCGCCGGCCCCGTCGTCCAGGCCCCCCCGCCCCACGACGACATCGTCGTGCCCGGCATCCTCGGCGACGACGAGCGGTGGGGCGCCCTGGAGGGGGCGGCGGCGTTCGTCCACCCCTCTCCGGCCGAGAGCTTCGGCATCGTGCTCCTCGAGGCATGGACCAAGGCGAAGCCGGTCCTTGTCAATGGCCGCTGCACCGTGACGGCCGGGCATGTCCGGCGCTCGAAGGGGGGACTTGCCTACCGCGACTACGCCGACTTCGAGGCCGCGCTCGAGATCCTGCTGGGGGAGCCGCACACCGCGGCCGCCCTCGGGGCGAACGGCCTCGCCTACGCGAGCGGGCTCACCTGGGGATCGGTGATGGACCGGTACCAGTCGTTCCTGGAACGGGTTGCCGAGGGCTAGCCGAAAAGGCTCGCCTACTTGCTGAAGCTGGCCGTGGCGGTGGCCGCGATGGTGGGAGTGGGCGCCGCCGTGAGGGTATCGGTCGACCAGTTCCCGGACTCGCTCTTGAATGTGATCTCTCCGGCCACGGTGCCGTCGCCGCCGGTGCTCGACGTCGAAGCGCCGGCAGGGATCGTGACGGTGGCACTCCCCGTGAACGTCCCCGCAGATTTCGTGACCAGGACGGAGACGCCACCCGTTGGGGCAGCGATTGGATTCCCGTACTGATCCATCAGGGCAATCTTCGCCTTGAAGGTCGTGCCGCCGCCCCCGGCGCCGGTGTAGGTGCAGGTGAAGCCACACGGGGGGCTCAGGATCCCGGCCAGGTTCGAGACCGCCGTCCAGGCAAGGCGGCCGGCAGCCGGGCTCACCATCACCGGGAGTCCGGTCCCGTTGTTGATGGTGCCGTCGGTCACCGTGATGGTCGCCGCCTCGGCCTTGTAGAGCGTCATGACGCCGTTGCGGCCCGCCGAGACCGCCGCTACGCCGTTGGTGAAGGTGATCGCCGTGGACGCTCCGAACGTCGTGGTCACACCGGTGCTGTTGATCACCGATGGGCTGAACGTTCCGGTCGGCGTGGCGCCCCCGAAGACGAGGTTCTTGCTTCCCGTGTAGGTCGTCAGGACGTTGTTTGCTCCATCCAGGGCGGTGATCGTCAGGTTGTCTGGAGCTCCGGCAGCGGGGGTGGTCGTTGCTGCACCCAGCAACAGGTGATCGATTCCGACGGTCAGCGTGAAGGTCTGCGTGGCGTTCGGTGCAACGCCGTTCGACGCCGTAATGGTGAGCGCGAAGACCCCGGAGGTGCCTGGGCTCCCGGACAGCGTGGCGGTCCCGTTGCCGCTGTTGACGAAGGTGACGCCACTCGGCAGGGTGCCGGACCTGGTGATCGTCGGGGATGTGGGGAACCCGGTCGTCTGGACCGTGAACGTGCCGGCCGTCCCGACCGTGAAGGTGACGCCGGATGCGCTCGTGATCGCGGGAGCCTGGTCCACCGTCAGCGTGAAGCTCTGGGCGGCGTTCGGAAGCGTGCCGTTCGCCGCAGTGATGGTGAGCGGGTATGTCCCGCCGGTGTTCGTCCCCGCCGTGCCGCCCAACGTGGCAGTCCCGTTGCCGTTGTTCGTGAGGGTCATCCCGGATGGCAGGGGTCCGGTCTCGGAGATCGCTGCGGCCGGGAAGCCCGTGGTCGAGACCGTGAAGCTTGCCGCGGCGCCCACCGTGAAGGTGACGCTCGCACCTGTGGTGAAGGCCGGTGCCTGGTTGACGCTGACGGCCGTCCTGGCGCTCTCGACGCCAACCCACAGCGAGAGGCTCGGGGTGACCGTGTAGTACCAGAGCCCTGCGGGGACGCCGGCTTCCGTGCACGTCAGCGCGACGATCGTCCCGCCGCAGCCGCCGGTGGCAGGGACCGCCGTCCCGCCGCTCGCGCTCGCATAGCGATGCACGCTGTAGCCGGTCGCCGCACGCCCGCCCATGGTGGAGCCAGCGGTCCAGGTCACGGTGACGTTCTGATTGGTTGCGCTTCCGGTCGGTGCCGAGCCGGCTTGCAGCGCGTCGGCCGCGGCCCGGGCCGGGTTGGAGCTGTCGCTGCTGCCCCAGAACGCCAGCGCAGCGCCGGCGCCCATCGCCAGGATGGCGACGACGGCAACGAGGACCGTCGCGGTCCGAGCCGCGGGCCGCGGGCCGCGAGATGGCAGGCGACGCCAACGCTGATCGATCACTTGTGCACCGTGATCGTGACGTCGATCGCGAAGGTGGCTCCCTGGCAGCCCGTGACCGAGGCCGTGCTCATGGTCGCTCCGTTGCTGATGTGCACGGTGTTGGACCCGGGTGTCAGCGTGATCGCCAGGGTTCCGATCGTGGCGAGCGAGACACC
>DASXNO010000246.1:0-5875 GCA_036495025.1 Actinomycetota bacterium | reverse complement strand
GCCAAGGAGCAAGCCGCTGCCCGGGCCAAGGAGCAAGCCGCTGCCCGGGCGAGGAAGGAGGCGCCGCCGGAGCAGGTGCTGCAGGATCAGATTCTCAGCACCGTCAGGACCGGGCAGGAGGCGACGCTGCACCTCGCCAGGACCTGGGCCGCAACGTTCGCCTCGGTGACTCCGGATCTTTTCGACCCCCGGGCGGTGTCGAACCTGCGCGACTACGAGGAATTCGCCGGGAGGCTGTGGAGCAGAAATCTCGACTTCGTCCTCGGCCTGTTCAAGATTGCGTCGGCTTTCGCCAGCGCTGGCTCTCGAGGCTAGGCGTCTATCGCGCGTATCCGCGCGATAGACGACCAACCTCGCTCGATCAGTTGTCGCCGCCGGCCGGGGTGCTGGCTGCAGTTGCCACGCCGAGGGTGTGGCGCGGTGCGGGCATCGGGGAGTTGGCGCCCTTGACGCTTTCCCAGATGGCCTGGTTGAAGACCCCCATGTCGATCTGGTCCTCCTGGTTCAGCGGCTGGGCCGCAGACTGGGCCGCCATGGGAGCGTTTGTGCCGTTGAGGATGTTGCCGGCGTCGGCGGGCTTGACAGCCGTGTAGGGCGTGAAATTGGGCCTCGAGGTGAAGGAGTTGCTCATCGGGTTGGCAAAGGTGTCGAACTGGGTGAGGGGCCGGATGCCGACGATGTCTTCGATGGATCGCAGCATCGACACGGTCGAGTAGAAGGTGGAATCGACCCGGCCGGTCTGGGTGTAGGGGCTGATGATCTGCGAGATCGTGCGGTGCGCATCGACGTGGTCGGGTCCGTTCTGGGCGTCGTCCTCGGTCACGAAGATGGCCGTGCTCTTCCAGTAGGGGGAGTGGGAGACCGCGTCCACCAGCCGGCCAACGGAGAGGTCGTTGTCGGCGGTGTAGGCGGCCGGCGTTGGCCTGCCGGGCGTCGTCCCGGCGTTGTGGTCGTTGGGGAGCCGGACGAACTCGACCGTGGGCAGGTTGTTGCCGGCCACGTACTGGTTGAACTCGTTCTGCCACTCGGTGAACCGGGGCGTACCGCACGTGGCACTGAGCGGAAGGAACGTGTCGGGGTTCTCCGGACAGTTCAGATCGAAGCCCCGGAAGTTGTGGTCGGTGTTGGCGTTGAGCGCTGGGTCGGCGGCGACGAACTGATTGGCGACGTTGTTCACGTAGAAGCCGTAGTTGCGGAAGGAGATCCCCGATGCTGCCAGGCGGTCCCAGATGTAGGAGTCGGCCTGCGTCCGGTTCGGGGCGATGGCGGGGTCACCGCTTTCCGATGGGTAGGGGGCGTTGCGGCCGGAGTAGTTGGCCGGCCACAGGGCCTCCGAGAAGGGGTTGGAGGCGCTGGCCGTGGACCAGTTCCAGCCCTGGGCGCTGACCTCGGCGTCGGCGTAGAAGTTTTCGAGCGTGACGAAGTTCCGCTGCAGGGCACGGGAATTTGTGGCCGACTCGTCGCCGAAAAGGTTGAGCGCAGGGTCGCCGTTTCCCTTGCCGAGAGAGCCGAACTCCTGATCGTAGGTGCGGTTCTCCTTGACGATGTAGATGACATGCTTGATTGGCTGCCGGCTCTGTGCGGACTGCCCGCGGGCGAAGCCGTCGTTGGCGGCGACCCGCTGGGTGTCGTCGGCGAGGGTGGAGCTGGACAGGGGGAGCCGGACGGTGGAGAGGGTGCCGACAATCATCGAACCGACGTACTCGTTGGGGCTGGTGGGGGCGGTCGACGCCGGGTTGGGGTAGCCGGGGCCGTCGTTGGGTCCGGCGCCGAGGCCCTTGGCATTGGCAATGAACAGGTTGGAGCCGTTGGTGGCGACGGCACTCGGGTACCACCCGGTGGGGATGGATCCCATGACCTGACCGCTCGCGACGCTGACGACGTCGACGTCGTTGTTGCCGGAGTTTGCGACGTAGAGCGTGCGTCCGTCGGGAGACATCGTCAGCCCCGTCGGGTTGGTCCCGACGCTGGCATTGGAGTAGGGGGCGAGGTTGATGGTCGAGACGACCTGATCCGTCGAGGTGTCGACGACGCTGACCTGGTCGCTGTCCCCGTTGGCGACGTAGAGGCGGTGGGCGGCGGCGTCGAGGACCTCGGCGTTGGGGTGGGTGCCGACCGTCACCGTGGCGCGCACCGTCGGGGTCACACCGGAGACGTCGAGGACCGACACGGTGTTGGCGCCCTGGTTGGACACGAAGGCGGTCGAGCCGTCCGGCGTGACGGCAACGCCGTAGGGTGTGTGCCCGACGGCGACGGTGCTCGCCTGCCCGGTCGCAAGGTCGACCACGCTCGCCGCGTCGGCGAGGTGGTCGGCGACGACGAGCCGCTTGCCGTCAGCCGTGGCCTGAAGGCCCGCCGGGTACATGTTGACCTTGGCCCCGGACGGGTTCGTGGCGGGCATCGTGATCGGGGTCGTTTCCGTGAGCTTGCCGCCCGAAACGGCGTAGACGTGGATCTGCTCATCCCCGCCCCCGCTCGCGTAGGCGGTGGACCCGTCGGGGCTGAACGCCAGCCCGACGAAGAGGGAATGGGGTGAGGCATAGGGGATGGTCTGCACGACCTTGGACGTGGCGGGGTTCACCACCTGGAGCCCCTGGGTGCCCTGCCCGTCGTTGCTCACGAGCAGCATCTTGTTGTCCGGTGAGAGCCGCAGCGCCAGGGGCAGGTCGCCCAGGTTGGTCTGCGACCCCGCCGGCGTCACCCGGTAACCGACGGGAGTGATGGCGGTCCCGTCGCCCTGGGGTCCGGCGTGAAGGTAGGTGGCTGCGGCGGCGATGGTGGCCCCGAGAACCAGGGTTGCGGTTCCAATCCCTGCGGCGCGGAGTGCGAGGCGCCGTCGCTTGCTCATTGCGGCCATCAGGTCCTCCCTTGCGGTCGGCGGTCGGCGGTCGGTGGTCGTCGGTGAAAGGGGAACGCTAGCGGCCGGTGCTTGCCGGGAGGCAAACGGATTGTGAATGGGCGGGAAATTTGTACTGAACTTTTTCAACGCGACACAGGTGGCTCCCACTTTCAGGAAATTACTCACCGATTGTTGCGCGATGACGTGGAAAACCAAGGAAGCAAATGGGCTCGGTCAGGCAGGTGTGGCGACCGTGGCGGCTGCGGCCCGGCACCGTGCCTCGGCCACGGGCCGCTGCGAGCGGGCGAAGCCGGCGGCGGCCTCACGGAAAAAGGCGACGGCCTGCGATATCTCTCCCTCGGCCAGCCGCAGCGTTGCCCGCGTCTCCCAGGTGGCGGCTGCCCATGGATCGCCCGGCCACAATCCTGCCACCCGCTCGGCGACTGCCAGGTGTCTGCGTGCTCTTGGTAGATCCGCGGCCCGTGCGCAGACGGACCCTGCCTGGAGGTGAAAGTTGATCGAGCACGGATCGCAGACTCGGGATGCCTCGCCGAGTTGGCGTTCCGCCTTCGTCACTGCCTCCAGGGCCGCCAGGGGCCCCGCAGGGACCTGAAGCCCGACCCCGAGCAACCGGACGAGCAGGTGCGAACGCAGAGCCGAGCCCTCCGCGGCGGGACGGGCCTGCTCCAGCAACTCGCGGGCACGCTCCGAGTCGCCGAGAGCGAGCTGGACCTCGGCCAGATGCTCCAGCGCCAGGCAACGAAGGCACAGGGTGCCCGCGCTCGTGCCGAGCTCGAGCGCCCCCTGCAACTCGTCGAGGGCTCCCGGGAAGTCCCCCGACGACAACAGTGCCTCCCCGAGCATGAGCCGGGCGGCGCTTCGGCCGGGCACGGACCTGGCCTTGACGGCGAGGTTCAGGAGGTCACGGGCATAGTCCGCCCAACTCGCCGGGCCTTCGGTAGCGGAGACGTAGTACTCGACGAAGCATGAGTTCGCATCCCATATCGCGAGACCAACGTCTGCCTGCTGGTTGAGCGAATCCGTGAACTCCTCGCGGAAGGCTTCGTTCCAGCGGCCGGTCCCGTACGAAACAAGGGCCAGCAGCGTCGCGGCGTCACCGAGTTCGTGGCCCAGGCCGGCGTCGATTGCCATTGCCTTGGCCAGCCGCGCGAGGCGCTCCGCCTCTTCCAGCTCTCCGCGATTCAGATGCACGAGGCCCGTGGCCAGGAGCACCGCAGCACGCTCGGCCGGCGTGGTCCGCTCGTCGCCCTCCAAGCCGAGGATCCGTTCGTACAGCTCGATCGTGGTGAGGTCCGGGCCCACACCCATGAACTCACGCAGCGCGTCGCGCAGGCGTTCGAACTGCCGGATCGCCTCCCGCCGGCGTCCCGACTCGTAGTACTCCTGCATCAGCTTGCGGTGGGATTCCTCGTCCGTCTGGTCCAGATCGAGGACACGCTCCCATCGCCGGGCGCCCTTGAGCAGCGCGACGTACCGGTCCCGAAGCCGAGCCCGCGGTTCGGCTGCCCACCCTTCGTAGCGGTCCGCAGGCACCAGTTCGCCCGCGTACATGTCGGCGGCGAGGCCGCAGCTCTCCGGGTCCCCCTCCGCCATGGCGAGGTCGGCAGCATCGAGGAAACGCCGAGCATCGACCTCCACGTCGGCCCCCCACAGCGACAACATGCCGCCTTTCGTGCGGATCGCCTCCTCGGCCTGCATGGCCCGGCGCGCATAGTGCACCGCCTTGCGAAGGTTGGCCCCCGCGGCCTCGGTGCCGAGCTCCGGCCAGAGGAGGTCCATCACGACCTCCCGGTGCAGTTCGTGGCCCGGCTCGAGGGCGAGGAGCTTGACGAGGTCGGCGGCTCGCCGGCTGCGCCAGGCATCCGCAGGGACCGGATTGCCGTCAATGCGGACCTCGAAGCCTCCCAGCAACGACACGGTGCACCGACCCATGCGAAATAGTAGCGCTGGCGCTCCAAGTCGGGAACGGTTTGGGAACGCTGGCGGGCGTAGTGTTGCCCCAGATCGCCGCCGGGGGGGTGGCGACTGAGCACGAGGAGGAGCCATGCCGCTCTACATGGATATCCACAACGCGATCCCCGAGGGCGCGACCGCCGACGATGTGGCGGCGGCGCACGCCGAGGACCTGAAAGTCCAGGAACGCTACGGCGTCAAGTACCTCAACTACTGGGTCGATGCGGCAGCCGGCAAGGTCTTCTGCCTCGTCGAGGCACCCGATGCCGATGCAGCCCATGCGGTGCACCGGGAGGCTCACGGCCTCGTGGCCGACGAGATCTATCCGGTCGTCGGGGGGTAGGAGCCGACCGGTTCCGGCAGGGAACGGGCGGGCGTCGCTCGGTTATGCCGCCCTCGTAAGGCCGGAACAAAAACGTCGAACGTCAGGCGGAGGCTGCAGCCAAAGCACTGCAGCCTCCAGCCCGGCATTCCCAGGCTCTTCAGAACTGGAGCTTGTAACCCAGCCCCCGCACGGTCCTCACATGTTCGGGGCGGCGGGGGTCTTCCTCGATCTTGGCCCGCAGCCGCTTGACGTGGACGTCGAGCGTGCGGGTGTCACCGACATACTCGACCCCCCACACCTCGGAGAGCAGGATCTGGCGCGTCACCAGCTTGCCCGGCCGGAGCATGAACGCCTCCAGCAGTGCGAACTCCTTGGGCGGCAGCTCGATCAGGCGCCCCCGCACGTACACCTCGTGGCGCTGGGTGTCCATCTGGATGGGTCCGAAGACCAGGTGGCTGGCTTCCGTGGGCCTGACGGACATGCTTGCCCGCCGCAGGTGGGCCCGGACCCTCGTGACCAGCTCCCGCATGGAGAAGGGCTTCGTGACGTAGTCGTCAGCCCCCATCTCGAGGCCCGCCACCTTGTGGGCCTCGGAGTCCTTCGCGGTGAGGATGATGATCGGGACCTCCGATTCGCCCCGGATGATGCGGCACAGGTCGAGCCCGTTGATGTGCGGCAGCATGAGGTCGAGGATGACGAGGGACGGAGCGCGCTCCCGGAACAGGTCGAGACCCCGG
>DASXNO010000245.1:0-7389 GCA_036495025.1 Actinomycetota bacterium | reverse complement strand
CCTCGGTTGAGCGCAACAGCGGTCGCCGCGGCAACGAGGGCCGTTGCCCCATAGACGAGGCGCCGGCGCCTTGTCAGCCACCACTGGACGCTGCGCGAGTGGGAACGGTTGTCGAACTCTCCGTGGGAGCCAAAGTCCGAGGACGTATCGACCGGTTCGTAGAGGTTCGCCGGCCGGTTGGGGTCCGCCGGCTCGTTGGTCTGCTGGCTCTTGAAGCCGGTCTTGCCGAGGTAGCGGTCCAGCACTCCCGGGACCACGGCGTTGGCGATGAGCGTTGCCGCCGTGGTGCCCCCGATCCAGTACTCCCGGCGTTGCGGGTGCTCGGCGGCGTAGAGAATTCCCCGCGCCGGCACCTCGGGTTGGCAGATGGGGGGCACCGGCTGCGGGTGCCGGGGCAGGCGCGAGAGGACCCAGGAGAACTGCGGTGTGTTGACGGCGGGCAACTGGACCATGGTGATGTGGACGTGGCTCTTGTCGTGCAGCAACTCGCAGCGAAGCGCTTCGGTGAATCCCTGGATGGCGTGCTTCGCGCCGCAGTAGGCGCTCTGCAGCGGGATGCCCCGGTACGCGAGCGCCGAGCCCACCTGGACGATGACGCCCCGGTCGCGCGGGCGCATGCGCTTCAGCGCAGCCATGGTCCCGTGGACGAAGCCGAGGTACGAGACCTCGGTCACCCGGCGGAACTCGTCCGCGCTCACCTCCCAGAACGGAGCGAAGACGGCAGTGAAGGCATCGTTCACCCAGACGTCGATCTCGCCCAGCTCGCGCTCAATGCGCTCCGCGGCGGCTTCGACCTGGTCGTTGTCGGCAACGTCGGCGGGCACCGCCAGCGCGCGCCCTCCCGCGGCCTCGACGTCCTTGGCGGCAGCCTCAAGACCGGCTTCGCCCCGGGCGACCAGCCCAACGTCGTACCCCTTCCCGGCGAAGGCGACGGCCGTGGCCCGGCCGATCCCGGCCGAGGCTCCCGTGACCACAACGATCTTCCTCATAGCGTTCATCCTCTCCAGCGACGGACCATCGGGATCAAAGCGCTGCCGACTCTGGTGGCGTCCCGGCCGCAGCCGGAAGCGTGCGCGCCAGGGCAACGGCCGCCGTGACGTGCGACAGGTGCGTCAACGCCTGGGGAAAGTTGCCGAGCATCGTTGCCGGCGATGGGTCGAACTCCTCGGAGAACAGGCCAAGGTCATTGGCCGTCGCGTTGGCGCGCCGGAACGCCTCCCGTGCCTCCTGCAGCCGGCCCTGGTAAGTGAGGCACTCGCTCAACCAGAAGGTGCAGGCGACGAAAACCCCCTCCTTGCCGGGCAGGCCGTCGTCGGCACGGTAGCGACGGAGCAGACCCCCGTCGTCCAGCTCGTCCATGATGGCGTCGGTGGTGCGCACCATCGCCTCGTCCTCGTAGCCAACAAAGTCGAAGGAGGGCAGGAGCAGCAGCGAGGCATCGAGCTCCCGGCTGCCGTAGGACTGGACGAAGATCCCTCGCTCCGCGTCGTATCCCTCCCGCTCGATGCTGCGACGGATCGCTCGCGCCGCCCGTTCCCATCGTTCCAGCGGGGCCTGGCGCAGGCACTGCCTCGCCAGCCGGATCCCACGGTCCACCGCGGCCCAGCACATCACCTTGGAGTGCACGAAGTGCTGTGGCTTGCCTCGCATCTCCCAGATGCCGCAGTCCGGCTCCTTCCACAGGGCGATCACCCGCTCCACGAGGCTCAGGAGGAAGCGCCAGTAGTCGTCGTCCGGCGAATGGCCCCGCTGGTGCCATCGCCACGCCAGGTCGAGCAGGTACCCGAAGACGTCGAGCTGTTGCTGCCGCGATGCTGCGTTGCCGATCCGGACCGGCCGTGAGGCGCGGTACCCCTCGAGGTCGAGCTCGACCTCGACGAGCCGTCGCTCACCGCCCACCCCGTACATGATCTGGAGCGAGTCCGCAGAGCCGGCGGCCGACCGCTCGATGAACCGCCGGAACCCATCGGCCTCGCCGCTGCAGCCGAGCTCAGTCAACGAGCGGACGCTGAACTGCGAGTCGCGGATCCAGCTGAAGCGGTAGTCCCAGTTGCGGCCGCTGCCGACGCTCTCGGGTAGCGAGGTGGTCGGTGCGGCAACCATCGCCCCCGAGGGAGCATGCACCAGGGCCTTCAGCACCAACGCCGAGCGGACGGTCTCGGGACGGTACGCGGCATCGATCCTGATCTGCTTCGTCCATGCCCGCCAGCAGGCGATGGTCTCGTCCAGCCGTGCATCCAGCTCATCGGGCAGCGGCACCGGGGGCGGGTCGGGATCGATGGACTCGGGGGCTGCGTAGGTGGCCGAGAACCGTATTCGTTGGCCTGCCTGGATCGCGAAGGTGCTCATGAGGTCGTGGTCGTTCACGCACTCCAGCTCCACGTCCGCGCTGAGGACCAGGGCGTCGTTTCCCCCCATGGCGCTGAAGAGGTTCTTCCCGTGGAGGCGGATCCAGGGCTTGACCCCACCGTAGTCGAAGCGGGGCTGGATCAGGCTGCGAAGCTGGATGCGTCCCCGCACGCCGTCGAACACCCGGAGCAACTGGCGATGGGGGTTGACGGCGCCTCCCTCCCGCATCGTGAAGCAGTCGATGACCCGGCACTCCCCACCGGGGGCAAACAGGGTGGTGACCAGCACGAGGGAATCCTCGAGGTACTCCCTGGTGGGAGCGGCTCCGCCCGGCCCCGGGTCGATGCTCCAGCAACCCCCCCGGTCCCAGTCGAGGAGGCGCCCGAACGACGGCGCCGAATCGAAGCGGGGGAAGCAGCACCAGTCAACCGATGCGGACCGCGACACGAGCGCGGCGCTGTGGCAGTCGGAGATGATGGCGTAGTCCCCGATCTGCGGATACGGTGAGGCTTCATGGCCAGAGGGTCGCCGCGTCATGACACGCGGTACCTCTCGGCGTCGTCGCGCTTGAGCACGACACCGAGGCCGGGGCGATCGGCGGCCGGGACCAGCCCGCCACCCTCCGGCTGGAGAACGCCGTCAAAGAACATGTTCTCGAGGCGGACGTGGTCGTGGAAGTATTCGACGTGGGAGAGCTGCGGCGCCGCGCACGCGGCGTGGGCGTGGATCGTCGGCGAGGTGTGGGCGGAGAACCGCAGGCCGGCGCCGTAGGCCAGGTCCGCAGCCATCAGGAATCCTGTCACCCCGAGGCAGCGCGTGGCATCCGCCTGCACGATGTCGACGGACCCCGCCCGGATCATGGCGTGGAAGTACCAGGGGTCGTAGCCGTACTCGCCGGCCGCCACGTCCTGGGGGATCGACCGGCGGATCAAGGCGAGCTCCGCAAGCTGGTCGGAGGACACCGGCTCCTCGAAGTAGCTGGCCGCCGAGCCAAGGTCGGATGCCAGCGCGATGGCCTGCTTTGCGGTGTAGGCACCGTTGGCATCGATGAAGAGCTCCGGTCCCGGGCCGATGGCTTGCCGCACGGCCATGATGCGGGAACGGTCCAGGTCCAGCCTCGTTCCCCAATCGGTGCCGATCTTCATCTTGACCCGGGGGATGCCCTGTGCCACCCAGCCGACGAGCTGCTTGACGAGCTGGTCGAGGCTGTAGCTCGTGAACCCCCCGCTGCCGTAGATGGGGACGCTGCGCCGTGCGGCACCGAGCAGGTCGAAGAGGGCGACGCCCCGGGAACGGGCCTTGAGGTCCCAGAGGGCGACGTCCACCGCCGAGATGGCAGTGGAGGCGATACCCGGTCTGCCGATGTTGCGGACCGCCGCGACCATGGCCGACCAGGCTCGTCGCACATCCTCGAGCGGTCCGGCCGCCACGGCCGGTGCGAGAACCTCCTGGACGACTGCGGCTGCGGCGGGCGACGTGTAGCTCCAGCCGGTGCCGGCCGTCCCGTCGTCGGCGACGACCTCGGCCAGCACCATCGTCGTGGCGTCCCAGGCGATCGTGCCATCGGCTTCCGGGCGGTCCGTGGGGACCCGGTAGACGCTGGTGGCGATGCGATCCAGATTCATGGCCGCTTCCCGGGGCCAGTGCCGCGCCGCCCCAGATGATCGGCCAGCCGGGCGGCCAGCGACATGATGGTGAGCATCGGGTTGGCGCTGCCCTGGGTCGGTGCCACGCTGCCGTCGCAGATGTAGAGGTTCTCCACGGCGAAGGTGCGCAGATTGGCATCGACGACCCCGCTGCGCTCGTCGGCCCCCATGCGGGCACCGCCCATCAGGTGGGCGTAGCGCTTGATCGTGACCGTCTCCTCCGCCCCCGCGGCTTCGAGGATCTGGGTCATCGTCCTCGTTGCCGCATCCATCAGCTTGCGGTCGTTGTCACCTTGGGAATAGCTGAAGTGGGCCACGGGAAGACCAAGGCGGTCCTTCTCCTCGGACAGGGTCACCCGGTTGTCCGGCAGCGGCAGGAACTCGCACAGGGCCCCCAGGCTGACCCAGTGGACGTAGTCGCGCATGTACTCGCGCAGCACGTCCCCCCAATGGCCCTGCGCTGCCACATGCTCGGCCCAGGTGATCGGCAGGGGCGACACGGTCTGGACCGAAAAGCCCCGCCGGTAGTCCTTCGTGGGATCCGTCTCGTAGAAGGCCTCAGTGGAGACCTCGGGCGGGGGCGCCTTGTACATGCGAACCTCCTCCGCGAAGCGTCCGGCGGTCTGCGGGGCTCCCTGGACCATGAGGAAGCGCCCGACCAGGCCGTGATCGTTGCAGAGCCCGTCGGGGAAGCGGCTGGATGCCGAGTTGAGGAGCAGCCGCGGCGTCTCGATCGAATAGCACGCGAGGGCCACCATGCGCGCCCGCTGGCGGCGCTCGACGCCATGGCGGTGGTACACGACCCCCGTCGCCTTGCCGTCCTTGCCGATCTCCACCCGGCTCACCATGCACTCGTCTCGGATCTCGGCCCCGTGGTCCAGCGCGTCGGGGATATGGGTGACGAGGGTGGACGCCTTGGCGTTGACCTTGCAGCCCTGCAGGCAGAAACCACGGTAGATGCAGTGGGGGCGGTTGCCCATGACGCCGTTCGTGATGGCGACCGGCCCCACCCGGGCGGGGATGCCGAGCTTCCGGCAGCCCCGCAGGAACAGGTCCCCGCCGCCGGAGACCGGATGGGGAGAGTGGGGGTAGCGATGCGGGTCCCCCCACGGCCAGTCCTGGCCGGCCACGGGGAGCTCCTCCTCGATAGTCTCGTAGTACGGCTTCAGATCCTGGTAGGCGATCGGCCAGTCCGCGCCCACACCGTCGGCCGTCGCGGTGTGGAAGTCCGAGGGATGGAAGCGGGGGGCGTAGCCGGCGTAGTGGATGGTCGACCCGCCGACCCCCCGGCCGGAGTTGTTGGAGCCGAGCGGCACCGGGTCCGACCCTCCGATGGTGCGGGGCTCGGTCCAGTACAGGTGGTGCGAGCCCGCCTCGTCGGAAACCCAGTCCCGGTCGGGATCCCAGAAGGGACCGGCATCCAACGCGGCCACCCTCCAGCCCCGACGGGCCATGCGCTGGGCAAGGACACCTCCGCCGGCGCCGCAGCCGACGATCACGAGGTCGAGCTCCTCGTCGTCACGGAAGTGCCGCATGCGCTCCCGCAATCTCCACGGGGTCCTGACCTGGCTGCGCTGGTCCGGGAGCAGCCAGGCGGAAGCGTTGCGCCGCCGCACCGAATCCGTGCTCACAGCCGGGAACCCCGCGCCACATGACGCCGGCGCGCCACCTCGACCCACTGCACCCAGGGAAGGGGGTCCGCGGCGTCGACCTCCTCCACCTCCCACGGCTCCCGTTTGCCGACGCCGACGTTCTTGTAGCCGCGGGGATAGGCGGGTCCACCAAAGCCCACCTCGTTGAACGCCCAGGGGTGGGAGTAGTACGCGGTGCAGGCATAGCGGAGCCACAGGTTCCACACCTTCCCTGCCGGCAGGCCGGCGAAGCACTCGCCCTCCCGCACCGTTTCCAGGAGATCGTGCTGCTGCTGCGAGCTCAGGGCGGCGAAGTCAAGCCGGTTCAGCTCGGCAAGGGTGCGCCGCCACGCCTCGGCGTCTTCCGGCATGTCGTCGTAGTGCCACCCATCGGTGGAGCCCTCGGCGAGGCGTTGGTCGACCATCTCGAACACCGGCACCTTGTCCGGCCGGTCGTCGTTGGCGAGCAGGCGGTCGAGGAGCGGCCGGGCGGCACGTTCCTCGGTCTCGGAGAAAAACGAAGTCTCCCGTCGGGGCCGCAGCCGCCCGAGGACCACGGCACGGGTCTCGCTGTCCCAGTGGCCAGCCTGGGCGACGACGTCGTAGCCCGGAAAACGCTGCAGCTCAGGTTCGTCCACCACGGCCTACCGCTCCCGGCGCAGGATTGCCGCCAGCAGACCCATGCCCCCCACCATTGTCATCAGGAGCGGCGCGAACAGCGGGGGGCCCATCTCGATGTTGTAGAGCGCCTCCGAGAGGCCGCCCGGCTTGCGGAGGATGCCCCGCACATGCAGGTAGGTTCCCTGGACCCCGTTCGCCACGACGAAGGCCGAGACGATGGGCAGCACGGTCTTGGCCGCGCGCCGGTTGAAGAAACCGGCGCCACCTGCCGCCACCATCGGCGGGGTCAGGAACACGGGTGCCCACATCCACCGGTCGCCGAAGCTCGCCCGGTCGTGCTCGAAATAGATCTCGAGACCGTTGACCAATGCCGCCCCGGCACTGAGAACACAGAGCGCCCGTTCGAAGCGGCCGTGCTCGACGTTGCGGACCACCCGGTCGATGCCCTCCAGCGCACGGCGCTTCCTCGCCGCACGCCTCATGACTTCAGCTCCGCCAGCTTGTCCCGGAACAGCGTGGAGGCGATGGTCGCCCGGTGTGGCTGGCCGTGGAGGAAGGCCTGGGCGAACCCCTTCGCCTGCTCATAGGTCACCTTCGGCGGCATGGGCGGCTCGTCGGGGTTCACGAGGCAGTCGAGCAGCGCCGGGCCGGGGTGGTTGAGGACACCTTTGACCGCCGATTCGAGGTTGGCCGGGTTGTCGACGCGGAAGGCGAGGGCGCCGTTGCTCTCGGCGTAGCCGGCGAAGTTGGCGATGCCGCTGTGGCGCACGCCGAACTCGGGAAAGCCGAGCACCATCTGCTCCCAGAGGATCTGACCGTAGGCGTGGTTGTTGTTGATGAAGACCTTGACGGGCAGGTTGTGGCGGATGGCGGTGAGGAACTCGGCCATCAGCATGGCGAAGCCGCCGTCACCCACGTAGGCGATGCACTGCCGGCCCGGAAAGGCGTGCTGGGCGGCGATGGCGTAGGGAAGGCCGGGCGCCATGGTGGCCAGGTTGCCGGAGAGCATGAAACCGCGCCCTGCGCGCACGACCCACTGGCGGGCGGACCAGGTGGCAATCGTCCCGGAGTCCGACGTCAGGATCGCGTCGTCGGAGGCGTGCCGGTTGATGAGGTCCATCAGGTACTGGGGCTGGATCGGG
>DASXNO010000244.1:0-6803 GCA_036495025.1 Actinomycetota bacterium | reverse complement strand
CTCGCCAGCCGAACGTCTCAGTCCTGTGCCGGCGGGCGGCGGTGGACCAGGTTCGCCCGTGCCTGGTCCCGCGGCCGGACCACGAGCTGGTCGATGTCGACGTGGCTCGGCCGGGTGGCGACGAAGACGATGCACGCCGCGATGTCCTCGGCGGTCAAGGCGTCGACGCCCTCGTAGACTGCCCTGGCCCGGGCCTCGTCGCCCCCGAAGCGGACCAGGGAGAAGTCGGTCTCCACCATGCCGGGGTCGATCTCGGTCACCCGGAGAGGCCGGCCGAGGAGCTCCAGCCTGAGGACGTCGGTCAGCGCCCGCTCGGCCGCCTTGGCGGCGTTGTACCCGGCGCCGCCCGGATAGGGCTCGAAGGCGGCGATCGAGCCGACGTTGACGACGAGGCCGTCGCCGGAGGCGAGCAGCTTGCCGAGGAGGCCCCGGATCATTCGGAGCGTCCCGAGGACGTTCGTCTCCCACATCTGCCGCCAACGCTCCTCGTCGGCCTCGGCGATCGGGTCGAGGCCCACGGCGCCGCCGGCGTTGTTGACGAGGACCCGGCAGTTCGGCACCTGGCTGCAGAAGGCGTCAACGGAAGCGGGGTCGCTGACGTCGAGCCGCAGGGCTCGGGCGTGGGGCACCTCGGCGGCGACGGCCTCCAGGCGGTCGAGGCGCCGGGCGCCCAGGATGACCTCGAAGCCCGCTGCTGCGAGCCCCCGGGCCGTCGCGGCGCCGATCCCGCTCGAGGCACCCGTGACCACGGCCACCCCGGCTGCTGGAGACGAGCTCATCTCCACTGTGTACCCCATCGGTGCCGGCCCTGCTAGGGTTGCCCGTTATGGTTCGGGAAAGGGGCGCCGCCGGACCTCGTCAGCGGCTGCCGGGGGCGGCAACCGCTGCAGTCCTGCTTGCGGCGTTCGTGCTCATCCCGTCCGCCGCCGCGCAGCCGGCGGCCACCAGGGTCCTGACGGTGGCGACGAACGGGAGCGTCGACTCGCTCAGCCCCTTCCTGGCGCAGCGGTCCCTCCCCACCGAGATCCACCGGCTCGTGTACGACTTCCTCACCAACTACGACCCGAAGGACGACCACGCGGTGCCGGCGATGGCGACCTCATGGTCGTCCTCGCCCGACCAACTGACCTGGACCTACACGATCCGCTCCGGGATGAAGTGGTCGGACGGCGTGGGTGTCACGGCGAGGGACATCGCCTGGACCTACAACCTGATGATGACCAGCAAGGACGCCGCGACGGCCAACGGCACGTTCGTGGCCAACTTCAAGTCGGTAACGGCCCCCGACGACTCGACCCTCGTGATCGTGCTCGCCAGGCCTCAGGCCACGATGCTTGCCCTCGACATCCCCGTCGTCCCCCAGCACGTCTGGGAGTCGCACGTCTCGGGCATCGGCACGTTCAACAACGACACGAGCTTCCCGGTCGTCGGTGACGGGCCGTTCATCCTCTCCGGCTATCAGAAGGATCAGTACATCCAGCTCGACGCCAACCCCGCCTACTGGAGAGGCCGGCCCCGCTTCGACCGGCTGGTCTTCCGCTACTACGCCAACCAGGACGCCGAGGTCGAGGCCCTCAAGAAGGGGGAGGTCGACTTCGTCGGCGGCCTGACGCCCGCCCAGTTCAACTCCCTGAAGGGGGCCGCGAACGTCAGGCTCAACAACGGCAACGGGAAGCGCTTCTACGCCCTGGCAATCAACCCCGGCGCCGCGACGACGAGCGGCCGGGCCTTCGGGGACGGCAACCCGGCCCTGAAGGACCCCCTCGTGCGGCAGGCGATCATGGCGGCGATCGACAAGCCCGTTCTGGTCGACAAGACGCTCGGTGGCTTCGGCGTCGCCGGGCAGGGCTACATCCCGCCGATCTTCTCCACCTACAGGTGGGCGCCCTCTCCGACCGAGACAGCCGGCGCCGGCGCCGCGGGCGCCAGCCAGCTCCTCGACCAGGCCGGCTACCGGAAGGGGCCCGACGGCATGCGGAGGACCCCCGACGGGAAGCCGTTCTCGCTGCGCCTCTACGGCGAGACGCAGCGGGCGGAGGACGCCCAGAACGCCACGTTCGTCAAGGAATGGCTCGGCTCGGTGGGGATCAGCGCCACCACGTCGATCATGGACCAGGCGACCATGGGTGACGACGAGCAGGCGGGGAACTACGACCTTGCCTTCGACTCCTGGATCGTCAACCCCGATCCCGACTTCGTGCTCTCGCTGCAGACCTGCGCGGGGCGGCCCTCGACACCGGGCGGCAGCTTCTCCGGCGACAACTTCGTCTGCGACCCGGCCTACGACCAGCTCTATGCCGCCCAGATCTCTGCGTACGACCCCAGCGCCCGGGCCGGCATCGTGAAGAAGATGGAGGCGCATCTCTACGACGACGGCTACATCAACGTCCTCTACTATCCGAACACCCTCGAGGCGTACCGCAGCGACGTCATCGCCTCGATGGAGATGCAGCCCCAGCCCGGCGGCATCTACGACGGCCAGGACGGCTACTGGAGCTGGTGGTCTGCGGCTCCCACCGCGGCGACCCCGTCCCACGCCAGCGCCGTGCCCATTGTGGCCGCGGTCGTCATCGTCGCCGCGCTGGTCGCGGCGGGCGTGCTGGTCGTCCTCCGCCGGTCGACCGTCCAGGAGCGTGAGTAACGGGCTACGCCGTAGCGAGGCTGCGAGGCGCAGCGGTCAGCCTGCTCGCCGTTGCCTTCAGCGGGTTCTTCATCTTCCGCGTGCTTCCCGGCGACCCCGTCCGCACCATCACACGCGGGCGGCCGGTGACCGCGGCGCAGGTTGGAGCGCTCCGCCACACCTTCGGCCTCGACAAGCCGCTCGTCGTGCAGTTCGGTGACTACCTGCTGCGGCTCGCCCACGGCGATCTCGGTATCTCGTACCAGTACCGGACCCCCGTCCTCCGCCTCGTCCTCGGCCACCTGGCGGCCACCGTCTACCTGGTCGGGACCGCCACCCTCCTCTCCGCCGCCCTCGGCCTCTGGCTTGGCGCTCGCAGCGCCTGGCGGAGGGGCAGCACCTCCGACCGCGTCCAGACGGCCATCGCCCTGACGCTGTGGTCGGTGCCGAGCTTCTGGCTGGGGCTGATCCTCATCGTGGTGCTCGGGGTCGGGGTCGGCCCCGTGCCGGGCATCTTCCCGACCGGAGGCATCAGCGGCGTGGGCGTCTCCGGCCTCCTGCCGGTGATCGCCGACCGGCTTGGCCATCTCGCCCTCCCCTGCCTCACGCTCGTCGCGATCCTCTACGCGCAGTACCTGCTGATCATGCGCTCCTCCCTCCTCGACGAGATGGGCGAGGACTACCTGACCACCGCACGGGCGAAGGGCCTCCGGGACGCCGAGGTCCGCCGCCGGCATGCCGTGCCCAATGCCCTCCTTCCCACCGTCACCCTCGTCTTCCTGCAGCTCGGGACCGTCGTGTCGGGCGCGGTGCTCGTCGAGGCGATCTTCTCGTGGCCGGGGCTCGGCTCGCTCTTCTACCAGGCGCTGGCCGTCCCCGACCTGCCGCTGCTCCAGGGTCTCTTCATCGTCTTCTCGGCCTCGGTGATCGTCATGAACCTGCTCGCCGAGCTGGCCTACCCCCGGCTCGACCCGCGGGTCCGGGCCGGATGAGCGCCTCGCTGGCGCGATCGGGCCGCAGCTCGGCCGGCGGGTCGGTCCGGGGGTACACCCGGCACCGGGCGGGCGTGGTGGGGCTCGCCATCCTCCTCCTGTGCGCTGCGCTCGCCCTCGGCGCTCCCCTGCTGATCGCTGCCCGGGACCTGAGCGCCGTCCATGCCCCGGGGCCGCCGCGCCACCCGCCGTCGCTGCACTTCCCGCTCGGCACCGACGCCTACGGCCGCTCCATGGTGGCCGTCACCATCTGGGGAGCCCGGATCTCCCTGCTCGTCGGGCTCCTCGCCACGGCGATGTCCGTGGGCATCGGCTCGGTCACCGGGATCGTGGCGGGGCACTTCCGGGGATGGGTCTCCATGCTGCTGATGCGGATGACCGACTGGTTCCTCGTGCTCCCGACGCTCGTGCTCGCCGCGGCGCTGGCGAGTGTGCTGCACCGGGGCGTCCTGACCGTGGTCGTCGCCATCGGGCTCACGGCCTGGCCGGCGACTGCCCGGCTCGTCCGGGCCCAGACGCTCACCCTGGAGGCCCGGCCGTACGTCGAGCGAGCGAAGGCGCTCGGAGCCGGGGACTGGCATGTCATGCGCCGCCACGTCCTGCCGAACCTCGCGCCCCTGATCCTGGCCCAGACGACGCTCTCGGTGTCGGCAGCCATCCTCATGGAGTCGACCCTCGCCTTCCTCGGCCTCAGCGACCCGACAAAGCTGTCCTGGGGCACGACCCTGCAGCTCGCCCAGCAGGTGGGGGCGGTGAGCGCCGGGGACTGGTGGATCCTGCTCCCGCCGGGCCTGGCGATCGTCGTCGTCGCCCTCGCCTTCACCCTCTGCGGGCGCGCGCTCGAGTCGACCCTCAACCCGCGGCTGGCCGGTGGCCGCCCGAGCGCGCTGCGCGTCCTGGCGTGAGCCTTCTGGAACTCGCGGACCTGCGCGTGACCTACCGGACCACCTCGGGGCCGGTGCCCGCCCTCCGGGGGGTCGAGCTGGCGGTCGAGGGTGGACAGAAGGTCGGGATCGCCGGCGAGTCCGGGTGCGGCAAGTCGACCCTCGCCTTGAGCCTGCTGCGCCTGCTCCCGCCGGGCACGGAGGTGACCGGCCACATCTCCCTCGACGGCGAGGACGTCCTCACAATGGGGTGGGGCCGCCTGCGGGCGGTCCGGTGGGCGGCGGCCTCGATCGTGTTCCAGGGAGCCATGCACTCGCTCAACCCCGTCCGGCGGGTGGGGGCCCAGATCCTCGAGCCGATCCTGGTGCACGGGGAGGGCGGCGGAGACCCGGGCAGCCGGCTCGCCGGCCTGCTCGAGGAGGTGGGGCTGGCGGCCGCCGCGGCGGAGGCCTACCCCCACCAGCTCTCGGGAGGCCAGCGCCAGCGGGTGATGATCGCCATGGCGCTCGCCTGCTCCCCCCGGCTCGTCGTCGCCGACGAGCCGACCAGCGCCCTGGACGTCATGGTCCAGGCCCAGATCCTGCGCCTCGTCGACCGGCTCGTGACCGACCAGGGGATCGGCCTCGTCCTGATCAGCCACGACCTGTCGGTCCTCGCCTCGACCTGTGACCGCCTGGTCGTGATGTACGCCGGGCGCATCGTCGAGGAAGGCCCGGCCGGGGAGGTGCTCGGTGCCCCCCGGCATCCGTACACCGCCGCGCTCGCCGCCGCCCATCCGAGGATCGGCGACGGGGCGTCCCGACGCAACCCTGGCGGCCTGCCGGGTGACCCTCCGGACGTCGAGCGCCTCCCGGAGGGCTGCTCCTTCCGCCCCCGCTGCCCGGTGTCGGTCGCGGGCTGCGAGCTGGTCGACCCGCCCCTGTGGTCCGCAGGGGCGGGTCGCCGGGCGGCGTGCATCCACGTGCGCCCGGCCGAGCCCGAGACCGGGGCAGGATGACGGCCCGGCCCGTCCTCAGCGCCCGCGGCCTCCACGTCACCTTCCCCGGCCGGCGGGGCACCCCGCCCGCGAGGGCGGTCGACGGGGTGAACCTGGACGTCCACCGCTCGGAGATCCTTGCGCTCGTCGGAGAGTCCGGCTGCGGCAAGACCACGCTGGCCCGCACCCTGATGGGGCTGGAGCGTCCGTCGGCCGGCGAGGTGCGGTTCGCGGGCGTGGCCCTCGACTACTCAACCCGTTCCCTGCGGGCCTACCGGCGCCGGGTGCAGCTCGTGCTCCAGGACCCCACGGGGTCGCTGAACCCCCGCCACACCGTCTACGAGTCGGTCGCCGAGGGCCTCCGCATCCACGGTGACGAGGCCTTGGGGTCGTTCGGCCACGAGGACGCCAAGGTCGCCGACGCCCTCTCCCGGGCCGGGCTGCGCCCGCCGGAGCGGTTCTTCCGGCGCTACCCCCGCGAGCTGTCCGGAGGCCAGCGCCAGCGCGTCGTCATCGCGGGCGCCCTGGTGCTCGATCCCGAGGTGATCGTCGCCGACGAGCCCGTGGCCTCCCTCGACGCCTCGGTGCGCGGCGAGATCCTCAAGCTCCTGCTGGCCCTCCGGGACGGCTCCGGCCTCTCGGCCCTGGTCGTGACCCACGATCTCGGGCTGGCGTGGAACATCGCCGACCGGGTGGCGGTGATGTACCTGGGCCGGATCGTGGAGACGGGCCCGGTGGAGACGATCCTGCGCTCCCCCCGGCACCCGTACACGCAGGCCCTCCTCTCGGTGGCGTCCGCCGGCGCCGGCAGCCCGCCGGTGATCCTCGGCGGGGAGCCGCCCGATCCGAGCCGGATCCCGGCGGGGTGCAGGTTCCATCCCCGTTGCCCGGCGCTGGGCTCCGGCGTGGCGGCGGCCGCCGGCGTCGAGCCGGCGTGCCGGGGAGTCGATCCCGGCGCCCTGCCGGGCGGCCCGGAGGCGGCGGTGGCGTGCCACCTGGCAGCCGTTGGACCTGAAGGTTAGTCGTATCTGCGCGATCGCGGACTACCCTCGTGGCCCGATCGAGGCGGGTTGACGTCACAATCGTCGGGTGCAGAAGCGAACACGACTACCGGTGGCGGGGATGGCACTTGTGGCTGCTTGCCTGCCTTCGCCGCTTGCCCTCGGCGCACGCCTGCATGCGCAGACGCCGGCCGGTCCTCAGGTTGTCGTTTCACCATCCAGCGATCTGCACGATCAGCAGGAGGTGCACGTCGTGCTCAGCGGATTCGGCCAGGACGACAGGGTGCACCTGTCCGAGTGCCCGACCGTCTCCAACGTCGCGGTCGCCG
>DASXNO010000243.1:0-5879 GCA_036495025.1 Actinomycetota bacterium | reverse complement strand
TCGTAGAGCCGGGCGAGCAGCCCGAAGGTGAGCGCGAACCCGCCGCTCACCCCGGCGCAGGCGCCGGCCAGCAGGGCCTGGTGCCGCAGGGCCGCAACTGCGGCAAGTGCCGTGGCGACCAGCACGAGGGGGACGACGGGGGAGCCGAACCACGACGCCCGCACGTACTGGGCATCGGGCGGGCCGGGCGACGCCGCACGGAGGTCGCGAAGACGGGCCCCCACGCCGATCAGGCCGATCCACGATCCCTCGGCGAAGCCGACCACGGCAAACGCGGCGAGCGTCCGGGCCGGGTGCCCGGCCCGGGCCGTCGCGACGCCAAGGCTGGCGAGCGTGCCCGCGACGCCCCATCCGGCCGACTTCGACATGAGGGAGCGGATTCTCACGAACCGGCCCCGGCCTGCCGTCACGGGCCGGGCGGCCCCCAAGCCGGCGGGAGCGGCGTGACCGGCGGTGGCGGTGGGACCTCTCCCTGCCGCTCCCGCGCCCGGCCCCTGCCCCCGAACGCCAGCACGAGGATCGCGCCGGCGATGAAACCGGCGACGTGCGCCGCCCAGGCGACGCCGCCGCCCCCGATCTGCTGCGACGGACCGGTGAAGACCTGCAGCAGGAACCAGAGACTCAGCACGAACACCGCAGGGAGCGGCACGATGATGAAGAAGGCGAGCGTGAGGACGCGGGCCCTCGGGAACAGCACCAGGTAGGCGCCCAGCACTCCGGCAATCGCCCCGCTGGCGCCGACCGTCGGAAACACCGAGGAGGCATTGACGGCGGAGTGCACCAGGCCCGCAATCACGCCGCAGAGCAGGTAGAAGATGAGGTAGCGCCACGGCCCGAGGGTGTCCTCGATGTTGTTGCCGAAGATCCACAGGAAGAGCATGTTGCCGGCAAGGTGCAGCGGGCCGGCATGGACGAACATCGACGTCAGGAGCGCGAGGTAGACGTTCTTGTTGGTGAAGCAGGCCTGGAGGCAGCCGGTCAGGTTCAGCTGACGGCCATGGGCGATCTCCCACGGCACGAGGCCCCACCGGTAGAAGTACTCCGAAACCTGGAGGCTGGCCCCCCGCCCGAAGTGCGGCTCCGTGAGAAAAACAAGGATGTTGAGGGCGATGATCCCCACGGTGACGTACGGGAACCTCCGTGTGGGGTTATCGTCATGGATTGGGATCAGGGAGGTCGAGGGGATCATTCAGGGGAGCATATCGACCGACATTGGGCCGCCGTCACGCTGACAGGGGATGACATGGGAGACAGAGCACCGAGAAACGACATGGTCCGGGGCACGCTGCGGAAGGCCTCGAAGGTCGTGGACGCCCCGCTCCGCAGGACCGAGGAGGCCGTCCGCAAGATCGCCGAGCGGCCCAACATCGACCTCATGGACGCCCCCCATCTGGCGTGGGAGTTCCTCCAGAAGGGCCGCCAGCAGGCCGAGAAGGCCAGGGGAGTGCTCGACGCCCAGCTTCGCAAACGCCTGAAGGAGATGGGTCTCGCGACCAAGGACGAGATGGATGCGCTGAAGCGCCGGATCTCGGAGCTCGAGGCCGCCGCCCGGGGCGGCCAGCAGGGTGGCGGACGGGGTCCGGGAGCTGCCACCGAGACCTCCCCAGCAGAGGGTGGGTCCTCCGCGACCGGCTCGGCCCGGCCCCGCGCCAAGGCTTCGACCTCCCGTCCCAAGGCGATCACGCCACGGCCCACCCGAGCCCGCGCGAAGCCAGCCGGGACGGGCCCCCCGGGGACGCCGCCCGCCGACGAGGTATGACGGTGGACGGCGAACCCTCGTCCGTCGAACCCGAATCGGAGCTGGAACGGCTGAGCGCCCTCCCCCTGGACGAGCGGGCGGCCGCGCTCGCCGAGACGGTGCGCAGGCTCGAGGCGGAGCTCGACGCGACGGAGGCAACCGAAGGGGCAGGCAGCGCAGGGGCAACGAGGACAGGCCCGGCGCGACGCTGATGCCGAAGCCTCGCCGCCGGCTCGACCGCGAGCTCGTGGACCGGGGGCTGGCGTCGGGGGAGCACGAGGCGCAGCGACTCATCGCTGAGCAGCGCATCCTCGTCGACGGAGCCCCGGCCCTTCAGCCGTCCAGCCTGGTGGCAGGGTCGAGCCAGGTGGACGTGCTCGACCCGCCGCGCTCCTACGTCACCCGCGGCGGCGTCAAGCTTGCCGGCGCCCTCGACGACTTCGCCCTCGACGCCCGGGGCTTGCGGTGCCTCGATGCCGGGGCGGGGGCCGGCGGGTTCACCGACTGCCTCCTGCAGCGCGGCGCCGCCGAGGTCGTGGCGGTGGACGTCGGGTACGGCGACTTCGACTGGTCGCTGCGCAACGACCCTCGGGTGGCCCTCCTCGAGCGCCTCAACATCCGGACCGCTGACCCCGCGCTCCTCCGCCCGCCGTTCGACCTGGTCGTCGCCGACCTCAGCTTCATCTCGCTGGTCGCGGTGCTCGACCGCCTGGTTGCGGCGACCGCCCCGGGCGGCGACCTGCTCCTCCTGGTGAAGCCGCAGTTCGAAGCCCCCCGCCACGACGTGGGAGCCGGGGGCATCGTCGATGACCCGGCGGTGTGGGCAGCAGCGGTGCAGAAGGTGGCCGACGCCCTGTGGGCACGGGGTGTCGGCACCGCCGGCATCCGGCCCTCCCGCCTGCGGGGGGCCGAAGGGAACCAGGAGTTCTTTGTGCGCGGTCGCTTCGACGCGCCACCACCGGACCGGCTCGTTCCAGGATCCATGCTGTGAAGGTCGAGATCATCGGCGTGGTCGTCCACCCGACGTCGGAGGCGGCCCAGCAGGCCTATGAGGAGGTCGTCGAGCTGGCGTCGTCGGTGGGGGTGCGGGTGGTGGACGCCACGCTCGGCGGCCCTGCCGACCTCATCCTCTCGCTCGGCGGTGACGGAACGATGCTGCGGGCCGCCCGGGAGGCGGTGCGGCGCGGCATACCGCTGCTGGGTGTCAACCTGGGCCGCATGGGGTTCCTCGCCTCCGCCGAAATTGGCAACCTGAAGGCGGCGGTCGAGGCGATCGAAATGGGCGACTTCACGATCGAGCTCAGGATGATGCTCGACGGGGCCGCGACCATCGGGGGGGAGCCGCTGGCCGCGGCGACGGCGCTGAACGAGGTCGTCGTCGAGAAGCCGACACCGTCGAAGGTCGTCGATGTCCAGGTTTTTGTCGGGGACGAGGAGGTCGCCCGCTACACCGCCGACGGCTTCATCGTCGCCACCTCGACCGGCTCGACCGCCTACTCGCTGTCGGCCGGCGGCCCAGTGGTCGAGCCCGAGCTCAACGTCATGGTGCTGACTCCGGTCTGCCCCCACTCGATCCGCTGGCGCTCGGTGGTGGTGGGGCCCACCCGCCCGGTGACCGTCCGCCTTGTCGACGGCGGGGGTGCCCTGTCGGCCGACGGCCGCCACGTCGTGCAGCTTCCCCCGGCCGCTGCGGTGACCGTCCAGCCCCACAAGGAGCCGCTCCGGCTGGTCCGCCTTGGCGACGGCGGGTTCTTCCTGCGGTTCCAGTCCCGCTTCGAGCCGGGTTCGTACCGCCCCACCTGAACGGCACGCGGGTAGAATCCTCCGCATGTTCCGTCGGCACCCGCGGGCTGCAGGCGGCGTCCTCCACGCTCCTGCGCCCGGCGCCGTCCGTGGTCTTGTCCGCTGCGACCGCCGAACCAAGCGCCTCGTAGGAAGACTGCAGCCCGGCGAAATCGCCCTGATCGACCACGAGGACCTCGACCGCGTTGCGGCAGAGGGGCTGGTGGAACGCCAGGTGCGGGCGGTGGTGAACGTGGCCCGGTCCGCCACCGGCGCCTACCCCAACCTCGGCCCCCTGGTGTTGGCGGCGGCCGGTATCCCCCTGATCGACGCCGTGGTCCCGGACGTGTTCGACATCGTCCGCGACGGCGACATGCTCGAGATCGATGACGGCCGGATCCTCGTCGGGGGCGACGTCGTGGCCAAGGGGGAGCTGGTCGGCATGGAGGTCGTCCAGGAGCGCCTCGATGCCTCGAAGCGCCAGATCGGCGCCGCGCTCGAGCGTTTCGCCGAGAACACGATCGAGTACCTCCGGGACGAGCGGGAGTACCTCATCGAGGCCATCCGCCTGCCCGAGATCGAGACCGACCTCGCCGGGCGCCATGTGCTCGTCGTCGTCCGGGGCTACGGGTACAAGGCCGACCTTGCGTCGCTGCGCGGCGGCTACATCTCCGACTTCCGGCCGGTGCTCGTCGGCGTCGACGGCGGAGCGGATGCCCTCCTCGACATCGGCATGCGGCCCGACATCATCATCGGCGACATGGACTCGGTCACCACCGAGGCCCTCGTCTGCGGCGCCGAGCTGATCCTCCATGCCTATCCCGACGGCCGTGCACCGGGGGCGGACCGTCTCGACGCCCTCGGACTCACGTACCGCACCTTCGAAGCCGTCGGCACGAGCGAGGACGCCGCCATGCTGCTCGCCCACGAGAAGGGCGCCGAGCTGATCGTCGCCGTCGGGTGCCACGCCAGCCTGACCGAGATGATGGACAAGGGCCGCAAGGGCATGGCCTCGACCTTCCTGGTGCGGCTTCGGGTGGGGCCCAAGCTCGTCGACGCCAAGGGCGTGAGCATGCTGCACCGCGCCGGGCCGACCCGCCTCCAGCTCGCCGCCCTGGTGGCCGCCGCCGCCCTGACGATGCTCATCATCGTGGGGGCCTCGGGGCACCCCAACCTCGCCCAGGTGGTGGCGGGGACGGTCAGGCTCTGGGCCCGGCACCTCACCTTCACGGTGGGCCAGGCGTTTCGCTGATGTACCTGCTCGCTACCCTGTAGCCCTGTGATCAACTTCCGGTATCACCTGGCGAGCCTCATCGCGGTGTTTCTGGCGCTCGGCCTCGGCATCGTCGCCGGGAGCACCTTCGTCTCCCCGGAGACCGTGCGGGCGCTCAACAACTCCCTGCGCAGGATCGACAACAGCAACAAGGACCTCCAGACGCAGAACGACGCGCTCGCGCAGACCAACCGCGACCTCCTCCGGTACGCGGAGGCCAGCCGGAACCTGCTGGTGCAGGGCAAGCTGGCGGGGAAGCGCGCCGTCCTCGTCTCCTTCGACACGACCCCGGGCGGCGAGACCTCGCAGATGGCGGCGACGCTCGTCGCCGCCGGCGCCAGGCTCGAGGGAACGCTGGCCCTGTCCTCGAACCTGGCGCTGCCCGACGACGCGAGCCGCGGGCAGGCAGCCACCGTCGTCGGCGGGGGCACCTCCGGTGCCGAGGCCCTGCAGGCCGCGCTCGCCCGCCAGGTGAGCGACGCCCTCTCCGGGAAAGCGCCCGGCGTCCTGCAGCGCCTCATGGACGCCGGTCTCGCCAGCCGGGGCCCGGGCGTCGCCGGGGACGCCCAGCAACCGCCGGCCACGCTCGCCACCCCCGGCACGGCCATCGTCGTCCTGGCGCCGGCGCAACTCCCTGCCGGCGCCAAGCCCGTTCCCGACCTCGCGAAGACGATCATCCTGCCCGTCATCCGGGCGCTCTCCGCCGCGCAGGCCCCCGTGGCGGTCGGGGAGGACGGGTCGTCGCCGCTCCCGCTGCTGGCGCAGATCCGCCAGGACTCCAGCCTCCGGGTCGTGACCGTCGACACCGTCGACCAGCCGATGGGCCAGGCCGCCGTCGTGCTCGGCCTCGCCGCGGCCCTGACGACGAACGCCTGGGGTGCCTACGGTTCCGGGCCGGGGGCGAGCGCCCCGCTGCCGACGCCGCCAGCCCCGGCATCGCCCACGCCGTCGGCTTCGCTCTCGGCGAGCCTCTCCCGCAAGTAGCCAGGTAACCTCGCGCTAGCCCTCGCCCTCCGAACGCCCTTTGCGTCCGTTCCCGTTCGCCGTCAGCAGGGCCCCCACCGCCCAGGGCACGCCGATCGCCAG